>VGZG01000039.1 GCA_016872675.1 Planctomycetota bacterium
CGTCGCCGCCGCCGCGCCGGCGCCCGGTCGTGGCGCTGGCCCTGGCCACGACGATCGCGCTCGGCCTGCTGTCGCGGCGCTTCCCGCTGCCCGGCGTGTTCGCCGAACACACCGGCGACGCGCTGTGGACCGTCGCGGCGTTCTGGCTCGGCGTCTTTGCCGTCCCGGCGGCGGCCGGCGGGCGGCTCGCGGCCGCGGCCTGGCTGCTGTCGGCCGCGGTCGAGGCGTCGCAGCTGCTGGACTGGCCGTGGCTCCTGTCCTTGCGAGGCACGGCGGTCGGCGCCCTGCTGCTCGGCCACGGTGCCAAGGCGGCGGACCTCGTCGCATACGCCGTCGGCGCCGTGCTGGCGTGTGCCGCCGATGCAACTTTCCGGCGCGCCGCTGCCCACTGGCTGCCGCCTGCCGATAGACTTCCGCGTCGGTGATGAGCGCGCGCTCGGCGCGTTCGGCCATCGCGCCCGTTTCCGACGGAGCCCAAGCATGCGAAACCTCCTCTTGGTGACCTGGCTCGCGCTGCCGATCGGCGCGTGGGCCTACCATGAAGGTCCTGGCCAGGACCGTCTGGTGCTCGAAGAGGCCGACGCGGTCCTCGTCGCGGCGCACGCCGCCGCGGACGGCGCCGACTGGAAGGGCGCGGTCAAGCTGTACGACCAGGCGCTCAAGGCGCTGCCGAAGAACCCCGACGCGGTCGACGCGCGCACCGCGCAGCGCATCCAGATCGAGCTCAACAAGGCCCGCATGCTGGCGAGCGACCTGCCGACCGCTCGCGAGGAGCTGGAGACGCTCGTCGAGCAGATGTCCGGCGAGTCGACGACCGACCCGCGCCTGCTGGCCGAGGCGCGCGAAGCCCTCGCCCGCGCCCAGTTCTACAGCACGTGGTTGATGCGCCTCGAAGGCCTCGACCGCGCCGAGTGGGAGCCGGAGATCGAGGCCGCCCGCCAAAACTACCGCCTGCTCGCCGAGCAGGCCGGCGATGCCGCCAGCAAGCAGAAGCACCAAGGCGACGTCGAAGCAGCCATCCGCCTCGCGCGCATGGAGATCGAGGACCTGCAGGGCCTGCCGCTACCGAGTGAATGAGAAGGCTGCGGCACCAAGGCCGGTCGGCCTCGGATCAGCAAGAGCAAGAAGAAGGGTCCCCCGAGCAGCGGTGCGAGCAGCGGTCCGCCGCTGGACACCGGCGGCTCGTGACCGGCTGCGGCGACTGCGGCGCAGTCGGCAGGGAGCGGTCCAAGGACAGCAGCGCACGCGGCCGGACCTCCGGCCGCGCGGCGTTTCCGGGCGGCAGCGCGCCGCCCCGCCTCACTTCGCCGGCGGCGCGATGTCGCGGATGACCGCGCCGCGCTGCTCGTCGAGCACCAGCACCGCGTAGCGCGTCGCGCCGGCGTTGGGGTCGTCGGACAGCGACGCGTAGTCGAAGCGGCCGCGCAGGTCGGTGTAGCCGTCCTTGTGGAAGCGCACGGCGCCGTTGGGAAGGCGCGCGAACACCTTGACGTAGACCTTCGGCGCCGGCGTCTTGGCGCCGCGCGCGGTGACGACGACCTGGCCCATCGACTCGAGGAAGCGCGCGTCGAGCGCGTTGGCGAAGACGTGTTGGCTGCGCACCAGTCCACCGGCGCGCGCCTCGACGAGCACGTTGCGCTGGCGGAAGCGCTCCGGCAGCGCGATGGCGAGCGGATCTTGTCCTGCCGGAACGTCGCGCGTCTCGATCAGCGTCGGCCGCACGAAGGCCGCCGCCGTGCCCTCAGCCGCCGCGAATGGCTGCGCCGAGAAGGCGAACTCGACGTCGAGTTCGTACCAGCGCAGCTCGACGCGGGCGACGTTGCGCGCCGCGACCTGCACGGCGCCGTCGACGACCGAGAGCTCGAGCGCTGGGGCCTTCGCCGCCGGATCGACCGTCGCGCCGGCGTCCGGGCCAGCGACCTTGCCGTCGGCCTCGTCGAGCGTCGCCAGCACGTCGCGGAAGCGCTGCCGCCAGTGCGCGACGGGGTGGTCCTGGTGACGCGTCGCCAGTTCGCGCGCGCGGGCGGTCTCGCCCGTGCAGCACGACAGCCACGCGGTCAGGTAGTCGTACTGCAGCAGGCTCGCCAGCTGGCTCGCGTCGATGCGCTGCCACGCGGCGACGGCGTCGTCGATGCGGTCCTGCAGGGCGAGAAACTGGCAGACGCGCAGCCAGTGCTCGGCGCCGAGCTTCGGCTGGTAGCCGAGCCACGCCATCAGCTGCTGGTGGCGGGCCATCATCGCCGGGTTGCCGATCACGCGCCGGTCGCCGAGCCGGTGGGCGCGGGCGTGCACCAGCGGCGCGAACTCGGCCTGCTCGATGGCGTCCTCGGCGATCGGGTCGATCGTCAGCAGCGGCGAATCGATCGCCATGCCGACCTCGAGCAGGTTGCGACCGACGCGCTGCAGCAGCTCGCGGGTCGCCTGCGCGTCGCCGTGCAGCAGCGCGAACGACCACAGCGTCTCGTCGAACGCGTGGCGCGTCCGCAGCGCGGCCAGCGCCTGCGCGAAGAACTCCTTGTCGGCCATGCGCCAGGCGAGGCGCGCGAGCGGCACGGCGTGCACGTTCTCGCGTTCGAGCCACGCGAGCGCCTCGGCGGCCGTGCCGCGCTGCGAGACGTGTTCCCACGACGCGGCGTCGACCTTGCTCGGCGTCACCACGACGGCCAGCGTCTTCGCCGGCGCCGCAGTGGCGTGGCGATCGACGCCGTCCTTGTCCTTCTGCGACGCGTGCGCCGGGAAGTGCGGGAAGCTGCCGGCAGCCGGGAAGTAGAACGCGTAGTCGACGGTCGCCGTCGCGTAGGCGCCGAGTTGCGTCGGCTTGCCGCGCGTCCAGAAGCCCTGCTGCACCGGCAGCGCTCCCTGCGGGACCTGCAACAGCAGGTCGACGGTGCGCGGCGTCGACGTCGGGTTGGTGACGACCACCTGGCAGCCGTACGGCACGTCGACGAGGAACTCGTCGGTGACGAAGGCGTCGCGCTGCTCGCCGTTGACCATGCGGTGGCGCTCGTCGAGCCGGTAGTAGTTCTGGCCGATCAGCAGCGGCGCCTGCGCCGCGGCGGCCTCGGCCGACACGACCTCCTTGCGCACCAGCAGCAGCGGGCTGCCGGCGGTGAAGCGGCCCGGCGCGTACTCGTGCTTGCCGGCGGTGAACGGCAGGTCGATGGCGCCGAGCGCCATCAGCATTTCCATGCAGGTGCCGCTCGCCTCGGCGAGCGCGGTCGAGACGAACGGCAGGCCCGGCTTCGCCTCGGCGAACTCGGCCCAGAAGCGGTTCGGCGCCACGGCGTCGGCGCCGACCTGTCCGGCCTGCATGCGCCACCAGTTGCTCTCGACGAGCCGCTGCGTGCTGGCGACGGCGCGGAACAGCGCCGGCGCGTCGCCGCGGGCGCGTTGGGCGCGCTCGGCCGCGAGCTGGCTGCTGCCGTAGCCGAGGCCAGCCGCGCTGTTCCATTGGTTGCTGTCGAAGGCGTTGTCGGCCTTGGCCTTCTCGTCGCCAGCGCCGGGTCGCCCGGCGTCGTCCTTGAGTTCGCCGCCCTTGGCGCCGCCGCCCGGCTTGCCGGGACCGCGGTCCTCGGGGCCGCCCGCGCCGCCGGTCGTCGGGCCGGCGGGCGCCGGTGCGCCGCCCGCGGCGGGCGGCGCGCCCGCTTCCTGCTGCTCGCCAAAGCGCCGCACAACGTTCCGGGCCTCCGCGACCTCACCCAGCTCTTTGTTCAGCTGCGCGAGCATCTTGTCGGCCTGCCTGCCCGCGTCGCCGTCCATCGCGTCGAGCACCAGCGCCTGCGCGAACAGCTCGCCGAGCCGCGTGACGTCGGCCGGGCGCAGCTGCAGCGCGTCGCGCACGGTGCGGGCGATGCGCGCGCGGCCGCTGGCGTCGAGGCGCTGGGCCAGCAGCACGCGCTCGACCAGGCACAGGCGCGCGAACGCCCACGGCTGCAGGTAGCCGGTCAGGTCCTCGTCGAGCAGCCAGCGGTCGAGGAAGTCCTTCTCCAGCTTCTGCTGCAGGAACGGCTTGATCACCGCGTCGAAGAACGCGCGGTCCTTGCGGAACAGGAAGAAGTGCAGCTCGTGGCAGGCGTGCTCGCGGTAGAGCGTCGCCTTCTCGTCGGCGGACTTGGCCGCCCAGTCGCCGAGGAACGCGAACTTCGCGAACTCGTCGTTGCGCGCGACCGACTGCAGCAGGCGGTAGCCGTCGCCGAGCGTGTCGTGGATCGCGACCTCGGCGCCGCGCGGGTCGGCGAGTTCGACCGCCTTGCCCGCCGGCAAGAACTCGATGCGCTTCTGTTCGACCTTGGGCGTCGCCGCGTCGAGCGCCTTGGCGAGCGCGCGCGATCGCACGGTCGCCGGGGCCTCGGCGCGGACGAGTTGGCGCTGCGCGCGCTGCGGACCGTCGATCGCCAGCGCGGTCACGAAGCCGCCGCTGCCGAGCGCCGCGAGCTTGACGCGCACGACGCCGTCGCGGTCGGGCGCGAGGTTGGCCTGCAGCGCGCCGCTGCCCGCGAGCCAGTCGAGGTTGGCGTGGTCCGCCGGCGCCGTTTCTCCGGGCCGGGCCTCGCCCGCCGGGCCGGGCGACATCGACGCCGCCTTGCGCGCAGCGCCGCCGCGGCCGCCGTACCCGCGGCCCGCGCCGCCACTGATGCCGACTGCGGCGTTGGTGGTGTCCTGCGTCGCCCACGGATTCAGCAGCAGGCCGGGCCGGGCGAGCATGTTGCCCGGGTGCTTCTGCTGGAAGCGCCGTTCCATGACGTAGCGCAACTCGTCGCCGAGCTCGCGGCCCGACTCGAACTGGCTGTCCGACGACGCGGCGTACTCCACCGCGGCCTCCGGCGGCATCGGCGCGTGGAGGGCCGTGAACAGCGCGCGGTCCGGCAGGTGGCGCGCGGCGGCGACGTGGACGCGCGTGTCGGGCGTGGCGTTGGCGACGCGCACGACGAGCTCGTCGCCTTCGATGGCGAGCGGCTGCAGCTGCAGCGGCGCCGGATCGGTGGCCTCGAGGATGCGTTCGCGGTTGGCGAGCCAGCCGTCGCTGGCCGCGCCGTCGGTGACGCGCACGCGCACGCGCTGGCCGCTGACGTGGTCGACGAGCGTGAAGTCGTCGGCGGGCAGGCCGCGCAGCTCGAGGAAGCCGTCGACGACCGCGAGGTTGCCGAAGCGATCAATGCGGTTGTCGTGCAGCGACAGCTCGATGCGCGACGGCGTCGTCGCGTCGCTGCGCCACGGCAGCCGCAGCGTCTCGCCGGCGCGGCCGTGCAGGACGTCGGGCCAGGTGGCGCGCGCCTGCGGCAGGTCGAAGCGGCCCTGGTAGCCGGCCGTCCGCGCGGTCAGCTGCAGCACGCCCGGCAGGCCGCCGAGCGCGATGCGACCGGCCGCGTCGGTCTGCAGCGCCACCTGCACCGGATCGACGAAGTCGCGCAATCGCAGCTCGAGGTCGACCGTGCGGCCGGCCTTGGGCTCGCCGTCCTTGCCGCGCAGTTCGAGCGCGAAGCCGTCCGGCGTCGCCAGCAGCATCGGCGCGGCGGTGCCAGCGCCCTGGTCGATGCCGTTGACGACGAAGTCCGTCGTCCCCGTCGCGACGTCGACCAGCTTGCCGTCCTGCGCCTTGACCTTGCCGCGCAGGCTGACGGCGAGGCGCTGCAGCCGTTCGGGCACGGCCAGTTCGTGCGTGAGTTCGCGGCCGTCGCGCAGCTCGGGCAGGCGCACCTCCTGCAGCGTCGCGCGGCCGTCGAGGTCGGTGGCGGAGAGCGCCAGCGTCGCGCCGCCTTCGAGCAGGCCGAGCGAGACCTCGCGCCCGGCGATGCGCAGGCACGGCCGCAGCACGAGCTTCGCCGTGCGGCCGGCGACCAGTTCTTCGCGCTCGATGTGCGCGCCGGCGCTCAGGTCGAACGACTCGGCGCGGTGCACGAACGGCGCGATCGCCGAGCGGTTGCCGTGCGCGAGGACCAGCTTGCGCGGCGCCTCCTCGCTGGTGAACGGCAGGTGGATCTCGCCGCGCGCGTCGGCGGCGAGCTCGCGGCCGCCGTACCAACCCACGGCGTCGCGGACGCGGACCCCGGCCTCGTCGAACACGGCGAAGGCGTGGCCGGCGGCGGTGAGGCGGCCGACCGCGCGCAGACTGCCCTTGTGCACCACGGCGCGGCTGCTGATGCCGCCGCCGACGAACTCGACCACGTAGGTGCCCGGCTCGGTCAGCATCGGCAGGTCGAACGTGCGGCGCACGCGGCGGATCTCCGGTTCGGTCAGGTCCTGCGCCTGCTCGAAGCTCGGCACGACGCCGTCGAGCTCGATGGTGGCGTCGACCTCCTTCTGCTTCTCGACGTGGTAGCGGAAGGCGTCGACGGCGAAGACCTTCACCACGAGCTTCTTGACGTTCTTCACGTCGACGAGCAGAGACACCGTGTCGTTCGCGGCGAAGCGCGTCTTCTGCTCGGCGGCGAAGCGGATCTCGACGCGCTGCCGCAGCGCCTCGAGGCGCGTCGGGTCGTCGAGCAGGCCGTACCAGCGCTGCGGGTCGCCCTGGCCGAGCATCAGCTTGGTCTCGGCGAGCACGGCCTTGGTCCAGGCGCCGTCCAGCCACTCGGCGTACGGCTCGAAGGCGTCCTCAGCGGCGAACAGGCGCTCCAGGCACGCGCGCAAGAGCCCGGTGTCGTCGCCGACCGCGGCGAAGCCGGTGTCGAAGGCGCGGCGCAGGTCGACGTGCTCGTCGGCGCGCGGGAAGGCCTCCAGGCGCGTGCGCGCCACCGGGCCGCTGCGGCGCGGCAGCCGCAGGTAGGCGAGGAAGCGCTCCTTGTCGAGCGTGCCCTGGGCGAGGTCGAGGCGCAGCTGCCAGTGCAGCACGTGCGCCTTGAGCGAGTTGAACTGCGCCGGCAGCCGCTGCGCGAACTCCCACAGCCCGGCGAGGTGCGCCGCGCGCGTCGTCGGGTCGTCGAGCGACTGGTCGCTCGACGGCGCCAGGCAATCGAGCCAGGCTTCGACGAACTTCGGCTGGCGCAACAGGTCGGGCAGCAGGCGCGCGCATTCCTCGAGCTGCGGCAGGCTCATCTGCTTGTGCACGGTCAGCGAGCCGAACGGCGAAGCGAAGCGCGTGCGCGACTGGCGGACGACGAGCTGCGGCAGGTTGTCGACGTCGGCCCGCTGCAGGCGGCCGAGCAGCGACGTGAGCTGCGCGTCGGTCAGCTCGGCCGTGGCGAGCCCGGGCAGCGCGAGGTCGGCGAAGCCGTTGACGCTGTCCGGGTGGCGCTCGCGCGCGCGCTGCGCCAGGGTCGTCGGCGACAGCAGCGCCGGGTCGAGGCGCGTCGGCAGCGGTTCCTGTCGCGTCTCGTCGTCGGGACGCTGGCCGTACGTGTAGCCCATCCGCGCGCGCAGTTGCTGGAAGGTCCGCTGCGGGTCGCTGGCGTGACTGAGCAGCAGCTCGCGATCGCGGATCTCGCGCCACTGCGTCGACTCGCCGTGCCGCGCCTGCCACTCGGCCAGCAGGCGGCGCACGGTGGCGAAGTCGCGCGCGTCGAGGCGCTCGCGGCAGCGCCAGTAGTGCCACTCCGGCGAACCCTGGATCAGCGTCGCCACCAGCGCGGCGCGGTCGTCGGCGAGCGCCCAGCGCTCCTCGAAGCCGATCGGCGCGCCTTGCGCGCTCAGGGCCGCGATCAGCGCGGCGAAGGACAACAGGGCGAGCGGGAGGCGGGGGGCGGCGGGGTGGCGCATGCTGGGTTCCTGCGAGCGGCCTGCAACGAAGCGCGGGCCGCGATGGCTCATTGATTCTGCCAGTCCGACCGGGGGGGGGCCTAGGCCGTGCGGCGCCGCGGTAACGCCGTTGCCGCGGCGCGGTTCCCGGGCGTCGCTACGGGATGTCCCGCAGCGGTCGGCGGTCGCCTTCCGCGCGTTGCCCACGGGCTGTCGCCGCACGGCGTCGAAACCCGGCAGCGCCAGCAGCGGCTCGAACTCCGGCCCGATCGCGAGCCAGCCGACGTTGCCGCAGCCCAGGCGGGCCGCTTCGCCGAGCCAGCGCATGCCGCGTTCCTCGGCGGGCGCGCGCGGCGCGCGCCGCCAGTGCACGTCCTCGAACCGTCGCTCGTCGGCGCGGGCGCTTCGGCGCCGCGATGGCGGCCGACAAGGGCCAGCCAGGAGCCGGCGGTGTCATGTCGTCCCGGGGGCTCAGAGGAAGCGGCGGATACGGTCGTCGAGCGCCTGCTGGTCGACGGTGAAGCTCGCCAGCGCGGCCGCGGTCAGCACGCCGTCCCAACTCGCCGAGCCGGCGCGCACGCGGTCGCGCCAGCTGGCGTGCACGGGGATCTTGCCTTCCTTGGCGACCCGCGCCGCCTCGTCGGCGGCGAACGCCGGAAACAGGTCGCCGGCGCCGTGGGCCGCGAGCGTGCGCACAACGTCGTCGGCCGTCGCCGACTTGGGGTCGAGCTTGCCGACGGCGGTCGCCGCCTGCTCGAAGGCCGTGGAGATGGTCCAGAAGCAGTCGAGGCGATCGCCGGCGACGTCGGCGGTCGGCGCGAACGCGACCGCCGGATCGCCGCCGGTCTTGTCGATCAGCGCCGCCGCCGGCGGGTTGGTGGCCAGGAACTCCTTAGCCGCGGCGGTGGGCATGGTGAAGGTGTCGAGCCCGAGCAGATCGGCGCATTGCTGGCCGCTGCGCATCGACGCGGCGATCTGCTTGGTCTTGCTGCCCTGCTCCTTGGCCAGCCGCCGCAGCCCGCGCTGGCTGGCGAGCGCCGCCTTCTCGCCGGCGTTCTTGCCGTCGCCGAGCTTGTTGTCGGCGACAAAGGCGTTGATGCGGCCGAGGAAGACGTTGCACCAGTCCGGCTTGCTGTAGCTGGCGATCAGCCAGTTTTGCCGCGCCGAGAAGCCGAGCGTGAAGTTGAGTCGGATGCCGTCATCGTGCAGGCGGCGCGCGGCGAGCAGGCCGGCCGGCGACAGCGGCACCTTGACGATGAAGCGGTCGGGGCAGATGGCGGCGAAGCGCTTGCCGTACTGGTAGGCGGCGTCGACGGCGTGGGCGGTGGCAGTGTGCAGTTCGACCGAGACGTCGGCGTCGAACGTGCGCACCAGCTTGAGGCCGTGCACGGCGTTGAGCACGAACGCGATCTCCTGCACCAGGCGGTCCACCGGCATCGCCGGGTCGAGTCGCAGGAGCAGCGCCTTCGCCGCCGGCACGAGGGCGTCGTAGATGCCCTTCTGCACTTCCTTGTTGAGCAGCGTGTTGTTGGTCGTCAGCGCCGAGAATTCGCGGACCCACAGCTCGTTCGCGGCGTCGACGTCGCCGGTGTCGAGCCACAGCTCGGTGCCCGTGCGCGCTGCGGCAGCCCACACCGGTTGGGAGGCGAAGTCAGCGCGCCGGCGCTGGACGGCAGGCGCGTTGGCGCGGCAGAACCTCGCGACTTCCTTGGCGAGCGTGGAATCGTGGCGCGGCGCGGTTTCGGGCATGGCGCGATCCTAGGAGCCGGCGTCACGGGAGGCCACGCCGTCGGGCATGCGCCTGCGCGTTCGGGCGCGCGCCGCCGTGCCAGCGCGTGTCCACAGATGCCCCTGCGGTCTTCGGCGGCGTCCCGAGCGCGCATCCACGCGCTGGTCAGCGGTCCTTGGCAGGCGCGGCGACGATCGCCGTCGCGCGCGTCTGCAGCGTCGTCGCCAGCGCCGCCCGGCGTTCCCTCGCCGTCGCGAGGAAGGCGTCGGTCGAGCCGGCGCGCTCGATCATCCGCGCCTGCAGGCCAGCGAAGCGCGCGTTCCAGGCGCGGTAGGGGTCGTAGGGCGCCGACCAGACCGGCTGCGGCAGCGGCGGCGCGTCGGCGAGCACCGCGGCGACCACGGCCTCGACGTCGTGGTCCAACGCCTCGCCTGCCATCACCGCCTGTTCGCGCAGCGAGTACGCGCCCTCGGCCTTCGCCTCGTAGCGGGCGAGGCGGGCCGGCAGCGGCGCCGCCGGCGGCAGCACGAGCGACCACGCGATCGCCTCGCGGAAGCCGCGGTACTGGCGGTAGGCGAGGAAGGCGTCGTGCAGCGCGTCGTGGGCCGTCCGCAGGCCGCCGCCGAGCTTCTGCCCCGACTCGCCCTTGCCGAACTGGCCGCGGAAGTCGTCGAGCATGACGTCGAAGAAGAACACGCTGTCCTTGGTGCCGGCCGTGCGGTCGAGCGCCTCGTAGAACGACTCGTCCTCGTTGCGCCAGCCCTGTAGGAAGGCGGCGAAGGCGTCGCCGCGGACGTCGACGTCGAGCCGGCGCAGCAGCGCCGCCAGCGCCTTGTCGGCGTCGGGCACGCAGCCGAGCAGCGCCTGCCGCAGCGTGATCGGATCGGCCTTGCCCGGCGACGGCTTGGCGGCGGCCTTGCCGTCGCCGAGGGCGGCGATCGTGCCGAGGCCGAAGCGGTACTCGACGCGCCGCGGCAGCAACTCCGGTTCCTTGGCGAACTCGACGGCGCGGGCGGCGCGCTTGCTGCCGCGTACCTTGACGCGCTCCGGCGTCGCGCGTTCGGCGTCGGCCGCCAGCGTCCGGACGAAGGCCTGCAGCGGCGCGTCGATCGGCGCGGCGGCCAGGTCCTCGAGCAGCGCCGACGCGGCGACGGCCTGCCGCGCCGGCGCGAGCGGATCCCCTCCCGGTTGCTGTGCCGTGGCGGCGGCGACGAGGGCGATGACGGAGAGGGTCGGCGGGAGTGGGTGCAAGGTGGGCAACAACGCGGGCGGGCTGGCGCGGACAACTACTTGCTGGAAATCGTCAGCCAGGGGACAGGCTGGCGCGGATTCATGCGGCGAAGGCCTGCGCGCTGCCGGGGAGCCGGCCAGCGCGCCGCAGGCGTCAGCGCGCGCGATCAGGTCAACTGCCCGTGGTACTGCTGGAGCGGCGTCACCGACAGTGGCTTCTTGAGCCATGCCTCCATGCCCTGGATGGTCGCCGAGGCGGCCGAGAGCGTGGTGATGCACGGGATGCGGTGGTTGACCGCTGCGCTGCGGATCAGCCGGTCGTCACTGCGCTCGCGCCGGCCGCTGGGCGTGTTGATGATGAGCCGGACCTCGCGGTTGACGACGAGGTCGAGCACGTGCGGCCGGCCCTCGTGGATCTTCATCACGCGCTGCACCAGGATGCCCGCCGTCTGCAGCGTGCGCGCCGTGCCGCCGGTGGCGACGATCTCGAAGCCGAGCGCGTGCAGGCGGTCGATGAGCGGCACGATCAGCCGCTTGTCCTCGTCGCGCACCGAGACGAACACCTTGCCGTCGCGCGGCAGCGCGTTGCCGGCGCCGACCATCGCCTTGGCGAACGCCGTGCCGAAGCGCGCGTCGACGCCCATGACCTCGCCCGTCGACTTCATCTCGGGCCCGAGGATCGTGTCGACGCCGTGGAACTTGTTGAACGGGAAGACCGGTGCCTTCACCGAGAAGAACGGCGGTTCCAGGCGCTCGACGACGCCGACCTGCGCCAGCGTCTCGCCGAGCATCAGGCGCGCGGCCATCTTGGCGAGCGGCTGGCCGATCGCCTTGCTGACGAACGGCACGGTGCGCGACGCGCGCGGGTTGGCCTCCAGGATGTAGACCTTGGTCCCGCGCACGGCCCACTGCACGTTCATCAGGCCGATGACCTTCAGCGCCTTGGCCAGGCGCCGCGTCTTCTCGGCGATCTCGTCGCGCAGCGCGTCGGACAGCGAGTACGGCGGCAGCGAGCAGCTGGAGTCGCCGGAGTGGATGCCGGCCTCCTCGATGTGCTCCATGATGCCGCCGATGACGACGTTCTCGCCGTCGGCGATGGCGTCGACGTCGACCTCGATGGCGGCGTCGAGGAACTTGTCGACCAGCAGCGGCCGTTCCTGGGAGAACGCCCGGTGGCGCTCCATGTACGAGTGCAGGCCGGCGCGGTCGTAGACCACCTCCATCGCGCGGCCGCCGAGCACGAAGCTCGGCCGCACCAGCACTGGGTAGCCGATGCGTTCGGCCGCCGCGATCGCCTGGTCGGCGCTCGCCGCCATGCCGTTCGGCGGCTGGTCGATGCCCAGTTCCTCGATCAGCTTGCTGAACAGCGCGCGGTCCTCGGCGGCGTCGATCGAGTCGACGCTGGTGCCGACCAGCGGCGCGCCGTGCTCCATCAGGCCGCGCGCGAGGTTGAGCGGCGTCTGGCCGCCGAACTGCACGATCACGCCGCGCGGGCTGATGCGGTCGACGACGTTCATCACGTCCTCGTGCGTCAGCGGCTCGAAGAACAGCATGTCGGAGGTGTCGAAGTCGGTCGACACGGTCTCCGGGTTGCTGTTGATCATCACCGTCTCGTGGCCCAACTCGCGCAGGGCCAGCGCGGCGTGCACGCAGCAGTAGTCGAACTCGATGCCCTGGCCGATGCGGTTGGGGCCGCCGCCGAGGACGATCACGCGCTGCTTCGGCGCACCGGCCATGCCGTCGACGCCGGCCTCGTCCTCGGTTCCGTCGTAGGTCGAGTACAGGTACGGCGTGTGGCTTGGGTACTCGGCGGCGCAGGTGTCGACGCGCTTGTAGACGGGCACGACGCCGAGCTTCTTGCGGTGCTCGCGCACTGTCCACTCGCTGACCTTGCCGGCGAAGGCCGCGGCGATCTGGCGGTCGCTGAAGCCGAGCTGCTTGGTCTTGCGCAGGAAGCCCGCGGTCAGCGCCTGCATGCCTTTGCCGCACGCGGCGACGATGGCCTGCTCGTGCGCGACGAGCGTGCGCAACTGGTCGAGGAACCACGGGTCGATGCGGCTCGTGTCGTGGATCTCCTCGTTCGACATGCCCGCGAGCATCGCCGTGCGCACCCAGTCGATGCGGTCGGCGCGCGGCGTGGCGAGGTGGGGGCGGACCGCCTCGGCATTGCAGTCCTCGGGCTTGCAGTGCGGCATGCCGGGCACGTTGCCGAAGCCATTGCGGCCGGTCTCCAGGCCGCGCAGCGCCTTCTGCATCGCCTCATTGAAGGTGCGGCCGATCGCCATCACCTCGCCGACCGACTTCATCTGCGTGGTCAGCACCGAATCGGCGGTCGGGAACTTCTCGAACGCCCAGCGCGGGAACTTGACGACGCAGTAGTCGATCGTCGGCTCGAAGCAGGCCTTCGTCGTCTTCGTGATGTCGTTGTCGAGCTCGTCGAGCGTGTAGCCGACGGCGAGCTTGGCGGCGATCTTGGCGATCGGGAAGCCGGTCGCCTTGCTCGCCAGCGCCGAGCTGCGGCTGACGCGCGGATTCATCTCGATCACGATCATGCGCCCGTCCTTGGGGTTGATCGCGAACTGCACGTTGCTGCCGCCGGTGTCGACGCCGATCTCGCGGATGCACGCGATGGCCGCGTCGCGCATCAGTTGGTACTCGCGGTCGCTCAGCGTCTGCGCCGGCGCGACCGTGATCGAGTCGCCGGTGTGCACGCCCATCGGATCGAAGTTCTCGATCGAGCAGACGATGATGACGTTGTCGTTCTTGTCGCGGACGACCTCCAGCTCGTACTCCTTCCAGCCCGCGATCGACTCCTCGACCAGCACTTCGCTGTTGAGCGACAGCTGCAGGCCGCGGGCGCAGATCTCCTCGAACTCCTGCAGGTTGTAGGCGATGCCGCCGCCGCTGCCGCCCATCGTGAAGCCCGGGCGGATGACCGCCGGCAGCCCGATCTCGTCGAGCGCCTTGCGCGCCTCGTCCATCGAGTACGCGAGGCGCGAGCGCGCGCAGGCGAGCCCGATCTTCTCCATCGCGTCGCGGAACTCGAGGCGGCCCTCCGCCTTCTGGATCGACGCCGGGCGCGCGCCGATCATCTCGACCTGGAACTTCTCCAGCACGCCCATGTCGTGCAGCTGCATCGCGCAGTTGAGCGCCGTCTGGCCGCCGAGCGTCGGCAGGATCGCGTCGGGCCGCTCCTGCTCGATGATCTTGGCGACGACGTCGGCGGTGATCGGCTCGATGTAGGTCCGATCCGCCATCTCGGGATCGGTCATGATGGTCGCCGGGTTGCTGTTGATCAGCACGATCCGGAAGCCGTCGGCGCGCAGCGCCTTGCACGCCTGCACGCCCGAGTAGTCGAATTCGCAGGCTTGGCCGATGACGATCGGCCCGGAACCCAGGATCAGGATCGACTTCAGGTCTTGGCGGCGAGGCATTTTGGGCAGGGACTATTGCGATGCTCGCCAATGCGCGCGAGGACAAAGTCCGGTCGCCGCGTCGCGGCTTCGTCATCCGCGCGAAATCCCGTCGTGGATAATCCTGTGGAGAGTCCTCGTCTTTGAGGGGCAAGCACTTGAGACGCCAGCAGTGCGAAGGGCTGAGGCCAGGTCAGGACGTCCCGCGTCAGTACAGCCGTACGCGGTAGCCGTCGGTCAGGCCGAAGCGGAAGCCCAGGCCAATGTCGCACGGCTGCGTGGCGCCGAAGATCTCGTCGCCCTGCACGAAGAACTGGAAGCCGAGCGACGCGGGCGACGGCGGCGCCTGGATCCGGTAGCTCGTGCCGAGGTGCACGACGTCGAGGGTGGCGTGCTGCGCGCACGAGCACGACGGCGCGAACGAGACGTTCGGGTCGCTGAGGCCGATGAGGATCAGCGGGAGTGACGCCGGATTCGGGTTGTTGAGCTCGACGTGGACGAAGCCGCCGGCGTGCAGCGCGCCGCTGACCGTCAGCGTCGTTGTGCCGCAGCCGCCCGACAGCGGCGTGATCGCCGCCGGCGCCGACAGCGACGCGCCGTAGAGTCTGAACGGCATGCCCTGCGGGAACGCGCCGCTCGTCGTCGGCGTCCACGCGGAGCCGTTCCACTGCTTCATGTCGCCGGTGTCGCCGACGTTGCGGATCGTGATCGGCGGCACGAACGGGCCCGTCGCGCCGCTGCCCGTGAAGCGGACCTGCAGCCAGTAGCGGCCGCCCGGCAGCGACGACGAGTTCAGGTTGAGGCTCGCCGGGAAGTTGACGCGAACGAGTTGCAGCGGCCGCGCGCCGTCGGTGGGCGTGGTTTCGAGCGCGCGGTACTCGCCCGTCATCGTGTTGGTCACCAGGTAACCCGCCGTCGTCGCGAGGTTGTTCGCAAAACCCGGGCTGCCCGCGATCGGCGTCGCGCCGGCCTGCGGGTCGCCGCCGAAGATCTCCAGGAAGACGCCGGTGATCGACGGCGCCGTCGTGCTGGTCTGGTAGCAGACGAATTCGACGGCGCCGAGGCACCACGGGCCGTTGGTGACGAAGTCGTCGGCCAGCGCGAAGGCGCCGCTCGCGGTGTAGCCGAGAATGGTGTGCTGCGTCGGCGCGCTGGTCTGCACGAGGCTCGTCGGCGCGCCGCCGGCGCCACCCGACGCGTTGGTGCGCCAAGGCCCGGCGTCGTAGATCATCGGCTGGCTGACGACGACGTCGAACAGGCCGCTCGCGCCGCTGTAGCCGCCGACGCGGACGTAGTAGGTGCCGGCCGTCAGGCTCAGCGTCAGCGTCGAGCCGGTGCCGCAGGCGAGGCCCGTGTCGTCGTTGCAGCCGAGCGCGGTCATCGCGCCGCACGAGCCGCTCAGCACCTGGAGCACGGTGTCGAACGTGCGCGTCGGCGTGCACGTCGAGAACGTGTAGGCGCCGGCGCAGGCGGCGGTGTACCGGAACCACAGGTCGCGGCCGACGTTCACGCCGCAGCCCCAGGCGACGGTGTCTGAGCCGGCGTTGGCGGTGTCGTGCGGGCCGTTGGCGCCGAGCGCTAGCGCGATGGCGCCGGAACAGAGGTCGTTGGCCACCGCCGGCGGCGCGACCGCGGCGATCGCCGCCTGCAGCGCCGGCAGCGTGATCGCGGTGCCGATGTTGTTGCTGCCCGCCGTCGTCGAGCAGCCGCCGTGCGTGTGGATGCCGAGCACCTGGTCGGTCGCGCCGTGCAGCACGACGCTGCCCGAGTTGCCGCCGCAGGTGTCGAAGTCGTAGCGCAGGGAGGTGCCGCTGATCTGGTTGAGCAGGCCGGTGTGCGTCTGCTGCGTCTGGTTGCGCGTGCCGGTGCCGTTGGCCGACGCGCACGAGCAGCTGCCGTTGGCGCCGGTGGCGTTGTTCACGTTGGTGCCGTCGAGCCCGTAGCCGTAGTTGCGCAGCAGCGTGCCCGTCGCCGGCAGGGCCGCGGCGAGCGCGAACGCCGCGCCCTGTTCCTGGAAGGAGGTGCGGCCGGTCGTGGCGTTGGGGAAGCAGCGGAAGACCCACCAGTCGTTGCCGACGCCGCCGTTGCTCGACTGCATCGTCGCGGTGTCGATGGCGAACTGCTTGCTCGGCGGGGGCGCGACCAGCGCGCAGTTCGCCTGCGAGTTCGGCACCGCGAAGCTGAGCACCGGGTTGGTGGCGACGCAGTGGCCGGCCGAGAGGTGCAGCTTGTTCGCGCCGGCCGACGGCACGTCGATGATCCAGGCGGTGCAGCCCATGCTCAGGCGACCGACGCGCGGGTCGCTGCTCGGCACGCGGTCGTCGGTCTGGCCGCAGATCGTGTCGGGCTCGGAGAACGAAGCGTCGAGGTCGCCGGCGATCGCCTCGAGCACGTCGATCGAGTTGCCGGTCGTGCCGGGGGCGGCGAACAGCTCGACCATCACGGCGTTGCCGTTGAAGTAGGCGCTGGTGTTGCTCCACTCGGCGAAGTTGTGCTGGCGCATGATCATGTGCTCGCCGTCGAGCACCGAGGTGATGCGGATCCAGCTGCCCTTGCCGAGGTTGGCGCCGAGGAAACGCAGGCGCAGCCACGGCGTGCCCTGCGGCAGGATCACGAAGTCCGACCAGACGAGGCCTTCGATGGGCGAGAGGTTGTCGTGCGCGCCGCTGGCGAGGTTCACCGGCTCGACGTGGCTCGGCGGTTCCTGCATCTGCGCCGGCAAGGCGACGGTCAGGGCGGTCGCGAGGACGAACGCGTGGGCGAGGCGTTGGCGCATGGGCGAGATGACGGGCACCGACGGCATGCCGGCGCCAAGGGACATTGTGCCAGAGGTCGCGTCGCCGGCCAGCCCCTTGCGTCACCAGCGCAGGCGCTCGTCGCCGTCGGCGAGCCGGTCCGCCGGCCGCACGGCCGCGCCCTTGCGGCCAGTCGTCGTGTCGCCGAGTTCGCCGCGCAGCGCCTCGGCGGCGCGCAGCAGCCGCGCGAGCACGTCGGGGTGCGCGGCGCTGACGTCAGTGCGTTCCCCGGGATCGGCCCTCAGGTCGTACAGCGCCTGCTTCGCTTCGGACTGTTGGTACGGCGCCGGCGCGCCGCCCTGGCCACCGGTCTTGCCGGCGAGCGTCTGGTAGCGGTGCGGCAGCACGAGCTTGAAGCGGCCGTCGCGCACGCTGCGCAGCTGGCCGTCGTACCAGCCGCCATGCGCGTCGTGCGGCGAGCGCGCATCGGCGTCGCCGCGCAGCAGCGGCGCGATGTCGTGGCCGTCGATCGGCAGCGCCGGACGGCCGGCGTCGGCGAGCGCGGCGAGCGTCGGCAGCAGGTCGATGGTCGCCGCGAACTCGTCGCACGTCGTGCCCGCCGGCACGCGGCCAGGCCAGCGCGCGACGAACGGCACGCGCACGCCGCCTTCCCACATCGTGCCCTTGCCTTCGCGCAGCGGCCCAGCGCTGCCGGCGTGGTCGCCGTAGCTCAGCCACGGACCGTTGTCGGAGGTGAACAGCACCAGCGTGTCGTCGGCCAGCCCGCAGCGATCGAGGCAGTCGAGCAGCTGACCGACCGACCAGTCGACCTCGGCGAGCGCGTCGGCAAAGCGCCCCTTGCCGGTTTTGCCGTCGAAGGCGTCGCTGGCGAACAGCGGCACATGCACCATCGCGTGCGGCAGGTAGACGAAGAACGGCTGGCTGCGGCGCCGTTCGATGAAGTCGACGGCGCGCTCGGTGAAGCGGCGCGTCAGCGTGCGCTGGTCGGCGGCGTCGACTTCGGCGTCGACGACCTTCAGCCCGTCGATGAGCGGCAGCGGTGGATAGCCCTGCTTGCGCTTGGCGGTCTCCTTCGGCAGGTCGGCGTACGCCGGGTGCAGCGGCCACATGTCGTTGCTGTACGGGATGCCGAACCACTCGTCGAAGCCGTGGCTCGGCGGCAGGAAACGCGGGTGATGGCCGAGGTGCCACTTGCCGAAGCAGGCGGTGGCGTAGCCGCGCGCGCGCAGCAACTCGGCGATGGTCGTCTCGCCGGCGGCGAGGCCGTGCTGCGCGTCGGGGCCGAGCGCGCCGCGGATGCCGACGCGCTCGTGCACGCAGCCGGTCAGGATCGCCGCGCGCGACGCCGAGCACACCGCCGACGACACGCTGAAGTCGGTGAAGCGCCGGCCTTCGCGCGCGAGCCGGTCGAGGTGCGGCGTCGGCGTGCTGCCGCCGTACGGGCCGATGTCGCCGTAGCCGAGGTCGTCGATCAACACGAGCACGACGTTCGGCGCGCGTGGCGCGGCCGCGGCGGCGGGTGGGCTCGGCGCCTGCGCCAGCAGCGGCGCAGTGAGCAGGCCGGCGAGAAGCAACGCGCGGTGGTCGTGGTTTCGCATGGTGGGCGCGCCGGCATCATGCCAGGGCGACCGATGGAAGCCGCGCGCCGTCGCCTTGGCTGCGGCCGGATCGGCCGGCTCGCGCCCTCAGGCGGCGCCGACCAGCAGCTCAAGGCCGTTCGATGTCACGGCGCCGAACGTGTTCTGCGTCGCGTCGAGCCAGAGCGCGCGCGGCGCGAACGTCCATCCCGCGGCGGCACGCAGGCGCTCCGCCGATTGCGGAAATGCGCATCCGCGGGCGCTACTGTGCGCCGCTCCGATGCGCCTGTCCCAGATCCTGATCGCCACGCTCCGCGACGACCCTGCCGACGCGGAGATCCCGAGTCACAAGCTGCTCGCCCGCGCCGGCCTGATCGTCAAGATCGCCGCCGGCGTCTACACGTTCGCGCCGCTCATGTGGCGCACGGTGAAGAAGTTCGCGCAGATCGTGCGCGAGGAGCTCGACCGCGAGGGCGCCAACGAGGTGATGCTGCCGATCATCCAGCCAAAGGAGCTGTGGGTCAGCAGCGGCCGATGGGACCGCTACGTCAACGACGGCATCATGTTCACGCTGAAGGACCGCAAGGGCAGCGACATGTGCCTGGGTCCGACCCACGAGGAGGTCATGACCGCGTACGTCAACGCGCAGGTCAACAGCTACAAGCAGATGCCGGTCAACTGCTACCAGATCCAGGACAAGTTCCGGGACGAGATCCGCCCGCGCTTCGGCCTCATGCGCGGCCGCGAGTTCATCATGATGGATGCGTACTCGTTCGACGCCGACCAGCAGGGCCTCGACGCCGCGTACCAGAAGATGCGCAACGCCTACTGCCGCATCTTCGAGCGCTGCGGCCTCGCCTACACGGTCGTGCAGGCCGACTCGGGCGCGATCGGCGGCGCTGGCAGCGAGGAGTTCATGGTCATCGCCGACTCCGGCGAGGACTCGATCCTGTTCTGCCGCGAGAGCGGCTACGCGGCGAACGTCGAGAAGGCGGTCAGCAAGTTGTCGCCAGCGCCCGCGGGCGGCGAGCCCAAGCCCTTGCAGACCATCGCCACGCCGGACGTGAAGACGGTGGCGCAGCTGGAGGCGTTCTTCCCCGGCTGGGTCGCCGGCCGCATGGCCAAGACCGTGCTCTACCACGTCACGTGGAAGGCCAAGGCCAAGGTCGTCGCCGTGATGATGCGCGGCGACCTGGAGATCAACGAGGTCAAGCTGACCAACGCGCTCGACGCGCTGGCGGTGCGCCTCGCCACCGACGACGAGATCAAGGCGGCGACCGGCGCCGACGTCGGCTTCGCCGGCCCGGTCAACCTGCCTGACGACGTGCCGCTGCTCGCCGACGAGTCGCTGCAGGGCGTCACCAACCTGCTGACCGGCTGCAACAAGACCGGCTACCACTGCCTAGACGTCAACCTCGGCCGCGATTGCCGCATGCCGTCGTTCAAGGAACTGCGCACGGCGCGCGCCGGCGAGGGCTGCCCGGTTAGCGGCAAGCCGCTCGAGCAGGCGCGCGGCATCGAGGTCGGCCACATCTTCAAGCTCGGCATCAAGTACTCGAAGGCGATGCAGGCGACGTTCATGGACCAGGGCGGCAAGCCGGTCCCGTTCGTCATGGGCTGCTACGGCATCGGCGTCTCCCGCACGCCGGCGGCCGCCGTCGAGCAGAGCTTCGACGACAAGGGCATCGTCTGGCCGCCGGCGATCGCGCCGTTCGAGTGCGTCGTCGCCATGCTCGACCCCAAGCGCGACGAGCAGGTCGCGCTCGCCGACTCGCTGTACGCCGAGCTCAAGGCCGCCGGCGTCGACGTCTGTCTCGACGACCGCGCGATGAGCCCGGGAGCCAAGTTCAAGGACAACGAACTGCTCGGCTTCCCGGTGCAGGTCTTCGTCGGCCGCAAGGCCGCCGAGGGCGGCGTCGAGTTCCTGGTGCGCAAGGGCATGCAGAAGAGCGAGTGCGCCGCCGCCGAGGTGAAGGCGAAGGCGCTCGCGGCGCTGGGGCGCTGAGCCGGCGCCGTGCCGGCGTGATCGCCGCTGGGCTTCGCGCTGCCCCGCCGCCGTGCGATGATGTGCCACCCGTAATGCGCGCCTCGCCGACTTTCCTCGTCGCTACCCTGCTCGCGCTGCTCGCCGTCGTCGCCGCGAGCGCGTGCGGCGGCGAGTCCGCGGCCGCCGCCGATCCGCTGCTGCACCGCGAAGACGGCTACGTCGGCTCGGCCGCGTGCCGCGAGTGCCACCAGGACCAGCACGCGTCTTGGGCAGCGACGCACCACAGCACGATGACGCAGCGGCCATCGGCGACGACGGTGCTCGGCCGGTTCGATGGCGCGACGGTGGCGCAGGGCAAGGACAGCGCGCGGCCGTTCCGCGACGGTGAGCGCTTCCTCATGGAGTTGCGGCTCGGCGGCGTCGCGCGCACCGCCGAGGTCGAGCTGCTCGTCGGCTCGCGTCGCTACCAGCAGTACTTCGAGCGGCGCACGCTGCGCGACGGCGCGAGCTTCTTCCGCCTGCCGATCCTCTGGCACGTCGAGCTGCAGCGCTGGCTGCCGGTCGACAGCGTGTTCCTCGGCCCGGACGCCGATGGCCTCGGCGGCCACGCCGCCGAGTGGAACACCAACTGCATCCTCTGCCACAACACCGGCCCGCGGCCGGGCCTGCTCGGCGCCGACGATCCGGCGCGGCTGCAGGAGGGCAACCGCTTCGACTCGCACGTCGCCGAGCTCGGCATCGCCTGCGAAGCCTGCCACGGCCCCGGCGAGCGGCACGTCGCCACCGCGCGCAGCGTCGGCGAGGGCGGCGCGCACGCGATCGTCCACCCCGATGAGCTCGACAAGGAGCGCGCCGTCGCCGTCTGCGGCCAGTGCCATGGCGCGCGCCTGCCCGAGCCGCCGCGGCGCGCGCGCGAGTGGTTCACCACCGGTCCGACCTTCCGGCCCGGCGAGACGTTGCGTGACCACGTCAAGCCGATCGAACGCGACACGCCGGTGCGCGGCGGCGGCGACCCCGAGGCCTTCGCGCTGCGTTTCTGGGGCGACGGCACGCCGCGGCTGACGGCGTACGAGTACCAGGGCGTCGTCGCGTCGACGTGCTACACGAAGGGGCAACTCACCTGCACGTCGTGCCACGCGATGCACGAAGGCGACCCCAAGGGCCAACTGCGCCCCGACGTCGTCGGCAACGCGCTGTGCACGCAGTGCCACGAGGACATCGGCAACGACGTCGCCGCGCACAGCAAGCACGCCGCCGATGGTCCCGGCTCGTCGTGCTTGGCCTGCCACATGCCGAAGATCGTCTTCGGCGTCGCCGACATCCACCGCAGCCACCGCATCGACAGCCCCGATCCGGCGCGCGACGGCGAGGCCGGCCGGCCGCACGCGTGCACGCTCTGCCACGTCGACAAGAGCCTGCCGTGGGTGGCCGACGCGATGCGGCGCTGGTGGGGCGACGCGTACCGTGCGCCGATGAAGCGCTTCGACGGCGCGCCCCTGGCGCTAGCCGACGCGGCGGCCAACCTCTTCGCCGGCGACGCCGCCGCCCGCGCTGTCGCCGCCAAGGCGCTCGGCGAACCGACCGCGACCTTCGCGCCGGACCACGCCGTCGCCGTGCGCGCGTGGCTGGCGATCACCATGGGCGACGGTTGGCCGAGCGTGCGCCTGCTCGCGCGTCGGTCGCTGCTGGCGCGCGAAGCCGACGGCGCCGCGCTCGGGGTCGGCGGGCGCGCGCAGGCCGTCGATCACCTCGCCGGCGTCGAACAACGCGGCAGGGACGTCTTCGGCCTGCTCGACGGGATCGCTGCCGGCGCGCAGAAGGCCGCCGCCGCGCCGCCGCCGTCGTCCGCGCTGCTGGGCCGGGACTTCCGCGTCGACCTGGCGAACGTCGTCAAGCTGACGGATCTGCAGGGGCGGAATCTGATCGCGATCGGCGAGTAGGCGACGGCCCGGATGCGCGCGGTGCGTGCGCTGCGGCGGGCCGCCAAGTGCGTATGGCCCGACACGGCGGCGGCTGCGGCGGCCTGGGCCGATCCGATGGCCCGCGTCACGGCGGCTCAGCGCGCCGCCGCCAGCGGTTCAGACCGCGCGCCGCGCGCGCAGCTTGGGGAACAACCGCAGGAAGTCCGGCGCGTGCATCGCCTGCACGACGACCGGCAGGGCGTCCGCGCCCGGGAAGGCCAACCGTTCGCCGTGCAGCATCGTGCGGCGCACGCCGTAGGTCGCCTTGGCGGCGTCGTTGGCGTTGCGGTCGCCGTAGCGCGGGTCGCCGAGCAGCGGCTGGCCGACGGCGGCGAGGTGGGCGCGGATCTGGTGGGTGCGGCCGGTCTCGAGGCGCACTCGCACGAGCGTGGCGGTGGCGCGGCGGTCGACGACGGTGACATGCGAGACGGCGCGCTGGCCCTGCGGGTCGACGACGGTCTTGGGCTTGCCGCCGTCGGGCTCGTCGGTGACGCGCAGCGCGAGGTCGATGGTGCGGCTCTCGCCTTCGAACGCGCCGGCGACGATCGCGAGGTAGTCGCGTTCGACGCCGCCGGTCTCCATGGCGGCGCCGAGCGCGGCCAGCGCGCGCGAGTCGCGGCCGCACAGCAAGAGCCCCGAAGCCTCGCGGTCGAGCCGGTGGGCGAGGCCGCTGCCGGGCAGCTCGCGCGCCAGCGCGTCGGCGACCGAGGCTTCGACCAGCGGGCCCTTGTGCACGGCGAGCCCGGCGGGTTTCCACAGCACGAGCGCGCGGTCGTCGGCATACGCGACCGGGATGCCGAGGTCGAGCGCGAGCGAAGCGTGCTCGGCGGCGAAGGCGACCGTGCTGCCGGCGCGCAGGCGCATGTTGCCGTCGGCCTGCGCGCCGTCGACGGCGACGGCGCCGATGGCGCAGAGTTGCCGCGCCTTCTTCTGCGAGAGCGGCCCGATCTCGGCGCATTCCACGCCTTGCAGGATCGCGTCGAGGCGCCAGCCGTCGTGCTCGGCGCCGACGAGGAGGGACGTCACACGGTCACGCCGTCGAGCAGTTCGACGAACCGCTTGAACAGGTACAGCGCGTCGTGCGGGCCGGGCGCAGCCTCGGGGTGGTACTGCACCGAGAACACCGGCAGCTCCTTGTGACGCAGGCCTTCGCAGGTGTTGTCGTTGAGGTTCTTGTGCGTCATCACGGCGCCGTCCGGCAGCGACTGCGGATCGACGGCGTAGCTGTGGTTCTGCGAGGTGATCTCGACCTTGCCGGTCGTGAGGTCGATCACCGGCTGGTTGCCGCCGTGGTGACCGAACTTCATCTTGTAGGTCTTGCCGCCGAAGACGTGGCCGAGGATCTGGTGGCCGAGGCAGATGCCGAACACCGGCAGCTTCTTGACCAAGACCTTCGCTGCGTCGATGGCGTAGCGGCAGATCGCCGGGTCGCCCGGGCCGTTGCTGAGGAACACGCCGTCTGGCTTGCGCTCGAGCACGGCGGCCGCTGGCGTCGTGGCCGGGACGACGATGACGTCGAGGCCGCAGGCCGCGAGCGAGCGCAGGATGTTGCGCTTGGCGCCGAAGTCGTAAGCGACGATCGTGCGGCGCTTGCCGCCGGCCTTCACCGGCGCCGGCGGGCTGAACGGCGACTCGTAGCCCTTCTTCCACTCGTACGGCTGCTGCGTCGTGACCTTGAGCACGTGGTCGACGTCAGCGACCTTCGGCGCCTTGCGCACTTTGTCGACGAGTTGCGCGTCGGAGATGGTTGTGTCGCGCGTGATCAGGATGCGCTGCTCGCCGCGGTCGCGGACGGCGCGCGTCAGCATGCGTGTGTCGACGCCATCGATGCCCGGCACGCCGTGCTGCGCGAGGTAGTCGGACAGCTCCATCGCCGAGCGGAAGTTGCTGGCGTGTTCGCAGGCCTCGCGCACGACGAGGCCCGACAGCCACAGCTTGGGCGATTCCTCGTCCTCTTGGGTGACGCCGTAGTTGCCGATGTGCGGCTGCGTTAGCAACACCGTCTGCCCGCGGTAGCTCGGATCGGTCAGGATCTCCTGGTACCCCGTCATCGACGTGTTGAACACCAGTTCGCCGACCGAGTCGGCTGCCGCGCCGAAGCCGCGCCCGACGAGAACGGTGCCGTCTTCCAGCACCAATCGTGCGGGCGGACGGGCGGACGAACGATCCGAGGCGGGGTTGGTCAAAGGGGCGGGGGCGGCGAGGCCGTCCTCAGGTTGATCTGCGACGCGAGATAGCCGGCCCCAAAACCGTTGTCAACGTTGACCACGGCGACGCCGGCAGCGCACGAGTTGAGCATGGTCAGCAGGGCCGACAGTCCGCCGAAGTTGGCGCCGTAGCCGACGCTGGTCGGCACCGCGATGACCGGCCGGTCGACGAGTCCGCCGAGCACGGACGGCAGCGCGCCCTCCATGCCGGCGACGACGACGATGGCGTTGGCGGCGCGGATGGCGTCGATGCGGGCGAGCAGCCGGTGCAGGCCGGCGACGCCGACGTCGGTGAACTGCTCGACGCGGTTGCCGGCGAAGCGCGCGGTGATGGCGGCCTCCTCGGCGACCGGCAGGTCGGCGGTGCCGGCGCAGACGACGGCGATCAGCCCCTTCTCGTCGCGCGCGGCGGGCGCGACCGTCAGGCAGCGCGCGCGCTCGTGCCAGATCGCCTGCGGCAGCCGCGCCTGCACGGCGGCCGCGTGCGCCGGCTCGGCGCGCGTCAGCAGCACGCGGTCGCTGCGGGTCAGGATCTCGGCGGCGATCGCGGCGGCGTCCTCGGGCCGCTTGTTGGGGCAGAACACCACCTCGGGGAAGCCGCAGCGGCGGGCGCGGTCGTGGTCGACGGTCGCGAAGCCGAGGTTGCCGGTCGCGGCGAGCGGTGAACGCAGCGCCGCGACGGCGTCGTCGACGCTGCGCGCGCCGGACTGCACGTCGGCGAGCAGTTGGCGCAGGCGGACGTCCTGATCGGCGGGGTTCACGGGGCGAGCATGATGGGACCGCGGCGCGGCGGGGTCCATGGCGGGGGCGCAATCGGCGACGATCATCGACCTGCCGAAGGCGTGGCGCGGGCGTGTCGAGGCGGCGCGCTGCGAGATCGCGCGGCGCGACCGATGATGCTCTCAGCCCGCTGGCCCGCCACCGCTTGCGCGGCCACGATGCGGTGATGCCTCGCCTCGCCGTCTCGCTCCAACTCGCGCTGCTGCCGCTGCTGTTCGCCGCCGCCTGCGCGGTTCCGGCGACCCCGGCGCGCGCGCCATTGCCGCGCGCCGCCAAGGCGCTGCCGTTGCCGGGCGAAGCGTTCCTGCTCGCCGGTCGCGAGGCCTTCGTGCTGCTGCCCGCCGCGCCAGCGCCTGCGCCGCAGCCGTGGGTGCTGTACGCGCCGACCTTGCCTGGCCTGCCGAGCGACGCCGAGGTCTGGCTGTTCGAGCGGCTGCTGCAGCGCGGCGTCGCCATCGCCGGCATCGACGTCGGCGAGTCGTACGGCAGCGCTGCCGGCGCGCGGCTCTTCGACGCGCTGTACGACCATCTCGTCGGCGCGCGCGGCTTCGCGCCGCGGGCGGCGCTGCTCGGCCGCAGCCGCGGCGGTCTGATGACGCTGGCGTGGGGCGCCGACCGGCCCGAGCGCACAGCCGCCTTCGCCGGCATCTATCCGGTGTGCGACCTGCGCAGCTATCCGGGCCTCGCCAAGGCGGCGCCGGCGCATGGCCTCGACGAAGCGGGGTTGCTGGCGGCGCTGCCGCAGCACAATCCGATCGATCGGCTCGAACGGCTGGCGCGCGCCGGCGTGCCGTTCTTCTGCGTGCACGGCGACGTCGACACGCTGGTGCCGCTCGCCGCCAACTCGCAAGAACTGCTCGCGCGCGTGCGCGCCGCCGGCGGCAGCGCCGAGCTCGAACTGCTGGTCGGCCGCGGCCACAACATGGATCCCGGCTTCTTCCGCAGCGAGCGCATGCTCGCGTTCGTGCTGCAGGCTCTCGGCCGCGGCGAAGTGGCCCGCTAACGCGCCTTGGCCTTGCCGCCAGCCTGCGGCGTGGCGGTGGCGTCGAGTTCGAGCGGGTCGCGTTCGCCCTGCTGCCAGCGGATGTGCGCGAGGCCGGCGATCATCGCGCCGTTGTCCGAGCACAGCGCCATCGGCGGCAGCACGAGCCGCAGCGACCGCAGCACGCGGTCCTGCGCCAGCCGTTCGCGCAAACGCAGGTTGCGCGCCACGCCGCCGCCGATGCAGAGCGAGCGCACCGGGTGGCGCTCGGCGGCGCGGCGGAGCTTGGCGACCAGCACGTCGACGACGGCTTCCTGGTAGCTGGCGGCGAGGTCGGCGAGTCGCTGGCCGGTTGGCTGCTCGGCCGGCGCCGATGACTGCTGCGGCTTCAGCGTGTAGAGCAGCGCGGTCTTGAGGCCGGAGAACGAGAAGTCGAGCGAATCGGCGCCGAGCAGCGTGCGCGGCAGGTCGACGGCGTCGCGCCGGCCGGTCGCGGCGGCCTGCTCGATCGCCGGGCCGCCGGGGTACGGCAGGCCGAGCAGCGCCGCGCCCTTGTCCAGCGCCTCGCCGGCGGCGTCGTCGCGCGTGGTGCCCAGTCGGACGCTGCTGCCCGGCTCGCTGAGCAGGTAGAGCGCGGTGTGGCCGCCCGACGCGACCAGCGACAGGGCCGGCAGCGGCATCGTCGGATCGTGCAGCAGGCCGGTGTGCACGTGCGCCTGCACGTGGTCGACGCCGAGCAGCGGCAACGCGAAGCGCCACGCCAGCGCCTTCGCCGCCGCCATGCCGACGAGCAGGCAGCCGACCATGCCGGGGCGATGCGTGACGGCGACGGCCGTGAGGTCGCCGGGGGCGACGTTCGCCTCGGCCAGCGCCTGCTCGACGATCGGCAGGATGCGTTCGGTGTGCGAACGGCTCGCCACCTCCGGCACGACGCCGCGGTAGCGCGCGTGCAGCGCGATCTGGCTGTGCACGACGTTGCTGCGGACGACGTGACCGTCTTTGACGACGGCCGCGGCCGTCTCGTCGCACGACGTCTCGATGCCGAGTATCAACGAATGCACGCGGCGAGTATGCGCCGCAGCCGCGCGTGGGACCATGGCTGGCGCGCGTTCCTCGGCGAGGCAGCGCCGCAGGCCAGAGCCGCCGCGCCGGTCACTTCGGTGTCGCCGCCCGCGCGCGCAGCGTCGTCACCGCCGCCGCCAACTGCGCGTCGTCGTCGGCGCGCGGCGGCGTCGGCGGCCGCAGGCCGCGCTGCTGCGCCAGCTGCGCGCACGCCTCGCGGTGCGCCGCCGGCGGCTCGGGGGCGCGCAGCGCGGCCCGCGCCGTCTGGCGTTGCGGTGCCAACAACGCGGCGGCGACGTCGGGCGCGATGCCGCCGGCGTCGCTGTCGGCGCTGGCCGCTCCGTCGCCGTTGGCGCGGTGCAGCCGGCGTTCGATGTCGCGGCCGTTGGGCGTGCGGTAGCGGCCGGTCGTCAGCTTGAGCCGGAAGTCGCGCTCCTCCCACGCGTAGATCGTGTTGACGCAGCCCTTGCCGTGCGTGCGCTCGCCGACGACGACCGCGCGGCCGCGGTCCTGCAGCGCGCCGGCGAACACCTCGGACGCGCTCGCCGACTCGGCATCGACGAGCACGACCACCGGCAGCGTTGGGAAGCGGCAACGCTCGGGCTTGGCCTCTAAGCGCTCGACGACCTCGCTGTCGCGCCGCGTCTGCGACACGATCAGCCCGTCCGGCACGAACGCGTTGGCGAGGTCGACGCAGGCCAGCAGGCTGCCGCCGCCGTTGCCGCGCAGGTCGACGACGAGCCCGCGCAGCGGCCCGTCGCGCAGCAGCCCGTCGATCGCCGCCAGCGCTTCGTCGGCGGCGTCGGGCTGGAAGTCGGTGACCAGCAGGTAGCCGAGCGCGTCCTCGCCGGGCAGCCGGTGCGTCCACGCGACGCACGGCCGGTGGACCTCGCCGCGCGCGATCGGCGCGTCGAACTCGCGGTCGCCGCGGCGCAGCCGCAGCGTCACCGGGGCGCCGGCTTCGCCGCGCACGCGCGCGACGTAGTTCTCGCGCATGCCGGGCGCC
>VGZG01000040.1 GCA_016872675.1 Planctomycetota bacterium
GGCGGCTGCGCGGCGACGCCGGCTGCAGGCGCAGCGTCAGGCATCGCCGGGCCCGGCGTGCTCGCCGGCGAACCGCGGCCGCACTTCGCGCCGCGCGCGCGCCGCGTCGTCTACCTGTTCCAGGCCGGCGGGCCGTCGCCGTTCGAGCTGTTCGACGAGAAACCGATCCTGCGCGCACGCCACGGCCAGCCGCTGCCCGAGTCGGTGCGCGGCGGCCAGCGCCTGACTGGCATGAGCGGCAACCAGGCCGTGCTGCCGATGGCCGGCTCGTTCGCGCGCTTCGCGTCGCACGGGCAGAGCGGCCTGTCGCTGAGCGAGCTGCTGCCGCACACCGCCAAGATCGCCGACCAGCTATGCGTCGTGCGCTCGCTGCACACCGAAGCGATCAACCACGATCCGGCGATCACGTTCTTCTGCACCGGCCACCAGATCAGCGGCCGGCCGGCGATGGGGGCGTGGGCGGCGTACGGCCTCGGCAGCATGAACCGCGACCTGCCGGCGTTCGTCGTGCTGGTCAGCAAGGACGCGGCGCGCGATCAGCCGCTGTACGCGCGGTTGTGGGGCACGGGCTTCCTGCCGGGCGAGCACCAGGGCGTGCAGTTCCGGCCGGGCGCGTCGCCGGTGCTGTTCCTCGACAACCCAGCGGGCGTCGACCGCGAGTTGCGGCGCGCGCAGGTCGCGGCGCTGGCGGCGTTGCATCGCGAGCAGCAGCAGGCGCACGGCGACCCGGCGATCGCGGCGCGGCAGGCGCAGGCGGAGCTGGCGTTCCGCATGCAGGCGAGCGTGCCCGAAGCGGCCGACGTGTCGACCGAGAGCGACGCGACGTTCGCGCTCTACGGCGAACGCGCGCGCGACCCGGGCACCTTCGCGGCCAACTGCCTCTTGGCGCGGCGGCTGCTCGAACGCGGCGTGCGCTTCGTGCAGTTGTTCCACCAGGGTTGGGACCAGCACGGCAACCTGCCGGGCGACCTGCGGCGGCAGTGCGCGCAGACCGACCAGGCGGCCGCCGCGCTGGTGATCGACCTGCAGCGGCGCGGCCTGCTCGACGACACGCTGGTGGTGTGGGGCGGCGAGTTCGGCCGCACCGCGTACTGCCAGGGCGCGCTGACCGCCGACAACTACGGCCGCGACCACCACCCGCGCTGCTTCTCGATGTGGCTGGCCGGCGGCGGCGTGCGCGCCGGCCACGTGCACGGCGCGACCGACGACTTCGGCTACAACGTCGCCGCCGATCCGGTGCACGTGCACGACCTGCACGCGACGATGCTGCACTTGCTCGGCGTCGACCACGAGAAGCTGACGTGGCGCTTCCAGGGCCGCGACTACCGGCTGACCGACGTGGCGGGCAAGGTCGTGCGCGGGCTCATCGCGTAGCGGCGGCGGCGCGCTGTCGCCTGCCTCACATCCGCGCGACGTAGGCCTCGATGCGCTGCAGGAAGTCCTGCGCCAGCGTCGGCCCTTCGAGCGTCACCACCTGCACGCCGTCCTCGTAGACTGGCGCGCGCGGCGTCTCGCCGGTGCCCGGCAGCGAGATGCCGAGGTTGGCGGCCTTGCTCTCGCCGGGGCCGTTGACGACGCAGCCCATCACCGCGACCTGCAGCGAGGCGGCCTGGGGCTTGCTCTTCTTCCACTCGGGCATACGCGCGTGCAGGAACTTCTCGACCTGCTGGCTGAGTTCCTGGAAGTACGTCGACGTGGTGCGGCCGCAGCCCGGGCAGGCGGTGACCTGCGGCAGGAACGGCCGGATGTCCATCGCCTGCAGGATCTGCTGTGCGACGCGCACCTCCTGCGTGCGCGAACTGCCGGGCTCCGGCGTCAGCGACACGCGGATGGTGTCGCCGATGCCTTCCTGCAGCAGGATCGCCAGCGCCGCGCTGGAGCCGACGATGCCCTTCATGCCCATGCCGGCCTCGGTCAGGCCGAGGTGCAGCGAGTGGTCGGTGCGGTCGGCGAGCGCGCGGTAGACGCGCACGAGTTCCTGCACCTTGCTGATCTTGCAGCTGAGGATGATCTGGTCGCGCGGCAGGCCCAGTTCCTCGGCCGCGTGCGCCGAGCGCAGCGCGCTCTGCACCATCGCCTCGAGGAACACCGCCTGCGCGTCCTGCGGCACGGCGGCCTTGGCGTTGGCGTCCATCAGCGCGTTGAGCAGCTCCTGGTCGAGCGAGCCGGCGTTGACGCCGATGCGGACCGGCTTCCGGTGGTCCTTCGCGCACGCGATCATGGTGGCGAAGTTCTTGTCGTGGTTGGCGCCCTTGCCGACGTTGCCCGGATTGATGCGGTACTTGTCGAGCGCGTCGGCGCAGGCCGGGAACTTGCGCAACAGGGTGTGGCCGTTGTAGTGGAAGTCGCCGACCAGCGGCACCGGCAGGCCGCGGTCGCTCAGCCGCTGGCGGATCTCCGGCACCGCGGCGGCGGCTTCCTGCGTGTTGACCGTGATGCGGACGACCTCGCTGCCGGCGAGGTACAGCTCGGCGACCTGATCGGCCGTCGACTTGGGGTCGGCGGTGTCGGTGTTGGTCATCGACTGCACGACGACCGGCTGGCCGCCGCCGACCGTGATGGCGCCGACCCGGACGGCGACCGTCTTCTTGCGCTGCGGTGCGAACATCGTTGGGGGCGGGGAGGATAGCCGCCCCGCGCCGCGCCGGCGAGCGCGGCGCCGGTCATGCGTCAGTCGCGGTTGCTCTGCAGCTTGGCGAGCAGGCGCAGCGTCTCGAGGTACAGCCAGACCAGCGTGACCAGCAGGCCGAAGGCCGCGTACCACTCCATGTGCTTGGGCGCGCCATTCGCCTCGCCCTGCTCGATGAAGTCGAAGTCGAGCACGAGGTTGAGCGCGGCGATCACCACGATGACCATCGAGATGCCGATCGACAGCATGCCGCCGCCGTGCAGCCACGCCATCTCGACGCCGCACATGCGCGCGATCCAGGTGGCGATGTAGAAGAGGAGGATCGCGCCCATCGCCGCCGCCATGCCGAGCTTGAAGTTCTCGGTCGCGCGGATCAGGCCCGAGCGGTAGGCGAACAGCAGCGCCAGCAGCGTCGTCGCGGTGAGCCCCGTCGCCTGGATGGCGATGCCGGGGAAGCGCGCCTCGAACATCGCCGAGATGGCGCCGAGCAGCACGCCCTCGCAGGCGGCGTAGAGCGGGGCGGTGGCGAAGGCGACCGAGCGCTTGAAGTGGGTCACGAGCGCCAGCACGACGCTGGCGATCAGGCTGCCGATCAGCCACGGGTACATCGCCTGCCCGCCTTGCGCGGCGAGTTCCCGCCACGACCACATCGCCGTGCCGAGCACGATCAGCACGAGGAACGCCGTCTTGTGGACGGTGCCGAGCACGGTCATTGTCGCGTCGGCGGAAGCAGCGCGCAGGTCGAAGGTGTCGGCGCGGAGCAGGGGATTGGAGGTACGCATGGGTTGGTGTCCTCGTAGCCAGCGCGCAGGTTGCGCGGTGGCGTTGGATGGTAGCGCCCGCCGCGCGGGTCGCTACGTTGCTGCGCCGATGCCGCTGCTGTCGCCCGCCGCCGCCGCCGCCGACTCGCTGCTCGCCGGCGGCCGGTTGCGCGTGCTGGCGTTCTGCTGGCTCGGTTGGGTCTTCGACTTCTACGACCTGATCCTGTTCGCGTTCACCAAGGCCGCGATCGGCCGCGACCTCGGGCTCGAGCTTGCGAGCGTGCAGTGGATCGAAGGCTGGTCGCTGGCGGCGACCGCGCTCGGCGGCTTCGCCTTCGGCCGGCTGGCGGATCGGATCGGTCGGCGGCCGGCGATGGTGGCCAGCATCGCGACGTTCTCGCTCGGCGCGCTGCTGACCGGCGTCGCCGACGGCTTCTGGTCGCTGTGGCTCGCGCGCTTCGTCTGTGGCTTCGGCGTCGGCGGCGAGTGGGGCATCGGCCACGCGCTGGTCGCCGAGGTCTGGAGCGAACGCCAGCGCGACCGCGTGCACGGCCTGCTGCAGGCCGGCAGTCCGGTGGCGATGGCGTTGGCGGCGGCGGTCGGGTGCTTCCTGGCGCCGCTGCCGCAGGTCGGTTGGCGCGCGGTGTTCGTCGGCTCGGCCGCCCTCGGCGCGCTGGCGTTCGCGGCGCGCTGGGCCTTGCCGGCGCATGCGGGGGCGCCGCCGGCCGCGCGCAACGCCGCCGCGGCGGCGTTGTGGTCCCCGCTGCACCGCCGCGCCAGCGCCGTGTTGCTGGCGGTGCTGACGCTGCACATGGCCGGCTTCTGGTGCGTGTACGCCGAACTGCCGCGCGTGCTGATGGCCGAGCGCCAGCTGCCGCTCGCCGAGGTCGGCTGGTTCCAGATCCAGGTCAACGCCGTGCACGTGTTCGCCGACGTGGCCTTCGGCTTCGTCGCCGCGCGCCTGGGGCGCATCCGCGTGTTCGTCGCCTCGTGCCTGCTGTTCGCGCTCGGCCACGCCGCCGTGCTGGCGGTGCTGCGCGACGACGGCCACTCGTTCGCCGCGTTCACCGTCGCGGTCGCAGCGATGGGACTCGGGGCGGGCACGTGGTCGTGCTTTGGCGCGCTGTTCGGCCGCTGCTACCCGTCGGAACTGCGCGCCACCGCGGCGTCGACGTTCTACGCCGCGGCGCGGCTGGTGCAGCTGCCGCTCAAACCCGCCGTCGCCGGGCTGCTGGTCGCCGGCGCGACCGACGGTCTGTTGTGGATCGGTATTGGCTGCGCGCTCGGTTCGGCGGCGCTGATCGGGCTGTTGCCGCGCGGCCGAGTCGGCATGCGCGGCTGATGTTGGCCGGCGCTGGTCGACCGGTGGCGTCCCCCGGCGAGCACGTCGCCGAGCGTGCGAATCTTGCTCGACCAGCAGCGGTCGTGCGGCGAGGGCGGGGCCACGCCAGCAGTGGCATGGCGCCCCGCGATTTGGGCGGCGGGCGGCGCGATTTCCGGGCGCGGCGCCGCGTCGGCGCAGGCGCTGCCGCGTGAGCGCCAGTATGCGAGGCTTCCTTCTCCGCGGGCGCCTGCCTAGGCTCCGCTGACGGCGCCGCCGGCGACCGCTCGTCCTCGCCCAAGATCCCGATGCCCACGCGCTTGAAGCTGTTCGTGATGATGGTGCTCCAGTTCTTCATCTGGGGCGCCTGGTTGCCATTGATCTTCGGCTACTTGCCAAGCCTCAGCTTCACCCCTGGGGAGCAGGCCACGATCCTCAACGCCTTTCCGATCGCGGCGATCGTCGGCATGGTCTTCAGCAACCAGTTCGCCGACCGCCGGTTCGCCGCCGAGAAGTTCCTGGCGGTGAGCCACCTGATCGGTGGCCTAGCCATGATCGGGTTGGCTTATACGCGCGAATTCTGGCCGTTCGCAGGTCTGATGTACGTGCACTGCCTCGTCTATGTGCCGACGATCTCGATCACGAATGCGATCGCCTTCGCGGCGATGAAGGACGCCCAGAAGGAGTTCGGCATCGTGCGCATGGGCGGCACCATCGGTTGGATCCTGGCTGCCTGGCCGTTCATCTTCCTGTTCGTCGACTGGAATGCGGTGTCCGCTGCGAATCCGCAGGGGGTTGTCGCATGGCTCGAGACGGCCTTCCAGAACCCGTTGACCGGCGAGGCGGCGAAGTCGGCGCGGGCGTCGTCGTACCTCGTCGCCGGCATCGCGTCCCTGCTGCTCGCCGGCTTCAGCTTGTCCTTGCCGCACACGCCGCCGCGCGCCTCCGCGCGGCCGGCCTGGGCGGTGGCGTTCGGACTCCTGCGGCATCCGTTCGTGCTCGTGCTGTGGCTCGTCGCGTTCGTCGACGCATTCATCCACAACTGCTACTTCAACTGGACCGAGGTCTTCCTCGGTAGCGATGCCGTGAAGGTGCCCAGCAACTGGACGACCGCGGTCATGAGCATCGGGCAGGTTGCCGAGATCCTGACGATGGCCGTGCTCGGACTGGTGCTGCAGCGCCTGGGATGGCGTTGGACGCTGACTATCGGCGTGCTCGGGCACGCGGCCCGGTTCTTCGTGTTCGCGTACTTCCCGCAGCACGCGTGGCTCGTGATTGCCATCAACGTGTTGCATGGCATCTGCTACGCGTTTTTCTTCGCCACCGTCTACATCTTCGTCGACACGTACCTGCCCAAGGACATCCGCACCAGCGCGCAAGGTCTCTTCAACCTGATGATTCTTGGCGGGGGGGCGCTCGTCGCCAATACATGGTGCGGTCCGATCAAGGAGCACTTCACGACGAAGGCTCCGGCAGTCGGCAATCCGCAACAGATCATCGAGACGGTGGACTGGAACTCCCTGTTCGCCTTGCCGATGTACTTGGCGCTCGGCGCGGCGGTCGTCGTCGCCTTGGCGTTCCGCCCGCCGCTGCGGCCGCTGGCCGCCGATGTCGTCGCGGCGCACTAGGCCGGCGCCGTCACCGGTCGCGCTGGCGCTGCGCGCGGACTCCGCCGATCAGGCGTAGTACTTGCCGAAGCGGTTCTTCAGGAACGCGCCGCAGTCGATCGTCTCCATCTTGAGGAAGCCCGACTGCTGCAACTGGCCCGCGCGCACCATGTCGACGACGCCGGTGATGCCGGCGGCGGTGGTGATCTGGATGCCGGTCCACTGCTCGCCGTCGATCTCCTGGTGGTAGATCGTCTTGGCGTACGTGCGCTCGGTCCGCTTGCCGCCGACCATGCCGATGGCGCTGACGTAGATCACGATCTGATCCTGCTCCGTGCCCGAGATCGCCTTGTTGAACAGGTCGCAGATCGCGTCCTTGTCGTTGCGCAGGCCAAGGTCGTGCAGCAGGAACTTCATCAGCTCGCAGTGCCCCGGGTAGCGGATCGTCTTGTAGTTGACGTTGCGGACCTTGTCCTTGAGCGTGATCGCCAGCGTGCCGAGCCCGCCCGAGGTGTTGAACGCCTCGTACTCGACGCCATCCAGCGTTATGCGCTCGAGTTGCTCCAGCGGCGGCACCGTCGTCAGCTGACCGTTCTCGACCACTTCGCACGGGTTGCAGTACTCGTTGATCAGCCCGTCCGTGCTCCAGGTCAGGTTGTACTTGAGCCGGTTGTTCGGGTAGCGCGGCAGCGCGCCGACGCGCAGGCGCAGGTCGTGCACCTCGCTCATCGCCTTCGTCAGGTCGTGCGCGGCGATGGTGATGAAGCCGGGTGCGACGCCGCACTGCGGCGCGAACACCGTCTTGCTGTCTTTCGCGAGCTCCTTGACCCGGTGGGTGACGGCGACGTCCTCGGTCAGGTCGAAGTAGTGCGCGCCGTGGGCCTTGGCGCGCTCGGCGATCAGCGGGTTGCAGCGGTACGGCGCGCAGCTGATGACCGCCCAGGCGCCCTTGAGCACGCCGTCCAGGCTCGCCGGCGAGGCGAAGTCGACGACGCTGCCCTTGACGTTGCCGTACTTCCTGGCAACGGCTTCGGCTGCGCCCGGCGCGACATCGCCGAGGCGGATGTCGTAGTCGCCGCACTTGGCCATGAGGTGGGCGACCATGCGACCGATCTTGCCGGCGCCGAGGATGACGAGCGTGTGCATGCGAGGAGTGCTGGGGGCACGGGCGGCCGGCGGGGCGCGGGCCGGGTTGTGGGGGTGAGCATTCTGCGGAGGTCGGCCGTCGGCGCAAGGTCGGCCCGGATCCGACCCTGAGCTGGTCGCCGCAACTCCTTCTGGCAGCGCGGCTTCAGCCCGGCTTCCGGCCGGTTACCAGCGCGATCCAGGCCTCGTCCTGGCTGCCGCGGTCGGTGCGGTAGAAGGCGCCGCTGCCGGTCCCGGTGCGGTGGTCGGTCGACTCCCACAGCACCTGGACGTCGGTGAAACCCGCCTCAGCGAACAGTTCGCGCAGTTCAGGCAGGCTCCACAGCCGCCAGTCGTAGACGAAGGCGTCGCGCATGCGGCTGCCGTCGGGGAAGGCGAAGTGGATCGCGCACTCGATGCGGTGGGTGACCGGGTCGAAGGCGCGCTGCTCCCACTCGTAGACGAAGCCATCGCGGCGGTGGCGGTCGGTCTTCTGCTGCAGCACGTCGGGGCCGCCCCAGGCGTCGGCGAACAGCACGCCGCCCGGCCGCAGCGCCGCGAGCGCCGTGCGCAGGTAGCCGCGCAGTTCGGCGCGCGTCTGGAACACCGCGTAGCTGAAGTTGAGCGCGACGACAGCGTCGACCTTCGGCGCGCGCATGGCGCGCGCGTCGGCGTGCATGAGGCGCAGCCGTCGCTGCTGCTCGGCGTCGAGCTTGCGGCGCACATTGTGGATGCGGCCCCACGCGAGCGTCGGCCAGTGCAGGTCGACGCCGATCGCGCGGTTCTGGCGGTGGCGCTTGACATGCTCGACGGCGAGCGCAGCGGTGCCGCAGAAGTCCTCGCGCAGCGTCCGCAGCGGCCGGCCGGCGAGGCGCTGGAACCAGCGCGCATAGAACGCCGCGTCTGTCGCCGGCGTCTGCACTGCCAACTGGTAGAGCGCGTGCCGGTCGGCAGTGCGGGCGGTCAGGGCGCGCGCGACTTTGCGGTCGGAGCGTGCGCGGCGCAGTTGCGGGCGGTGGGCCATGGCCGGTCAGCTTGGCGCGGCGACGGCTGGCGCGCCAATTGCACGGCATCGCGACGCCGCGCGCCGCGAAAATGCCGGCCCGTCCGGCGTGCGCCGGACGGGCCGTTCCTTCACCCGATCAGGTTCCCGAAGTCGGCCGGCGGGGCAGGCCCCCGGCCATGAATGCGCTGCGCGTCGAGGTTTCGGCGCGCTACAGGTAAGAAGCTGGCTTCGGCGCGGGCGTGACAGCAAGTTGCTCGAACTCGCGGAAATCGTGCCGGAGCGGGGCTAGTCTCGTTTGGCCGCAATGACCCATCCCGGCCACGACGACGGCGCGCCGATCGCAGCTCCGCTGCGCGTCGGCGTGCTCGGCGCCGGGCGGTCGCGGCAGGGGCTGGGCCCGTTCCTGGCGCGCGCCTTCGAGGCGACGGGCGCCATCGTTGTGGCGGTCGCTGGACGCGACGCCGCCGGCGGCGCGCGCGCCGCGAGCGAACTGGCCGCCGCGCTCGGCCATCCCGTCGCCGCGGCGCCCGATGCGCTGGCGCTGGCGCGCAGCGTCGACGCGCTCGTCGTCGCCGCCCCGGTTGGCGGGCATCTCGCCGGCCTCGACGCCGCGCTCGCCGCCGGCGTGCCGTGCCTGTGCGAGAAGCCGCTGGTAGCCGTCGCCGACTTCGCCGCCGGCCTACAGCGCATCGCCGACTTCCGCGCGCGCGGCCTGCTGCTCGCCGAGAACTGCCAGTGGCCCGAGGCGCTGCCGGCGCTGCGGGTGCTGCATCCGGAGGCGCTGCGCGGGCCTGTACGTTCGGTCACGATGGGCCTGTCGCCGGCCGACCCGGGGCCGGCGATGGTCGCCGATTCGTTGTCGCACGTGCTCAGCGTCGTGCAGGCCGTCGCCGACGTGCCGGCCGATGCGCTGCCGAGCGACGTGCGCCAGAGCGATCCGTCGCCGGCGGCGAGCGCCAACGTCGTCGCCTTCACGCTGCCGGCGAGCACCGGGCCCGTCACGGTCGAACTGCGCCTACAGGTTTGTCCGACGCAGCCGCGCCCGGCTTGGCTCGCCATCGACGGCCAGCGCATCGAACGCCGCATCGAGCCCGGCTACCGCATCACGTTCGTCACACCGGATGGCCGCGCGGTCGCTGCCGAGGATCCGTTGTGGCGCTTGGTGTATGGTCTTCGCCCTCTGCTGCCACGCGCCCCTCGTGAACGAACCGACGCCTTCGCCGACGCCGTCGCCCTCCGCCTGCGTCTCTACGCCGCCGTTCTCGGCGCGCTCGCCCGCGGCTGACGGCCGCCGCGTCGAGACGGTCCACGACTTCGCGCAGAAGCTGCAGCAGCCGTCGCTGTGGAGCAGGGTCGTCGACTACGTGCAGTGGCAGCGCGCCCGCCGCGCCGCCGCGGTCAACGGCGAGGTCGAGCCCGACCTGCCTGACCTCGCGCCGCTGTCGATCAACCTCGACCTCACCACGGCGTGCAACTACAAGTGCGACCACTGCATCGACTGGGACATCCTCAACAGCAAGGAGAAGCACGAGGATCAGGAACTGCGTGACGCGATCGCCAAGATGGCCGCGCGCGGCCTGCGCAGCGTCATCCTGATCGGCGGCGGCGAGCCGACGCTCTATCCCGGCTTCGTCGCGTTCGTGCAGTTCCTCAAGCAGCTGCAGCTCGCCGTCGCCGTGGTCAGCAACGGCAGCCGCGGTGATCGTCTGCTGCAGGCGGCGCCGCACTTCACCGAGGGCGACTGGGTGCGGCTCTCGCTCGATTCGGGCAGCAACGAGGTCTTCCGGCGCATGCACAATCCGGCGAGCGCGACGCTGACGCTCGACGAGATCTGCGGCTGGACCCCCAAGATCAAGGCGTCCAATCCGGCGCTGCAGATGGGCTTCTCGTTCGTCATCACGTGGAAGGGCGGCAGCCGCGGCGACGTCAAGGTCGTCGAGAACATCGATGAGATGGTGATGGCCAGCCGCCGCGCTTCGGACGCGATGTTCGACTACATCTCGTTCAAGCCGTTCCTCGAGCGCCAGGAGGACGGCGCCGAGGTCATGGATCCGGCCAAGACCGAGGCGGAGCTGCAGGCGGTCATCGCCCGCATCAAGCAGAACCTCGCCGAAGCGCGCGCCGCCGCGCGGCCGGACTTCCGCGTGCTGGCGAGCACCAACCTGCGCGTGCTGATGGACGGCACGTGGCGCGACTACACCAAGCAGCCCAAGACCTGCCACATGCAGATGCTGCGGCAGGTGGTGACGCCGCTCGGCACGTTCAACTGCCCGGCGCACCGCGGTGTGCCGAAGGCGGAGGTCGGCGGCAAGTCGCTGTGGCAGGTGCCGCCGGCAGCGCAGCACAGCACGGCGAAGCTGCTCAACAACTTCGACGCCCGCCACGAGTGTCGCCAGGTCACCTGCCTCTACCACAGCGCCAACTGGTGGATCGAGGAGCTGATCGAGGCCGGCAAGGATCTGCCGCTGTCGGCGCCCGGCTCCGAGCGCCGCGACTGGTTCCTGTAGCTACAGGGCGGCGTTGGCGTCAGGCTGCCAACGCGCGCACCATGCCGTGCACCGTCGATGGCCGCCAGACGACGCGCGCGGGTCCGGCGGCCCGCCGCGCGTCACCGCCCGTTTGCGGTCACAGCGTGCCGATCAGCAAATCGACGCCGTTGCTGGTCAGCACGTTGAGCGCGTTGGTCCCTGGCGGGATCAGCGTTGCGCCCTGCGCGTAGACGTGCGTGCCGCTGAGCGACGGCGTGTTCGGGATCGCGAAGTTCCACGTCGTCGACGCGCCGAGCGGCAACAGCGTCTGGATCACCGTGCCAGGGTTGTAGAGCGAGCAGCCCGGCGCGCCGATCGAGCCGAGGTCCTGACCGGCCGGGATGCCGGCCATGCCGAGCAGCACGAGGCCGACGCTGGCCGCCGGGTTCGGCACGTTGGTCAGCGTGCACTGCTGCGTGACGCCGACGAGCGGACGGTTGACGCCGGTGAACGTCAGGCCGGCGAGGTCGCTGCTGACCTGGAACGGCAGGTTGGCCGCCGACAGGTCGCGGTCCGGCGGGACGGCCGAGCCGGAGCGGCCCCAGCCGACGACGCACGCGGCCGTCTGGCTGCCGAGCACGCGGTAGCGGTACTCGACGACGCCGGTCGGGAAGAGCGCGAGCTGCACCGAGTTGCCGGCGGTGGTGCCGTAGTGCGGCACCGCGCTCCAGGTGAAGTAGACGGCGGTGTTGCCGGGGGCGACGTCGAAGTGGCACGTGCCGCCGGCGGCCGGGTTGAGGTCCATCCAGATCGGCGCGAGGCGCGAGGCGGCGCTGACCAGCAGCGCGGCGGTCGGCTGGTACTCGGCGGTGGTGCTCGTGCCGTTGAGCCAGACGAAGCCGTTGCTGCACATACGCACCTGCGTCGTCGAGCCGCCCGGGAACGGGAACGTGAACGGCAGCGTCAGCGCCGACGACACCACGTCGTCACCGAGCGCGAGGTTGGCGGCGACCGGCGTGAACCACGCGTTGGCGCCGGCCTGGACGGTGTAGCCCGTTGTGCCGCCGAGCGGCTGCATGCTGATCACGTTGGCGACGCTCGCCGTGCCGGCGAGGTCGATCGTGCCGCCGGCGAAGGTCTGCGCGAAGCTGGCGTAGCGCGTGTAGCAGCCGGTGCCGTAGCTCGTCGCCGTCGCCACCGTGCCGCCGCCGCCGCCGCCGACCGGACGGGTCGCCATCGTCGTGGCGCCGGTGTTGATCGGGTCGAGCCAGTTGGACAGGCGCGTGGTGTTGGTGCCGCCGCCGGTCCACGACGTCGTGAGACGGCCGTACCAGTCGGACAGGTTGTTGCCGCACGCGGCGCTGCCGCCGTGCAGCTGGCCGACGATCAGCTTGCTCTGGTCGAACAGCGGGCTGCCGGACGAGCCGGGCTCGGTCGTGCCGGTGTCCCAGTCGATGACGCGCAGGTGCGTGCTGTTGCCCGGCGACGCGGTGCCGCCGTACGAGGTGATCGTCGACGCGTCGATCTCGAACGAGATCTTCTTCACGTCGCCGCTCGGGTGGTGGATCGCCGTCGACGAGGTCGGCGCCGCGGTGCTGCGATTCCAGCCGGCGTGCGTGATGCCCCAGGCGAGGTTCGGCGAGCTGCTGAGCTCGACGAGCGTGAAGTCCGAGTTGCTGTAGCCGGCGCGCCACGTCGAGCCGCTGGTGAACTGCGACAGCGAGCCGCTGCCGCTGCCGCAGGTCGTGCGGCGGTAGTTCCAGTAGCAGACGAGCGAGGCGGCGTTGGCCGACGTGACGCCGCAGTGGAAGGCGGTCAGGAAGTAGTTCTTCCCGTCGTTCACCGTGTTGTTGATCATCGAGCCGGTGCAGAAGATCGAGCCGCCTGAGCTCATCGCGGCGATCGCCGGGATCTCCAAACTCCACGCCGAGCCCTGCGGGCAGACGACGTCGACGTTGCACGCGCCAGCCGGGTCGATGCCGCCGATTGCGTCGTCGCCGAAGCCGAAGAAGCGGTAGCCCGAGCCGACCTGCTGCAACTGCAACTGTGCCTGCGGGCGCAGCGCGGTGGGCACGTAGACCTCGCAGATGATCTCGCTGGTCTGCACGACCGGCGTCCAGAACTCGCCGGTGGGCTGGTGGTCGGCGTTGTCGAACGGCCGGACGACGTCCTGGTAGTTCGACGAGTAGACCATCATGCGCGCGCCGGCCGGCATGAAGTAATGCTGGAAGCCGAGGTTGACGTGGCTCGCGTCCGGGCAGGCGATGCGCAGGCGCCACAGCGACCACGTGGCGTCGAGCGCTTCCCACAGGCCGTGCGTGTTGAGGTTGGCGTTGGTCGGGAACGGCACGGCGTAGCGCGCCGGCTGGCCGTTCGTGCGGCGCTGGATGTCTTCGAGGCTGAGCGCGGCGCGGTCGATGCCGGGCAGCGTCAGCGCGGGCACGGCAGCGAGCGGCGCGGCCTTGGGGTGGACGCGACCGATCGGATCGACGGTTTGCGCAACGGTAGTGGCGAGAAGTACGGACGCGGCGAGCATTACGCGTGTGAGGGATTGCATGAGCGGTTTGGGGGAGTTAGGTGGGGCTTGGCTACCGTCAAGTCTGACGAAGGATAATCAGTCGTCGGTTCCGCGGCAGGTTCGGTCGGCCAGAAATCTCACCCTGCGCCGTGACGGCCGGCGCCGCCCTCGCCACGGCCCGTGGCGCCGGCGTTTGGGCGCATCGCGTGGCCGGTGGGCGATGGGCATCGGGCGGCCCGGCCGGGCGGGCTGTCGCGCCGACCGCCCCGGTCGCTACCCTGTTCACCCCGCGCGTCGGCCCGGGCGTACCAGCATGTCCCATCCGCAAGTCGTTCGCGTCTACTGCACCTACCAGGACCCCGACTACGAGTGCCCATGGCAGAGCGTCGCGCCGCGCGGCAGCACTGGCTCGGGCGTGATCGTGGCGCCGGGCCAGGTGCTGACCGGTGCGCACGTCGTCGCCAACGCGACCTTCGTGCAGTTGCAGAAGCAGGACGATCCGACCAAGGTCGTCGCCCGCGTGCTCGCCATCAGCCACGACTGTGACCTGGCACTGCTGCAGGTCGAGGACTCGGCGTTCACGCGCGGCATCAAGCCGGCGCGCATTGGTGATCTGCCACGACTGCGCGAAGCCGTGCAGGTGGTCGGCTACCCGATCGGTGGCGAGGAGGTCTCGATCACCGAGGGTGTGGTCTCGCGCATCGAGGTGCAGCGCTACGAGCACAGCCAGCGCCACCTGCTCGCGGTCACCGTCGACGCGGCGATCAACGAAGGCAACAGCGGCGGACCGGTGTTCGCGCGCGGCAAGGTCGCTGGCATCGCTTTCCAGGCGCTGCCCGAGGCCGAGAACATCGGCGAGATGGTGCCAGCGCCGATCATCCGGCGTTTCCTCGCCGCCGTGCGCGCCGGCCTCGCCCCGCAGGTGCCGGGCATTGGCATCACCACGCAGCAGCTCGAGAACGCGGCGCTGCGCGCGCACCTCGGCATGGGCCCGCAGCACGGCGGCGTGCTGATCACGGCTGTGCAGTACGGCTCGAGCGCCTGGGGCAAGCTCGCGGTCGGTGACGTGCTGATGGAACTCGACGGCCTGCGCATCGCCGACAACGGCACCGTGCGCTACCGCAGCCGCTACCGCTGCCAGTTCGACGCGGTGATCGGCGACCACCACTGCGGCGATGCCGTGGTGGCCAAAGTGCTGCGCCGCGGCAAGCCGCTCGCCGTGCGCATGGCGATGCAGCCGATGGCGTGGCTGGTGCCGCGCACCGAGTTTGACCGCCGGCCGATGTGGTTCCTGTTCGGCGGGCTCGTGTTCCAGCGCCTCACCGCCGAGTTCCTGCGCAACTGGGGCGACAACTGGTGGGACAAGGCGCCGAAGGAGCTGCTGCACCTCTACCACTCGGGCTTGCGCAAGCCCGAGCAGCAGGAGGTTGTCGTGCTGGCGCACGTGCTCGCCGACAAGGCCAACGTTGGCTACGAGGCCTTCGTCAACGACGTCGTCGCCAGCGTCGATGGCGAGCAGCCGGTCGATATGCGCGACTTCGTGCGCCGCGTTGATCACGCCAAGGGCGACGTCTTGATCAAGCTGTCGAGTGGCGCCACGGTGCTGCTGGCCGCCGCCGAGGCGCGCGCGGCGCTGCCGCGGATCCGTTCGCGCTACCACGTTCCCGCCGACCGCTCGGCCGACCTAGCCAAGGCCGCCAGGCCCGCCGCTGCGCCAAAGCGCCGTGCCGCCGGCCGCCGGCGTGCGCGCCGATGAGCGACCGCGCTGTCGTCGCCGCCGCCGGGTCGCTGCTCGAGGCGCTCGCCGCGGCGTTGCCACAGTGGTCGCGCAACACGCTGCGCCAGCGCCTGCGCCTTGGCTGCATCGAGGTCGACGGCGAGGTTGCGCGCCGCCACGACCAGCCGGTCGCTGCCGGCGCAGTGGTGACGATTCGCCCCGAGACCGCCGGCTGTCGTCCCGACGCGCCGCCCGGTCTGCCGATCCTGCTGCTCGACGACGACCTGTGCGCGATCGACAAGCCGGCCGGGCTGTTGTCGGTCGGCAGCGACGACGAACGCGCGCGCACGGCGCTGGCGCTGCTGCGCGCGCAGCTAGGCGGCGGCGAGCTGTGGCCGGCGCACCGCATCGACCGCGAGACGTCTGGCGTGCTGCTGTTCGCGCGCACGCGCGCGGCGAGGGAATCGGTGCAGGCCGGCTGGGAGCGCACGCACAAGCTTTACGAAGCCGTGGTCGAAGGCGCGCCGCCGCAACCCGAAGGCGAGGTCGACCAGCCGCTGTGGGAGGACCGCAACCTGTTCGTGCGCGTCGGCGCGCGGCCCGAGGCCAAGCCGGCGCGCACGCGCTACCGCACGCTCGCGCGCGGCGCCGGCCGCACGCACCTGGCGGTCGAGCTCGACACCGGCCGCAAGCACCAGATCCGCGCCCACCTCGCGTGGCTCGGCTGCCCGATCGTCGGCGACGCGCGCTACGGCGCGCGCGGCCCGCGGCTGTTGCTGCACGCGGTCGAACTCGCGTTCGAGCATCCGCGCGACGGCCGTCGCGTGGTTGTGCGCGCGCCGGCGCCGGCCGTGTTCGCGCAGGCCGTGCGGCCCGGCCGCTGACGGCTCAGGCCGGCGTGAGCGATAGGAACAGCGTGTCGTGGCCGAGCAGCAGCACGGCCAGTTCGCGTAGCGTCGCATCGTCGCGTGCGATCGCGGGCGCTTCGCCACCGGCGGCCAGCAGCGAGCGCACGCGCTGCAGCGTCGCGGCGTCGTCGCGCAGGCGCACGTCGGCGTAGCTCGCCGCCGCGCCGAGGTCGGCGCGCGCGAGGTGATCGGCGACGCTCTGGCGGAAGCGCTGCAGCGTGCCGTACGGTGTCAGGCCGAAGCGAACGGGTCGGCCTTCGAGCGGGTCGGCCCACGGCAGCCAGCGGCCCATCTGGCCGTCGAGGTCCGGCAACCGCAGTTCGGGGCAGCGCTGCGCCAGCTCGAAGGCGGCGAACAAGTGCGCGTACAGCGGATTGGGCGCGCGGCGGCCGGTCCGCAGGCCGGCGGCGTGCGCCAGGAACGCCGGTTCGCCCGGCCAGTCGGCGTGCGTCGGCAGCCTGCTGCCGTGGTCGCCGCCGAGCACGAGTCCGGACGCGCGCAGGCGCTCGGGCGCGTCGCCGGCGCGCAGTGCGCGGACGTCGGCGGCCGCGAGCTTCACCGCGGCGTAACCGGTGCGCGACGGCAGCGTGCCGCCGACGAGTCCCAGGCGCAGCAGGCGCAGGCGGTGGCGCAGGCCATCGTCGTCGCCGTAGAAGCGCGGGTGCGGCGTCGGTTCCTGCACGATCCGCGGCGGCGCGTCGTTCGCGCGCGCCAGCACGACGAAGTTGCCGCGCAGTTCCTGCCACAGGTCGAGGTAGGCGAGCACTTCGCTCTGGCTGCGGTCCCGCAGCGACAGCCGCTCGGACATCGCGTCGGGCTGCGCCCACGGCCGGTGGAACCAGAACGCCGGCGTCATGTCGGCGTCGCGCAGCAGCGCGCCAAGCTGCCAGCCGGTGAAGCCGCGGTCGCCGCCGTGCAGGAACGCGTCGACGACGCCGGTGTCGTTGCGGCTGTCGGCGTAGGTCGTGAAGGCGTAGCGCAGCGGGTGCGCGGCCGGCAGCCGCTTGACGAAGGCGCGGAAGCGCGCCGGGTGCGAGCGTTCGGCGGCGGTGAAGCCGAGCAGCCTCGCCACGCGCTGCAGCTGGAACACGCGCTGGCGCGACCAGTGCGGATAGACCATCAGCCGCAGCACGCCGCCTGGCGTCAGCCGCGCGCGCAGCGAGCGCAGCGTCGCCAGCGGGTCGGCGCAGTTCGTCAGCGCGCCGTAGCACTCGATGACGTCGAAGCGGCCCTCGGGCCACGTCGACGGATCGTCGAGGTCGAGCGGGGCGAAGGCGACGTTGCGGACGCCGTGCACGGTGCAGCGGCGGCGGGCGACGGCGAGGCTCGGCTCGCTCAGGTCGCCGGCGACGATCTCGGCGTGCGGGTTGGCGACGGCGAACGTGTACGGCCGGAAGGTGCCGCAGCCGGCGATCCACACGCGCGGCTTCGTCGGCGCTGGGCCGCTGCCGGCGCGGTCCCAGAGCCAGCTGGCGTGCAGTTCGAACGGGTGCGTGCTCGGCAGCGTCGCCAGCAGCGGCACGTGCGGGTACGGCCACGCGCCGTACTGCGCGCGCATCGTTGTCGCCTTCGCCGGTGCCGTCGGAGTCGCCATCGTGCCGCCCGTCTCATCGGCAGCGCGGGCCCGCCGGGTTCAGCCGGTTTCGGGGGCGCCGTCGTACATCTCGACGATCTCGTCCTGGGCGGACTGCAGGTCGTCCGGCGCCTTGATCGGCAGGAAGCGGTTCTGGCGGCCGCTGCGACGCACCTGCAGCCAGTTGGTCGGCAGGTGCACGGTCAACTCGCCGATCAGGTGCTCGATCTGGACGGCCTTCTTCTCCTCGACCGTCTTCTCGACAAAGTACCAGCCGAGGTCGAAGTCGCGGTCGAGGGCAGCGGCCGTGAACGTGAACGTGTTGGTGTTGAACACGTCGACGATGCTCGGATCGAAGCCCTCGGGGAAGCGCAGTTGCTCGACGAGCTGCACCTTGCCGCCGAGCTGGAAGGGGGCGCCGCCGACGTCCTCCGGCCACTTCGGCGCCAGTTCGACGGTGGCGTCCTGCTTGCTCCTGATGTGGTGGCCGAGGATCACGGGGTCGATGCGGGCGCCGAGGTTGTCGACGTTGCGCACGAACAGGTACTTGCCGCCGCCGTCGCGGAAGCGCTTGAGCAGGCCGCTCTGCCGCAGGGCCGGCGCGAAGTCGCCGTGGCCGGGGCCGTACGGCGAGGTCTCGCCGTCGGCGAGGCGGAACAAGCCGCCCTTCTTGGTCATGCGCAGCTGCACGAACTGCGTGAAGTGGCTCAATCGCGCCGGGTCGAAGCCGAAGCCGTCGTGCTCGGCGAAGTGCTGCTTGGTCGCTGCGTCAGTGGCGAAGCTGTTCATCAGGAACACCGGCACCTTGCCGCCGGCGCGCGCTTCGGCCTTCTTGACGTCCTCGAGGACGAGGCCAAGGAAGCTGCGGTCCTTGTCGAGCACCGGCACGACGCCCTTGACCACGCCGCCAAAGCGCGTGGCCATGCCGCCATTGAGCACCACGACGCCGAATTCGCCGCGGGCGATCGCCTCGTTGCCCAGGCGCTCTAACTCCTTGCTCGCCTTCGTCGCGGCGCCGGGCAGCTTCTTCAGCGTGCCGGGGGGCGGGGCCAACAGTTCGCCGGCGACCAAGTTGCTGGCCTTGGCGAGGCGACCAGCGGCGACGTCTGCCTGCCAGCGTTGCTGTAGCGCGGGGTCGTAGCCGTACTGTGACAGGAACGCGAGTTGCTTGGCGCTGATGCCGCTCACGGGGCGAGCAAGCTATCCGCGCCGTCGTTCCTTGGCGAGTGCGGCGCGGCTAGCTTGCCGCGCGGCGATGGCACGACGCGGTGGCAACGAGGGCATGGCGCCATTGGCGCCCGATGCGGCAGTCGGCGAACTGCCCGGCGTGGGCCCCGCTAGCGCCGAGCGGCTCGCCGCCGCCGGCATTCGCACGGTGTTCGACCTGGTGTCGTTCTTTCCGCGCCGGTGCCGGCCGCTGCGCGAGCTGCCGGCGCCGGCGGAAGCGGCCGTTGGCGAACTGGTCCGCCTGTCCGGCGCCGTTCACGCCGTGCGCTCGGCTTGGCTGCCGGGCCGTCGCTCGATGACCACGGTCCTGTTCGCCTGCGACGACGGCAGCCGGTTCGAGACGGCGTTCTTCAACCAACCGTGGCTGAAGAAGAACTACCCTGTTGGTCAGCGCCGCAGCGTCGAGGGCGTGCTGCAGCAGAAGGGTCGTCGCTGGCTGCTGCAGCAGGCCAAGGTGCTGCCGACGACCGCGGCGCCGAGCGGCGAGGTGCAACTGCGTTACGCCGACGTCGACGGCGTGTCGGGCGCGCGGCTGCAGCAGTGGCTCGCGACGGCGCTCGCGCGCATCGACTGGGTGGCCATCGCGCTGCCGCCGCTGCCGGTGGGCCTCGAGGACTTCGCGCACACTGCGCCGGAGTTGCTGCGCGCGATGCATCGGCCGGCGGACCTCGCCGAGCACGAGCGCGCGCGCCGCCACTTCGCCGTGCGCGAGGCAGTGGCGCTGTTCGCTGCAGTCGAGAAGGCGCGCCGGGCGCGCGCCGAGCGGCCGTGCGTCGTCTTTCCGGTCGACGGGGCGCTGGCGCAGCGCATTGCCGCGCGCATCCCGCTGCAACTGACCGCCGACCAGCAGGACGCGCTGGCGGCGATCTGGAGCAAGCTCGCCGGGCCATCGGCGATGGGCGTGCTGCTGCAGGGCGACGTCGGCGCCGGCAAGACCGCCGTCGCCGTCGGCGCCGCGCTCGCCGTGCTCGCCAAGGGGGACACGGTCGCGTTCCTGGCGCCGACCGAACTGCTCGCTGAGCAGCACCACCAGAATGTCGGTCGCTGGCTGCAGGACACTGGCGTGCACGTGGCGCTGCGCACCGCCGCGACCAAAGGCGAGCCGCTGCCGACGAACGGGCCGCTGTTCGTGTTCGGCACGCACGCGTTGCTGTCCGGCGGGCTCGACCTGCCGCGGCTGCGGCTGGTCGTCGTCGACGAGCAGCACCGCTTCGGCGTCGGCCAGCGCATGCAGCTCGTGCACAAGGGCGACAACCCGCACGTGATGGTCATGACGGCGACGCCGATCCCGCGCACGCTCGCGCTGGCGATGTTCGGCGACCTCGACGTGGTGACATTGCGTCACCGGCCGCCAGGACGCTCGCCGGTGCGCGCCGTGCACGTGCCGACGACCGACTGGCCGCGCGCCGTTGCCAGCATCGCGCGGGCCGTGCGCCGCAAGGGCCGCGTGTTCGTCGTCTGCCCGGCGGTCGGCGAGGAGGGCGACAAGGGCGGCGTCGTGCGCGTGCACGAGGCGCTCGCCGGCCGCTTTCGCTGTGGCCTCGTGCATGGGCGGCTGGCGACTGCCGAACGGCAGCGCGTGCTGCAGGACTTCCGCGCCGGCGCGCTCGACGTGCTGGTTGGCACCACCGTGCTGGAGGTCGGCGTCGATGTGCCGGACGCGACGTTGATGGTCGTCGTCGCGGCCGACCGCTTCGGCATCGCCACGCTGCACCAACTGCGCGGCCGCGTCGGCCGCGGTCGCCGCCGCGGGCTGTGCCTTCTGTGCGGGCCGAAGAGCGAGCGCGTCGCCGCCGTGTGCCGCACGACCGACGGCTTCGAGCTCGCCGAGGCCGACCTCGCGCTGCGCGGCAGCGGCGAACTGCTGGGCACGCAGCAGAGCGGCTTCGCGGATCTGCGCGCGCTCGACCCGGTCGACGACCTCGAACTGCTGCTGCGCGTGCGCAAGGCCGTCGCCGGCGCGGCGGAGGCGCAGCGATGAGCGGCGAGCGACTGCTGTCGGTCGCCGAAGCGCGCGCGATCGACGCCGACGCGCGCGACCGCCTCGGCCTGCCAACGCTGCTGTTGATGGAGAACGCCGCGCGCAGCGTCGCCGAGGCGGCGGCGGCGTTGGGCGATCGCTTCGTCGTGCTCGCCGGCGCTGGCAACAACGGCGGCGACGGCCTCGCGGCGGCGCGCCACCTCGGCTGGCGCCGCTGCGCGATCCACCTGCTCGCCGAGCCCGACGCGCACAAGGCGCCGGACGCGGCGCTGCAGTTGCGCGTGCTGCGCGCGGCTGGCGTCCCGGTCGTCGTCGGCGCCTTGCCCGGTCCCGCCGCGCACGCCGGCGCGGTTTGGATCGACGCGCTGTTCGGCACCGGCCTCGATCGACCGCTCGCTGGCGCCGCGCGCAGGTGGGTCGAAGCGTGCGCCGAGGCGCGCGGCCGGAAGCTCGCCGTCGACATCCCGTCGGGCCTGCACGGCGACACCGGCGAGACGCTCGGCGCGGCCGTGCGCGCGGACGTCACGGTGACGTTCGTCGCGCAGAAGCGCGGCATGGCGACGCCGAACGGGCGCGCGCACTGCGGGCGGATCGTGATCGCCAGGCTCGGATTGCCGTGAGCGTCACTTCGCCGCCGGCTTGCCGACGTGCTGGTCGAACAACACCGGGTTGCCGTCGGGATCGGTCAGCACGAAGAAGGCCGGGCCCGTCGACGCCGGGTCGGCTGCCAGCGTCGGCGTGAGGCCGCGCGCCTGCGCCTGCGCCTGCAGCTCGCGCACGTCGGTGAACGCCGGCAGCGGCGTCGCCTGCTGCGACCAGCCCGGGTTGAAGGTCAGCGTGTTGCGTTCGAACATGCCCTGGAACAGGCCGATCACGGTGTCGCCCTGGCGCAGGACCTGCCAGCTCCTGCCGTCGCCGCCCGTGGCCGCGAAGCCGAGCTGCTCGTAGAAGGCGCGCGACGCGGCCAGGTCCTTGACCGCGAGGCTGATCGAGAACGCGCCGAGCGCGCTGCCGGCGGCGGCTGACGCCGCGGGCGCGGGCGGCGTGGCGCAGGCGGCGAGGAGGCACACGGCGAGGGCGGCGATGGGCGCGGAGCGATCCATCGCCGCAAAATAGCCGACCGGCCGTGTTCCGCGCGAATCGGCGGCGCGCCGCCGCGAGCGGGGAGTCGGCGCGGCCGCGCGTCGACGCGTCAGCCGATCGCGCGCCAGAACGCCGCGAGCGCTTCAGCGAACGCCGCCGGCTGCTCCATCGGCGTCATGTGGCCGGCGCCCGGCACGACGACGAGCCGCGCGCACGGTAGAGCGCACGCCATCGCCTCGGCTTCCGCGACCGGCGTGATCGCGTCGTGTTCGCCGACCACGACGAGCGCCGGCGCGGCGATCGCCGGCAGCAGCGCCGTGCGGTCGGCGCGGTCGCGCAGGCCGCGCAGGTCGGCGACGATCGTCGCCACCGGCGTGTCCGCGATCATCGCGCGCAGCGCTTTGGCCACCGCCGGATCGGCGCCCGGGGCGAGCAGCTTCGGCAGCATCGCGTCGGCGATCGCCGACGCGCCCTGCGTCGTCGCCATGGCGATCGCCGCCTCGCGGTTCGCGCGCGCCGCCGGTGCGTCGGCGGCCGCGCGCGTGTCGACGAGCGCCAGCGAGCGCAACCGCTGCGGATGCCGCTCGGCGAACGCCAGCGCCGCGTAGCCGCCCATCGACAGGCCGACGACGTCGGCGCGGCCGTCCGGCGCCAGCGCGTCGACCACGGCGGCGACGTCGTCGGCGAAACGCTCCATCGCGTGCGCGTCGTCGCCGGCGGACGGCGAGCTGCCGTGGCCGCGTAGGTCGATTGCGGCGAGCGTGCGGTGGTCGGCGAGCTGGCCGTCGCGGACCGCGTCCCACATGCGGTGGTCGAGCGGGTAGCCGTGCAGCAGCACGGTGAGCGGGCCGGCGCCGGTAGCGCGCACGGCGAGCCGCGCGGCGCGGCCGTGCGCGTTCGCCGGCGCGTCGATCCAGCGGATGTCGCTCACGGCGCGGCGAGGCGCAGGCGCGCGACCGCCTCGACGTGGAAAGTCTGCGGGAACATGTCGTAGCCCTCGACCTGCTCCAGCACGTAGCCGCCGTCGACCAGCGAGCGCAGGTCGCGCGCGAGCGTCTGCGGATCGCACGACACGTAGACGAGCCGCTTGGCGCGCAGCTGCAGCAGCAGCGGCAGCGCCGGCTTGGCGCCCAGGCGCGGCGGATCCATCAGCACGAGGTCCGGCCGTTCCTTGTTGTCGCGCAGGAACTGCTCGGTCGTCGCGCGCAGGTAGGTGACGTTGTCGCAGCGGTTGGTCTTGACGTTGACGCGTCCGAGCGTGCAGGCGCGCCGTTCGTCCTCGACGGCGACGACGCGCTGAAAGCGCCGGCTGAGCGGCAGCGAGAACAAGCCGACGCCGGCGTAGAGGTCGAAGCACAGGCCGCCGCGCTCGTCGCCGATCGCGCCGGCTGTGAGTTTGCCGACGAGGTGACGGTTGCCCTGGAAGAAGCTCTCCGGCTCGATCAGGTAGCGGAAGCCGCCGACCTCGTGCTCGACGAGATCCTTGCGCATGCCGGGCAGATCCGGCGCCCACGACGCGCCGCCGACGCCGCAGGCGCCGTCGATCTGGTACGGCCACTCCTTGCGCGGCAGCGTCGCCAGCGCGGCGCGCACGTCGGCGAGCCCGTGTTCGAGTTCGGGCGCCAGCACCGGGCACTCCTGCACGTCGAGCACGCTGTGCGACAGCGCGCGGTGGAAGCCGAGCGCCATCTGCGGGCCGCCGTCGTCGTCGCGCGGGCCGCGCTCGCGCTTGCGCAGCCGGCCGTGCACGCCGTCGCTGCGCAGGCCCGATGTCGCCATCAGCTTGAGTTGCGTGCGCACGCGGTAACCCCACGGCGCGGCGTGGTGCACGACCACCGGCTGCGGCCAGTCGAAGCCGCCGGTGCGCGCCAGCGCATCGCGCACGAACTCGGCCTTGGCGGCGACCTGCGCCGCGTAGTCCACGTGTTGCAGCTGGCAGCCGCCGCACTCGCCGTAGTGGCGGCAGCGCGGCGCGATGCGCTGCGGGCCGGGCTGCAGCAGCTCGACGATGCGGGCGCGCACGAAGTTCTTCTCGACCTCGGTCACCTCGACGCGGGCGCGGTCGCCCGGCGCTCCGAAGGGCACGAACACGGCGAGGCCGTCGTGGCGGGCGATGGCGAAGCCGCCGAAGCCCAAGCGTTCGATGGTGACGTCGAGCTGCTGGCCCGCGGTCGGGGTCGTCATGGCGGCGGCGCAGGCTAGGAGTCCGCGCCGTGGGAGTCCACGCGCCGTCCACTGTGGCGCATCCGGGCGCTCCGGGCGACACCGGCGCGCCGCGCCGTTATCATGCACGACCCTTTCGCCGCCCGCGGCCGACCCCTCGCCGCGACGGCGCCACGCCGGCGTCCATCCGCATGAGCTTCGTCGCCACGCTGTTACTCCTAGTCGCCCCGCAGTTGCCGCGCGGCGGCGACATCCAGCTGCCGCCGCGCAAGCCGGTCGCCGAGAAGGTCGACACGCCGCCGCCGCTGTCCGAGATCGAGCGCTTCCGCCGCGACGTCGCTGACCTGCACGGCACCGAGCAGAAGGTCGAGCTCAAGCTGCAGCAAATGGCCGGCGCCTACGCGCCCGAGGCGATCCCGCGCCTTGTGCTCGATGTCGTGCGTAGCGCTCGCGCCCACGAGCTGCGCGGCCTGATGGTCGCCGCCCGCCGCTTCTGCACCCGCTCGCCGCAGGTCGCCGACGAGTTGCTGTTCCAGCTGCTGTCGCGGCCGCTCGGCGACGCCACGCGCCCGGTGCTCGAGACGATGGCGTTCCTGAAGGGCGACGGCGCCAAGGCCGCGCTCAAGGAATGCGTGCGCGGCCGCATCGCCGGCGCGCGGCGGCATGCCACCGAGCTGATCGGGCCGCTGCTCGCCGCCGACGACCTGCCGTTCGCGCTCGAGCTGTCGCGCGAGTCGACGCTCGACCTGCAGCTGCGCGGCATCGACATGCTCAAGGCGCTGTCGTCGGCGGAGTCCGCCGGTCGGCTCGTCGAGTTGCTGTCGAAGGACCCGTCGCTCGCCGGCGCCGCGTGCCCGGCGCTGGTGACGATGCGCGGTCCTGCGGTCGCGCCGCTGCAGCAGGTGCTGCAGGCGCCGCGCATCGACCGCGGCTTCGCCTACGCCGCCTTTGCGCTGGCGCAGATCGCCGCCGAGACGGGGCCCGACGCATTGCCGGCGAGCCTGCTGCCGGCGCTGGCGCCGCACCTGACCGATGCCGAGCTGCTGTCGCGGTCGCTCGTCGCCGTCGCCGTCGCCGACCTGCTGCACCGCGGCGCGCCCTCCGAGCCGGCCACCGACGTCGCCTGCGCCGAGGCGCTGCTCGACGTCGTGCAGCCGCTGCAGTTCGTGCCGAACCTCGACCTGCTGCGCCGGCCGTGCGAAGAGCGCCTGCAGCGCGCCACCGGCCGCGTCGCCGCGGCCGGCGAGTCGCTGTCGTGGCGCGCGTGGTGGAAGGACCAGAAGGCCGCGTTCGTCGCGGTGCGCGACCGCGTCGAGCTCGACGCGCGCGCCGCCGGCGCCGCGGTGGTGACCTGGCGGCAGGGCGATCGCCATGTGCGCCTGCTCGCCGAAGGCGTCGCCGGCGCCGCGCCGGTCCAGGGCGCTACCGAGCTGCTGCTCGACCAGGCGCAGATGGCCGAGCTGCTGGCCGCGCTCGAGAAGGGTGGCATCTTTGACGAAGCGGCGCTGCACCTCGACACCGCCTTGCCGCGCACGCGCGTGCTCGAACTGCGCCTGCCGGCGGGCCGCGCCCAGGCGGCGATGCCGGCAGGCGCGCACCCGCGCTTCGATGCGCTCGTGCAGCTGGTGCAGGCCCGCTGCGAAGCCGAGGCCTGGCAGCTCTACCGCGACGCGAGCAAGGACGGCGATCGCGCGGCGTTCTGGCGCGCCGAGCGGCAGTGGCGTGACGCGCATCCGTCGACGGCCGAGCGCGGTCGCCGCTTCGTGCAGCGCGCCATTGCGCAGTGGGGCCAGCTGACCGACGCGCTGCGCGCGCGGGCCATCGAGCAGGTGCTCGCCAACCCCGAGCGCAAGCAGGTGATCGGCGAGGAGGAAGGCGTCGCCGCGCTCGCGGCGCTCGACGCGCGCAAGGAGCTCGGCGAACTCGATCTGCGGTTGCTGGAGCTGGCTGCCGCCGCGCCGGGCGATCGCTGCTGGCGCGGCGCCGTCGACCTCGCCTCGCGCCACGCGGGCGGCGGCCGCGCCGCCATCCGCGCCGTCTTCGCCGTGCTCGGCCCGGACGCGGTGCTGCAGGCGCTGTCGGATCCAAGTCCGCTCGTCCGGCGCGCCGGCATCGACGAGATCATGGTCGTGCGCGACCAGCGCGCTGCGGCGCGACTTGTCGAACTGCTCGCCGATGCCGACCCCGAGGTCGCCCGCGGCGCCGCCATCGCCTGTGGCCACCTGCAGGTCGCCGCGGCGCAGAAGCCGCTCGTCGAGCGCATCGTCGTCGCCGACACCGATCCGTCGATGCGCCAGGACTGCCTGCGCGCGCTCGGCCGCGTCGGCGGCGAATTGGCGTTCCCGACGCTGCAGCGCGCGCTGATGGCGCGCGGCCAGGACGACCGTGACGCCGCCATGCGCGGCATGGGCGACCTGCGCGACCCGCGCGCCGCGCACGTGCTCGTCGACCTCGTGCTCGTCGGCTTCGGCAAGGACTTCGGCGCGCTCGCGCGCGTCAACCTCAAGCGTCAGCCGGCGCGCGACGCCGTCGCGGCGCTGCTGGCGCAGGTCGAGATCGTCCAGGATCGTGCCATCAAGGACGACCTCGTGCTGCTGCTCGGCGAGTACCACGATCCGGTCGGCGTGCCGTACCTGCTCGACCTGCTGCGCAGCCCGCGGCTGGGCGGCGAGGCGGCGGTGCGGCTCGAAGCCACCACGGGCCTCGCGCTCGTCGATGCCACGGACCGCGTCGATGTCGCGGAAGCTTGGTACCGCAAGAACCGTGACGCGCCGCAGTGGCAGTGGCTGCTCGACGCGCTCAAGGCGCTCGACGTCGCGACGACGCTGAATGCCGACCAGTTTGGCCAGAGCGCTGGCCTGCAGACGGTGCCCGAACTCGCGCGCCTGCTCGTCGAGGCCAAGGAGCCGCGGGTGTTCGCGCTGTGCGGCGCGGTGGTGCGCACGGTCACCGGCGAGGACCTCGGGCTCGTCACCATGCAGAGCAACGAAGCGACGCGCGCGGCGATCGCCGCGCGCTGTCGCGTGCTCTACGAGGCGGCGCGCACGGCGCAGGGCCGCTGATGGCGCAGGGGTCGCTGCGGCCGCTGTTGGCAGCGGGGGCGCTGTTCCTTGGCGCCTTCGCGTGGTTGCGCAGCGGCTCGGATTTCCTGGCGCTGGAGGCCGACGCGCCGGCGACGGCGGTGGTGGCGGCGCGGTTCGGCGTGCCGCTCGCCGACGCGCTGGCGCTGCGCGAGCTCGCCGGCCTCGCCGCGCCC
>VGZG01000041.1 GCA_016872675.1 Planctomycetota bacterium
CCCTGCCCGCCGCCGCCGCCAAGCCCGCCGCCGCCGCCAAGCCGGCAGTCGACCGCAGCAAGGCGACACCAAAGAGCGAGGCCAAGCCGGCGCCGGCAGCCAAGCCGGCGGGCGCCACGACGCGCCGCACGAAGGCTGCGGATACCGACGGCGACGCCGCCGGCGGCAAGCGCGGCCGCGGCGAACGCGCGGCGAAGAAGAACAGCAGCATGCTGATCCTGCTGGTCGGCGTTGGCCTGCTGGTGGTCGCTGGCGGCGCCCTCATGCTGCTCACCGGCGGCGGCGACAAGCCGGCCGACAAGCCGGCGGTCGCCAGCGCGCCGGCGAAGGCGAGCCCGGCGGCCGCGCCGACGCCCGCCCCGGCCGAGCCGGCGAAGGCCGCGGCCCCGGCGGCGAGCGAGCCGGCGAAGGCCGCGACGCCGGCAGCGGCGCCGACGCCGGCTGCACCGGCAGCTGCACCGGCAGCGCCCGCGATCCCGGACGACCCGACTCGCCCGAAGAAGCCGTGGGAGCGCCTAAAGAACCCGCCAACGTCGCTGGCCGACGTCGCCGACCCGAAGAGCTACGGCGACGTGCCGTGGCCGCCGGGCATCGACGACGCCAAGAAGACGTCGCTGCGCGACCTCGCCGTGGAAGCGGCCGGCGATGGCATCCGCAGCACGCGCGCCAAGAACGAACTGCAGAAGACCGGCTGGCCGGCGATCTTCGCCCTGGTCGAGCAGTTGCAGAAGCTCGACTACAAGCAGGCGGAGCCGGCGATGGTCGGCTTCGACCTCAACAAGCTGCTCGAGACGATCACCGGCGGCGTCAACCTGCGCTACGAGCCGGTCGACGCCGGCGAGTCGATCCCGGCCGCGAAGGCCGAGTGGAACACGCGCACGGTCAAGGGCTGGATCGAGTTCGCCGGCAAGAGCGTCGACCAGGAGGCCTACGACAAGGACCGCGTCGAGCGCGTGAAGAAGGCCAGCAGCGACAAGTGACGGCGAGCGGCGCAGCGGGCGGCGGTATGCTGCTCGCCCCCGCATGACCGACATCGCCGCCGCCCTCACCCCCAGCGAGATCACGCGCCGGCTCGACGAGTACATCGTCGGGCAGCACAAGGCCAAGCGTGCGGTGGCGGTGGCCTTGCGCAACCGCTGGCGTCGGCGCCAGCTCGGCGCCGAACTGGCCGCCGACGTCTATCCCAAGAACATCCTGATGGTGGGGCCGACGGGCGTCGGCAAGACCGAGATCGCCCGGCGCCTGGCGACGCTCGCGCGCGCGCCGTTCGTCAAGGTCGAGGCGACCAAGTACAGTGAGGTCGGCTACCACGGCCGCGACGTCGAGTCGATGGTGCGCGACCTCGTCGACGCCGCCGTGCAGATGGTGCGCGCCGAGAAGGTCAAGGAAGTCGCCGCGCGCGCCGCCGCCGCCGCCGAAGAACGGCTGTGGCACGCGGCCGTCGACGCCGCCGGCCTCGCCGACTACCAGGATCCGCGCTCAGTCACCGGCGCGATGCAGAGCCGCGCCTGGCGCTCCGAGCCGACCGCGGTCGCGCCCGGCTCGCCCGACCCGCTGTCGAGTGACGAGATGCTGGCGCGCGAGCGCGAGCGCGAGCAGCTGCGCGCCGACCTCGCCGGCCGGCGCTTCGAGGAGCGCACGATCGAGATCCAGGTGCGCGACACGCGCACGCCGACGCTCTCCGTCATGGGCCCGCAGGGCAACGAGACGATGGGCTTCGACACGCAGGCGCTGCAGGAACTCTGGGGCCGCTCGCCCGGCAACAAGGTCAAGGTGCGCAAGCTGACGGTCGCGCAAGCGCGCGAGATCCTCCAGGAGGAGGAGGCCGACAAGCTGCTCGACATGGACGCGATCGTCCAGGAGGCCGTCGACCGCGCGCAGAACGACGGCATCGTCTTCGTCGACGAGATCGACAAGATCGTCAGCAGCGGCGGCGCCAACGGCCCCGACGTCTCGCGCGAGGGCGTGCAGCGCGACCTGCTGTCGGTCGTCGAGGGTTGCTCGGTCTACACGCGCTACGGCCACGTGCGTAGCGACCACATGCTGTTCCTCGCCGCCGGCGCGTTCCACTACCACAAGCCGAGCGAACTGATCCCCGAGCTGCAGGGCCGCTTCCCGGTGCGCGTCGCGCTGACGCCGCTGACCGAGGCCGACTTCGTGCGCATCCTGACCGAGCCGAAGAACGCGCTGACGCGCCAGTACGCGGCGCTGTTCCGCGCCGAGGGTGTCGAGCTCGCGTTCACCCCGGACGGCGTGCAGAAGCTCGCGACAATCGCGTTCCGCGCCAACAAGACGACACAGGACATCGGCGCCCGCCGGCTGATGACGATCCTCGAGAAGTGCCTCGAGGAGCTGTCGTTCGACGCCAACGAGAAGCGCGGCCAGAAGATCGTCGTCGACGGCAAGCTGGTCGAGCAGCGCCTCGGCGACGCCGGCGACGACGCCGACCTGATCCCCTACCGGCTTTGACGGGAGCGGCCGCCGGCCGAGCTCACGCCGGGGCCGTCACGCCGCGCGCGGCCAGCGCCGCGACCAGCGCGTCGGCGGCCTGCGGCCCGTGGCGGAAGAACAGCGACGGCTCGACGAGTTCGAGCTCGGTCAGCACGCAGCCGCCGTCGTCCTGCCACAAGAAGTCCGTGCGGCCGTAGAGCAGGCGGCCGAAGCGCCGTTCGACGACTGCCATCGCCTGCTCGGCGAGCGCGCGCTCGGCCGCCGTCGGCGCGTAGGGCTCGTCCTTGGCGCCGAAGTCGTCCTGCACGCGGTAGTCGCCGGGCACGGGGATCTTGCGCACGCAGTGCGTGACGACGCCGTCGACGAAGATCGCCGACCACTCGCCGCGGGCGAGCACCGCCGGCAGGAACGGCTGCAGCATCAGGTCCTCGTGCGGCAACAGGCGGTCGACGTGCGCTTGCGCCCGGCGCAGCCCGTCCGGATCGACCGCGAAGCGCAGCGTCTCGCGCGCGGTCGCGCCGACGCACGGCTTGAGGAAGCCTTCGCGCCAGCCGGCGGCGCGCACGAGGCCGGCGACGTCGACCGCGGCGCCGCGCTCGAGCCAGTGCGTCGGCGCCAACGGCACGCCGGCGGCGGCGAGCTCGCGCAGGTACGACTTGTGCACGTTCCACGCCACCACCGGCGCGGGATTGAACAGCCGGGTTCCAGCGCCGACGCGCGCCGCCCAGGCGCGAAAAGCCGGCAACTTGTTTTGGTAGTCCCACGTCGTCCGGATCAGGACCGCGCCGTAGCGGCGCCAGTCGACGGCCGGGTCGTCCCAGACCGGCCGCTCGAACGGCGCGCCGACGCGCGCCAACGCGCCATGGAAATGACGGTCGTCAACCTCCCAGGTCGGCAGGTCGGAACAGGTGGCGAGTGCCAGCATCGTGCGCAGCATGCCCGGGGCGCCTGGTAGCCGCAAAGCGCGCGGGTCGGCTGGCGCACCAGGCCGACATGCGTAGACTCGCGCCGTGCTCGTCCCTCCCGGCATGCAGGTCTTGTTTCGCGGCAAGGCCGCGATGCTGCGCGAGATCGCGCAGGTCCTGACCGCGGGCGGCGTGCGCGTGGTCACGGGGGCGATTCCCAGCAGTTGAGAGCCGCAAGCGTGGCTCGCGGTCGCGGGCACCGAAGCGGAACGCGCGATGAGCCTCCACCACCGACACCTCGACGACATGACGCGCCGCCAGGGCCTGCCGGTGCGCGACGTCGTCCTCGATCCGGACGCCGAGGAGACGCAATGCCCAGCGTGCCTGACGAAGTTCCGCCCCCTCGGACTGGCGCGCTGTCCCGACTGCGGCCTGAGGTTCCGCTGATGCGTCGCCACTGCGCCCGCCACGCCGTCGCAGCCGCGCTGGTCGGCGCGCTGGCCGGCGCGCTCGGCGCGCAGTCGCCGGCGCCGACGCCGGCCCCGGGATCGAGCGCCATCGCGCACGACGTGCCGGTGCGCGGCGCGCACCTCTACGACCGCGACACCGACCAGTTCGAGGTCGGCGGCGCCAACCCGCGCGTTCGCCTCGAGTGGTTCCTGCAGGCCGGCCGCGACGACAAGCCGCACACGTGGCGCTGGCTCGCCGCGCCCGACGCCAACGGGCCGGCGGGCTTCGAGCAGCCGGACTTCGACGACGCGGCCTGGGCGCAGGGCCAGGGCGAGTTCGGCACCGACCTCGACAAGGACCCGGCCCAGCGCAGCAAGTGGGAGTCGCCGGCGCTGTGCCTGCGCACGACGCTGGAGCTAGGCAGCAAGAAGCCGCGCGCGCTGGTGTTCCGCGTCGACCACGACGACGGCATCCGCGTGTGGCTCAACGGCAAGCAGGTCGTCGCCAACGACGGCTACGGCCGCAACCGCTGGTACGTCGTCGTCGGCAAGCCGCTCGACGCATGGCAAGCGGGGACCAACACGCTGGCCGTGCGCTGCACGCAGATCGGCGGCGCTCAGTACCTCGATCTCGCCGCCGCGGGCGTCCACTCGCTGCCCGCGGGCGTGAAGTCGCCCGAGGAACTGACGCGCGCGTTGCACGAGGACCAACGACTGAGCAACGAGCTGCGGCAGCAGTTCTGCGGTCCGATCCGGCCGCCGGCCGTGCTGCTGCACGGCGAGCTCGACAACGCCGGCCAGAGCCTCAAGCTGCCGCCGTCCGACCTGCGCGACTTCGCCTTCTGGGCGGCGATGGACCTGCGACCCGGCCTCGCCGGCGGCGTCGTCGACGCCGAGATCGGCCGCGTCTGGCGGTTCGGCGACTTGCGGCTGCGCGGCACCGCCGGCCCGGTCGACAACAACGGCTGGCAGACGCTCGATCTCGCCGCCCGCCACGCAGCCAGCCTCGACCTGCGCGGCGAGTCGCAGCGCTTCGTCGATATGCACGTCGCGCGCGAGGTCATCTTCGGCCTCGACGCGCGCCTGCAGATCAGCCGCCGCATCGCGCACAAGGACGGCCGCGCGCGGGTCGTCGAGTTCACCGCGTCGCTGCAGGGCAAGGTGCTCCGCGGCAAGGATCTGCGCGAGCTCGCCGGCATAGTCTCGCAGCGCGAGACGTGGCGACTGACCGACACACGCTTCGGCCAGGACGCGAAGTTCCGCGCCGCCGTGCAGGAAGCGCTCAAGAAGGGCACCGCGCGCCTGCGCGAGCACCTCAAGGACCCCGATGGCGGCTACATCTACATCTCGCCGCAGCCCGACGACGGGCCGAACAGCTTCCATAGCGGTCGCCTCGCGCTCGGCCTGCTGGCGCTCGTCAAGGGCGGCGTGCCGAAGGACGACGAGGTCGTGCAGAAGGGCCTCGCGTCGCTGCGCAAGCGCACGCTGATCGACACCTACTCGCTCGGCACCGCGCTGATGCTGATGAACGCGCTGCAAGGTGGCGGCGGCACCAGCGTCGAGGGCGTCGCCAAGGGCGCGCTGGCGGCGAGGCGCGAGCTGCCGCCCGAGGACATGGCCCTGGTCCGCAAGTGGACCGAGCGCCTGCTGAGCAACCACGACACGCGCGGCGACACCGCTGAGCTGTTGCGCTTCAACTACACGGCCGGCGGTCGCTTCGACAACTCGGTCAACCAGTACGGCCTGCTCGGCATGTACGCGGCGCATCAGTGCGGCGTCGAACTGCCGCCGACGGCGTGGCAGGCGGCGGCCAACGGCGTGCTCGCTTCGCAGGCCGACGGCGGCGAGAAGCTCGTCATCGACCTGACCGACTTCAAGACGCTGCGCGAGATGCAAGCCGACCCCGACTTCGTGCGCACCGGCACGAGGCCGACGTCGCGCGTGCGCGGCTGGAGCTACGAGGAAGGCCGCTACAACGGCGAGCCAGCGCCAACCTGGGGCGGCATGACCTGCTCGGGCATCACCGGGCTGGCGATCTGCGAGGCCGGGCTGCTGAGCCAGGACGGCGGCAAGCGCAGCAAGTCGCTGACCGAGATCCGGCGCGCGCGCGAGGACGGCTTCGCGTGGCTCGCCAAGCACCTGACCGTGCGGCACCAGCCCGGCGACCTGCACCGCCAGCACCACTGGCTGTACTACTACCTCTACGGCCTCGAACGCGCGGCGATGCTGTCGGGCGTGGCGCTGATCCAGGGCCGCGACTGGTACTTCGAGGGCGCGACGATGCTGCTCGGCTGGCAGGCGGCCGACGGCGAGTGGCCAGGTCAGCCGCACGGCGAGTCGGAAGCCGTCTACCGCGACGCCATGGCGATCCTGTTCCTCAAGAAGGGCACGCCGTCGATCGCCCCCATCACCGGCAAGTGATCCCGAGGTCGTTCCCGATGCCGCGCCACGCCGTCTCGTCCTGCTTCGTCGCCGCCTTTGCCCTGCTCGCCGGTTGCGCGGGCACGCCCGGCGCCGGCGGGGCCAGCGCCGCGTGGCAGCCGTTGTTCGACGGCGCGAGCCTCGGCGCCTTCGCCGTCACCGACTTCGGCGGCCAGGGCGAGGTCGCCGTCCGCGACGGCGCGCTCGTGCTCGGCATCGGCAGCCCGCTGACCGGCGTCACCTGGACGGGCGAACCGCCCGCCGGCAGCTACGAGTTGGAGGTCGTCGCGGCGCGCGTGCAGGGCGGTGACTTCTTCTGCGGCCTGACCTTTCCGGTCGGGCAGGACCACCTGACCCTGGTGCTCGGCGGCTGGGGCGGCTCGCTGTGCGGCTTCTCGAGCCTCGACGGCAACGACGCCGCCCACAACGACAGCCGCTGCATGCGCGGCTTCACCGACGGGCAGGACTACGCGATCCGCGTCACCGTGACGCCCGAGCAGGTGACGGCAACCCTCGATGGCCAGCCGCTGTGCGCGATCGACCCGCGCAAGCACGCGCTGTCGTTGCGACCCGAAGTGCGGCTGTGTCGCCCGGTGGGGCTGGCGTCGTTCGCCACCGAGGCGGCGATCCGCACCGCGCGCTGGCGCCCGCTCGCCCGCTGACGCAAGGTCGCTGCCATCGGCGCATCCGCGGGCCGGGCGCGCGGCGAACCCTTGCGGCGCGGCGCAGACGACCGCGTAAGTCTCTTGTAGCGGCCAAACAAACTTGGTGGCGATCCTGCCGTTGCCGTCATCGGCAGCTATCCTCCCCTTACTCCCCCTCCGCTCTACACTCCACCCACCATGACCAAATCGTCTTGTCTCGTGCTCGCCGTCGCCGCCGCTTGCGGTGACCTGATCGCGCAGTCCAACGAACGCGGCGTCGGCTACGACGCGGCCCTCGCCAACATCAGCAGCGCGACCTACTACGGCCGCCGCGGCGCGCCCTATCCCGGCGGCGAGATCGGCATCGCCTTCCAAAACCAGCTCTGCAATCCCGGCACGGTGCCGGTCGAGTGGCGCTCGCCGGGCGGCAGCATCGGCAGCACCATCCTGACCGACCACCCGAAGTTCGGCTTCCTGGTCGCGCGCGAGGTCAACGGCCGGCTCGTGCAGATCTCCGACTGGAGCTACTGCAAGCACGCGTTCCTGTCGCTCAACAGCCCGTCGGTATCGCCGTGCCTCGGCGGCTGCGTCCAGCCGCCCGCCGGCGGCGCGCAGCTCGGCGTCAAGTGCTCGGACATCTACTCGGCCGGCAACAACGCGTCGCGCACCTACCTCGGCCCGCCCGCCGAGATCAACCCGTGGCTCGGCACGTGGCCGGCCGTGGGCAGCTACTTCGACGTCGGTGAGACCGGCGGCGCGGCCGATGGCCTGCGCAGCCTCAACACGTCGGGCTTCGACGCAGTCAAGAACCGTGTCACCCTGCGCGAGGCGAACGTCGCCGGCGGCGTCAGCTCGGGCCTCTTCTTCTCGATCCACGTCATCGTCGAGGGCGAGCGCGTCGAGAACCGCGGCAACAACATCATGTCGCGGCCGTTCACGCTGGCCTGGAACGGCACGGCCTGGACCACCACGACGACGGGCACCGCGTCGTTCGGCTCGATCCTGAGCCGCTGGTCCGGCGCGACGATCACCGAGGGCAGCAACGGCGGCACCGGCACGCTCGCCGACCAGGACGGCCGCTTCGCGGTCGCCGTCAAGGTCACGGGGCCGACCAACGGCATGTGGCGCTACGAGTACTGCGTCCACAACATCGACAACAACCGCGGCGGCGCGACGTTCAGCCTGCCGGTCTGCCCGACCGGCCGCGTGCAGAACATCGGCTTCCGCGACATCGACACCAACACGCTCAACGACTGGACGTCGACGGTCGCCAACGGTCGCATCACCTGGACGGCGCCGGCCACGAACCCGCACAACTGGAACTCGCTGTACAACTTCTGGTTCGACAGCGACGTCGCGCCGGGCACGGGCACGGCGACGATCGACCAGGCGCGCGTCGGCCCGGGCGCGCTGACGGTCAACGTCCAGACGACCGCTCCGACGCTCCAGCCCGCCGTCTACCTCGGTGCTGGCTGCGGCACGCCGGGTGGCGACCTGTACATCAACAGCCTGCCGACCGCCGGCAACGCCTCGTTCGCCCTGCGGGCGACCGGCGAGCCGAACTCGTTCGTGCTGGTCGTGTTCAGCGGCACGTCGGGCAACACGTCGGTCGCGCCGGGCTGCTCGGCCTACGTCGACCTGCTGTCGTACGGCACCGTCGGCCTGTACGCGACGGACGCGGCCGGTCTCGCCACCGCGCCGATCCCGATCAACCCGGCGCAGGCGCCGGCCGACCTGACCTTCCAGGGCGCGCCGCTCCTGAGCGGCGGTCCGGTCGTCGGCCTGCTCGGCCTCACCAACGGCCTGACGGTGCGCTTCGCGCCGGTCGGCTGCCAGTGATGCTGGTGTGAACCGGCCGTCCGTGCGCTGACGCGGACCGCACGCCGCCCCGCGAGGCCCTGCGCCGCGCGGGGCGGCGTCGTTTGCGGCGGGCGCGCCCGCCGCCGGATCGGCGCATCAACGCCGCCGCCGCGGGGATCAGCGCCGGAGGATGTTGCGTCGCTGCTTGGCGCGCTCGGCCGCGAGTTGCGCCGCCGTCGGCGTCGACGCGCCCGCCTGCAGGTGCCGCGCGAGGCCGCGGATCGTCGGGAAGCGGAACAGGTCGGTGACCGCCAGCTCGACGCCGAGCTTCTGCACGATCTCGCGGTGCACGCGCACGGCGAGAATGCTTTGGCCGCCGCTGTCGAAGAAGTTGTCCTCGACGCCCACCGCGTCGACGCCGAGCGCCTGCCGCCAGATCGCGAGGATCGCGGCTTCGATCTCGTCACCGGCGGCGACGACGGCGCGCGCGCCGGCCGCCGCCGCTTCGGGCGCCGGCAGCGCCTTGCGGTCGACCTTGAGGTTGGGCGTGCGCGGCAGGTCCGCGAGCGCGACAAAGAACGCCGGCACCATGAAGTCCGGCAGCGACTGGCGCAGGCTGGCGCGCAGGTCGTCGACCGATGGCGCCGGGCTGCGGGCGACGTAGTACGCGACGAGCCGCGGTTCGCCGCCGCTGCCGTCGGTGCGGGCGACGACGACGCCCTCGCGCACGCCCGGGTGGCGCTGCAGCGCGGCCTCGATCTCACCGAGTTCGATGCGGTAGCCGCGGACCTTGACCTGGTGGTCCTTGCGACCGAGGTACTCGAGCACGCCGTCGGCGCGCCAGCGCGCCAGGTCGCCGGTGCCGTAGACGCGGCCGCCTGGCACGAACGGGTCGGGCCGGAAGCGCTCCTCGGTCAGCTCGGGGCGACGGAAGTAGCCGGCGGTGACGCCCGCGCCGCCGATCCACAGCTCGCCGGGGCTGCCCATGGGCACTGGCTGCAGGTTGGCGTCGAGCACGTAGCAGCGCTGGTTGGCGAGCGGCCGGCCAATCGGCACCGACTCTTCGTCGCCGACCGGCATCGTCGTCGACCACACCGTCGTCTCGGTCGGGCCGTACACGTCGTGCAGCGCCGGCACGAGCGCGCGCAGGTGCCGCGCCAGCGCGCCCGACAACGCCTCGCCGCCGACCAGCATCGCGCGCAGACCGCGGAAGGCCGCCGGCGCCTCGGGGTCGACCAGCAGCATCGCTGCCATCGACGGCGTGCACTGGAAGTGCGTGACGGCGTGCGAAGTCAGCAACTGCGGGATCGTCGCCGGCGCCGTCGTCGACGCTGGCGCAGCGGCCGTCGCCGCGCGCGCCCTCGCAGTGGCGGCGTCGCACCGGCGCTTGACCTCGAGCAGCTTCGGCAAGCTGTGCATCACCACGTCGCTCGGGATGCCGAAGTCGACGAGGCAGGCAATCTCGTCGATCTGCATGGCGCGCAGCTTGTCGACGATGGCGACGCACTGCTCGGGCGAGCCGAACAGGCCGCTGGTGCGGTAGTAGCGCTCGAACGAGAAGTCGAGCAGCGCGTCGAAGTCCGCGGGTGTCAGGCCGCCGTTGAGCAGCGCGTCCAGTTCGCCCGGCTTGTCGACGCGGTTCTTGAAGGCCGGGAACGACCACGCCGCCTGCTTGACGAGGTCGAGGCTGCTGCGCAGGTAGCCCTTCATCGGCTCGCGCACGATCGCGCGCACCTGCTCGTCGCTGTCGCCGACGAACGTGTGCAGCATCAGCGTGACCTTGCCCTCGCCAGGGTGACCGGCCTCGCGCCAGGCCTGCCGGTAGATCGCCAGTTTGCCGGTCAACTCCTCCAGGCTCTGGCCCAGCAGGTGGGTCAGCACGTAGCTGCCCGAGGCGCCTGCGATGCGGTAGGTCTCCGGGTTGCCGGCGATGGTCACCCACGATGGCAGTTCCTTCTGCACCGGCCGCGGCAGCGTGCGGATCGCGTGCGGCTTGCCGTCGGGCCCGGGGAACTCGATCGCCTCGCCGCGCCACAGCGCCTGCACCTGGCGCATCGAGGTGACGAGGCCGTTCTTGCGGTCGGCGAAGGACTCGGGCCGCAGCACGAAGTCGCGCGCGTGCCAGCCGGCGGCGAAGGCGATGCCGACGCGGCCGCGCGAGAGGTTGTCGACCAGCGCCCAGTCCTCGGCGACGCGGACCGGGTGGTGCAACGTGACGACGCACGAGCCGGCGCGGATGGCGACGTGCTGCGTGATCGTCGCCAGCGCCGCGCTCGCCACCGCCGGGTTCGGGTACAGGCCGCCGAAGGCGTGGAAGTGGCGCTCGGGCGTCCACACCGCCTCGAAGCCGTGCGCATCGGCGAAGCGCGCGCCGTCGAGCAGCAGCCGGTACTTGTCCTGTGCGTGCTCGCCCTCGTCACTGGCGAAGTAGAACAGGCTGAAGGCAACTGGCCGCGCGGCCGCCGGCGCGACCGGGACCGCGGCGCCGCCGTCCCCGGCGTGCACGACGACGTGGAAGCCGCGGCACAGCGTCCACAGCAGCTCGAGCACCGAGATGTCGAACGATAGGCTGGTGACCGCGAGCCACGTGCCGGGCTCGGTCCCCAGCACGCGGTCCATGCCGGCGAAGAAGTTGGCGACGTTGCGGTGCCGCACCATCACGCCCTTCGGCCGGCCGGTCGAGCCCGACGTGTAGATCAGGTACGCCAGCGACTCGCCGTCGGCGGCGTCTTCGGTGAGCGGCGCGGCGCCGGCGATCGCGGCGGCGTCAGCGTCGAGGTCGACGCGCGGGCAGCTCGCGGTCGGCGCGGCGGCGGCGCTGCCGGCGTCGACGACCAGCGCGGCGAGCTCGGCGTCCTGCGCCATGAACTGCAGCCGCTCCTGCGGATAGCCCGGATCGAGCGGCACGTAGGCGGCGCCACAGCGCAGCGTCGCCAGCACGGCGGTGACCATGCCGACGCCGCGCCGCGTGCACACGCCGACGCGATCGCCCGGCTGCACGCCGCGACCGCGCAACCAGCCGGCGAGGCGCTCGACCGCAGCGTGCAGCTGGCGGTACGTCGCCGACGCGTCGCCGCAGGTCAGCGCCACGGCATCGGGCCGCGCCGACGCGGCCGCGGCGAACTGCCGGTGCAAGCGCGGCTCGGCCGGCGCCGGCGCGTCCGTGGCGTTGAAGTCCCGCAGCAGGCGCTGTAGTTCCGTGGCGCCGAGGATCGGCGTCGCCGCGAGCGCCGACTGCGGGTTAGCGCGCGCGGCGCGCACGAACACCTGTAGGCGCGCCGCCAGCGCCAGGACCGCGGCCTCGGGCACAGCCGCGACGTCGTAGCGCAGCACGACGCCATCGCCAGCGCAGTCGAATGCAAGCGTGCCCGGCGCGACGGCGACGTCGGCAGCGAGCGCGAGACGCACCGGCGGCTCGAGCGCGACGTCGGCGGCGATTGCGTCGCTGCGTCGGACGACGAGTTCGCGCAGCAGCGGCCCGCGCGCGGTGGCCGCGCGCAGCGTCGCAGCAGCAGCGGCGACCGCGTCCCCCACCGGCGTCCCGGCGGGCAGCAGCAAGCGCACCGGCGGCACGGCGACAACCATGCCCGGCGCGGTCGCGGCGGCTTGCGCCCAGGCCGCCGTGGCGACGCCGAGCTGGCAGCGATCGCTGGCGGCGGCGCGCGCGAGGAACGCCGCGCACCAGGCGGCGCGTTCGATCGGATCGACGACGCCGTCGAAAGTCACTGGCAACGCCGCCGGCGCCGCCGTGGCCCCTGCGCGCGCACCGTCGGGCGCCGGCAACGGCGACGGGTCGCGCAGTTCGTCAACCCACGCGTCGTCAGCAGGCGCCGCAGCAGCGCCAAGCCGCGTCCACTGCGCGCGCGTCGCTGCGTCGGCCAGCGGCAACGCCGTGCCGACCACCGCGCCGAGCTGCCGCAGCGCCGAAGCGGCGAGCGGCGAACCACGCAGGCAACGCAGCCGCGACAGTCGCAGATCGGCGTCGGCGACCGCAACGGTGATTGCTTCGTCGGCGACCGTGAGCACGGTGCCCGCCGGGGCGCGACTTGCCGGCAACGCCTCGCAGGCGCCGACAATGCAGACGCCGTGCGGCAACCGCAGCTTGGCGATGGCGACCGGGTTCCTGTAGCCGCCGTGGTCGAACGCGCGCACGAGGCGCGACGCCACCGCGGCTGGGCCGGCGAGGTCGAGCACGGCGAGCGCTTCGGGACGGGCGTGCCGACCGAAGTAGCTGCGCTGCGCGAGGTCTTGCGGCGTGCGCGCCGGGCCGCCGACCTCGAGCTGCGCCATGAGTTCGGCGAATGTCTCGATGCCGGCCTGGAAGCAGCGCGCGTTGAGCGTGAACGCGGTGTCGTCGGCCGCGATCGGAAAGCGCCGCTGCAGCAGCACGTCGCCGGTGTCGGTCTTGCGCTCGATGCGGTGCCAGGTGATCGCGTGCTCGGTCTCGCCGTGCAGGATCGCCCAGCAGGTGGCGTTTAGTCCGGCGTAGCGCGGCAACGGACCGTCGTGGAAGTTGATCGCCGAGCGCTGCGGCAGCCGCAGCACGGCGTCGGGCAACAGCCGCAGCCAAGTGACTGCGAAGACGTGGTCGATGCGCTCGCTGGCGACCTCGCGCGCCCAGTCGCCGCCGGCGTCGAGGCAGCGGACGCCGTGGTCGGCGCAGAAGCTGCGGACCTTGTCGGCGTCGGTCGCGACGGCGAGCGCTGCGTGGCCGCGTTCCAGCCACGCCTGCAAGCACTGCAGCAGCAGCGTGTCGGAACCGACGAAGACAGCGGCGAGTGACTGCGCCATGGATACTTCGGATCGAACCATCTTCGTGTAGGCCTTGATAGGGGCTCGATGGCCCGGCTACCAGCGTCGAGCGATCCGCCGCGGCAACGGGAGCAGGACGGCGAAGACGCTGGCGAGCGGACGCATGGCGTGCAGCGTATCGCTCGGCGCGACCGCCTCGAACCTTCCGTTGCGCGACGGCCTCGCCGATGATGCGGCAATGCGCGTGTTCACGTCGTGCCTCCTCGCGTCGCTGCTGGCGACCGCGCGCGCCCAGCAAGCGGCTCCGGCGCCTGCCACGACGGCGCCCGCGACGCCGATGCTGACGCTACAGAACCTCGCCCCGGCGGCGCGCCGCGAAGGCGCTGCCGTCGTCGTGCCGTTCGCGCCGGGCGCGTGGCGCGACGTGCCCGAACTGCACGTGCCGGACACGCCGACGTGCTGGCAACCGTTCGGCGCGCGCTGGCCGGACGGCTCGCTGCGCCACGCGCTCTGCCTGTTCGTCGCCGAACTGCCAGCGCTCGGCGAACGCAGCCTCCAACTCGTCGCGGGCAAGGGGCCGGACTTGCCGATGGGCGCGGTCGCGATGCCGGCGGCGCGGTTGTGGTTCGTTGCCACCGTTGGCGGCGCGACCGTGCGCGTCGAGCCTGCGCGCGTCGGCGACCTCGAGGACAACGTGCTGCGTCGCGTCGAGCTGCGGCGCGCGCGCCTGGGGGACACCGGCCTACTCGCCGAGGCGATCGTCACCGCGTGGCGCGACCAACCGCACGCGCAGTGCGACGTCGCCGTGTGGTTCTCCGATCCGCGCACGCCGGCGATGCAGTGCGACGTCGGCGAGCTGGCGATCGAGTGCGAAGGCATGGCGCTGGCGCTGCGCCACACCGGCGCGCTCGGCGTCACGCACGCGGCGACGCCGACCGGCAGCCGCAGTGTGCTGCTGAAGGGCCGGCCGCTCGGTGACGGCCAGGGGCTGCGCCGCGCCGGCGCGCTGGTGCCAGCGCTACAGGGCGACGGCAGCCTCGCGGACACGACGACCTACGCCGCGGCGATGGCGCCGCTGCTCGGCGCGACGACATGGCGCGACAGCGGCGCCTTCGGCCCGTTCGGCGTCGTGCCTGAACTGCCGCCGTGGCTGCGCGGCATCGCGCTGCGCAACCACCTCGCCCGCGAGCACGCGGCGTTCGTCGCGCGCGACAAACCGGGCGGCGATCCGTTCGGCTGCTTCCGCCACGGCCTGCAACGCTTCGCCGGGCAGACCGGCGACCAGGCCGATTTCGGCGTCGTCAAGCTGTCGCTGGTCGCGGCCTCGGGAATGCCGAGCCAACTGCTCGAGGCGGAGCTGTCGGTGCTGCAGGAAGGCTGTCGGCCGGTGCACTTCTTCGAAGACGACGGCCGGCCGGTCGAGCCCGACGAGCATCCCGACTGGAACGTCTGGTCGGGGCGCACGCACTGGCACCCGGAGATGTCGAAGGATCGGCTCGGCAAGCCCGTCCCCGAACCAAAGTTCGAGACCCACGGCTGGACGGGCAAGGACCGCGAGCACTGGAGCAGCAACACGCTCGGCGCCTTCGCGCTGCTGACCGGCGCGCACTGGGCCCGCGAGGAACTGCGCAACGAGGGCAGGCTGTACCGCGGCGGCCAGACGCTGGCGCCGCGCTTCTCAACCTCGCACGCCGGCGCGCCGCGCGGCGCCGGCCGCACGGCGCTGGCGGCGGCGTGGAACGTGCTCGCCACCGACGATCGCGCGCTCGCCGCGCGCATGGACGCGCGCATGACGCAGGTCTACGCCCGCGAGTGGAGCGGCCGCGACCTGCCGCCGGACCGCGTGCGACCGATGCTCGTCTGTGAGCCCGACGGCCGCATGCTGCAGGGCAAACACCGCTACTGGAACCCATGGCAGGACGCGACCGCCGCCGTCGGTTTCGCCGCGCACGCACGCGTCACCGGCGATGCGACGGCGGCCAAGCTGGCCGAAGCGCTGGCACAGAACGCCGTGCGGTTCGGCTGGTTGGTGACGCCGACGCAGCACGAAGTGGCGATGGCGATCCGCTGGCTCGACGGCGCGCCGCTGACCGACGCGCAGTGGGCCGCCAACGACCCGACGCTGACGCAGAGCTCGGCGAATACGGCCTTCTCGGAGTGGTCGGTCGGCGCCGTCGAGATCGCGCGCGTCGCCGCGGTGCGCGACGGTGACGAGGCGCTGGCGGCTCGCTGCCTCGACATCCAGCGACGCATGCGCGGCGGTCGGCGCGCCCCGCCCGACGGCGGCATCGACCGCTTCGCCGAGTGGGATGCGGTGCGCTGGCCCTGAGTCCCAGGCCGCGCCGGCGGCGCGATCGCTCGCCGGTCAGTACGTCTTGGCGCGCGTTTCGATCGCGTACACCGGCACCTCGGCGAGTTCCCGCTCGTCGAGCAGGTACTGCTCGCAGACGAGACTGAGTCGCTTGCCCGGGGCGTCGACGCGCTCGACCGCGTGCACGAGGTCGCCGTCGAATTGCACCAGCAGGCCGGCGCGCGGCCGCACCTTGGCCAGCGTGCGCTTGCCGCGCGCGAGCGTCAGCAAGCCGCCCACCATCGCCGGCGGCACGTCGACGTACAGCACGCTGACGCCGAGCGGCGTGCTGACGTCCTTGCAGTAGCCGCGCAGGCTGCGGTCGACGTGCGGGTCGACGCGCGAGCCGCCCTCTAGTTCGAGCGGGTTGAGGTAGAAGGCGTTGCAGTCGGCGCGCAGCGCCCGCTCCAGGTACGGCGCGAAGAACGGGAAGGCGGCGACGACCCGCGGCAGGCCTTCGCGGCGGAAGACCACCGAGAAGCCGCGCGTGTTGACGAAGTCGCGGTTGAGGTTGTTGACCGTGAAGCACGGGTGCTTGCGCACCTGTTGCTTCAGCTCGTCGAGGTACGCGACCGGGAAGGCGTCGGGGATCTCGCGGTGCGGGCCGGCGGTCATCGGGGGCACACGCTCATTGGGGCCTGCGGCCAAGCGGCTGGTGGCGCCAACGGCCAGACGATCTGCGGCAAGCAGTATGGGCTCGCCTCGCCGCGGGGTCGTTCGCCCCACGGCGAGGGGCATAGTTGGCACACCCGGGAGGAATCGAACCTCCAACCACCAGATTCGTAGTCTGGTACTCTATCCAATTGAGCTACGGGTGCTCGTTGGGGGCGGGGAACCTAGCCATCGCGCGCGTCTCGGGCAAGCGGTTTCTCGGCGCGGCGCGCCCCTCTGGATCGACGTCAGGGACGTCCCTATCCTGCTTGCCCCTTGCTGGGCCGTGACGCCCCGCGCTTCCTCTAAACCGAACCGAATGTCCACCGTCGACCTCACCAAGTACGGCATCAAGGTGACCAACGTGCTCCGCAACGCGGAGCCCGCGATCCTCTACGAGCAGGCGCTCAAGCGCGGCGAGGGCGAGATCGTGCGCAGCGGCGCGCTCGCCGCCCGCTCAGGCCAGAAGACCGGCCGGTCGCCGAAGGACAAGCGCATCGTCGACGCCGACCCGTCGAACAAGGATGTCTGGTGGGGCGACGTCAACGTCAAGCTGACGGACAAGTCGTTCCAGATCAACCGCCAGCGCGCCATCGACTACCTCAACACGCGCGACCAGATCTACGTCGTCGACGGCTTCGCCGGTTGGGACCCGAAGTACCAGATCAAGGTCCGCATCGTCTGTCTGAACGCGTACCACGCGCTGTTCATGCACAACATGCTGATCCGCCCGACCAAGGAGCAACTGGCGACCTTCGGCGACCCCCACTACGTCATCTTCAACGCCGGCCAGTTCCCGGCGAGCCCACTGACCGACGGCATGGGCAGCGCCACTTCGGTCAGCCTGTCGTTCGAACGCGGCGAGTTCGTCATCCTCGGCACGCAATACGCCGGCGAGATGAAGAAGGGCGTGTTCACGATCATGAACTACCTGATGCCCCGCCAGGGCGTCATGTCGATGCACTGCTCGGCCAACGAAGGCAAGGGCGGCGACGTATCGCTGTTCTTCGGCCTGTCGGGCACCGGCAAGACGACGCTGTCGGCCGACCCGCGCCGCGCGCTCATCGGCGACGACGAGCACTGCTGGAGCGATGACGGCGTGTTCAACATCGAGGGCGGCTGCTACGCCAAGTGCATCAACCTGACGCGCGAGCAGGAGCCGGAGATCTACGACGCCATCCGCTTCGGCTCGGTGCTGGAGAACGTCGTCTACGACAAGCAGGCGCGCGTCGTCGACTTCGCCGACCAGTCGATCACCGAGAACACCCGCTGTAGTTACCCGGTCGAGTACATCCCGAACGCCAAGATCCCCTGCGTCGGCAAGCATCCGAAGAACGTCATCTTCCTGACGTGCGACGCGTTCGGCGTCCTGCCGCCGGTCAGCAAGCTGACGCCGGAGCAGGCGATGTACCACTTCATCTCGGGCTACACGGCGAAGGTCGCCGGCACCGAGATGGGCGTGAAGGATCCCGAGGCGACGTTCTCGGCCTGCTTCGGCGCCGCCTTCATGGTCTGGCACCCCACCAAGTACGCCGAGCTGCTCGCCGCCAAGATCGCCAAGAACGGCTCGCAGGCCTGGCTCGTCAACACCGGCTGGAGCGGCGGCGGCCACGGCGTCGGCAAGCGCATGAGCCTCAAGTTCACGCGCGCCATCCTCGACGCGATCCACGACGCCTCGCTGGCGAAGGCCGGCACGGTCGTCGATCCGACCTTCGGCCTGCACGTGCCGCAGAGCTGCAACAACGTTCCGGCCGAGATCCTCAACCCGCGCAACACGTGGGCGGACAAGGCCGCGTACGACCAGAAGGCCAAGCACCTCGCCGGCCTGTTCAACAAGAACTTCGGCAAGTACGCCGACCGCGCCAGCGACGCGATCCGCAGCGCCGGCCCGAAGGCCTGAGCGAGCAAGCCGGCAGCGCGCGCGGTGGCCCGAAGTTCGCCGCGCCCCTGCTGCGCGCCGGTGACCGACCACGCGACCGGCCGTAGCATGGCGCCGATGCGGCCCATCCTGCCCCTCGTCGCCATCCTCGCCGTCGCCAGCATCGCCCCCGCGCAGGAGCCCGATGGCCTGCGCGCCCGCGTCGCGGCGCTCAGCGCCGACCTCGCCGACCTCGGCCGCCGCTACGACGCGCCGATGTCATCCGAGCGGCGCGACCGGCTGCTACAGCGCTGGCGGCAGGAACGCACCGAACTCGACCGGCTCGACTTCGACGCGCTAGCGCACGACGCGCGCGTCGACTGGCTGCTGCTCGACCGCCACGTCGATCGCTCGTTGTTCCAGCTCGCACAGGACGGCGCGCGCGACGCCGAGGCGCTGGCGCTGCTGCCGTTCGCGCCGGCGATCACCGCGCTCGCCGAAGGTCGCCGCCGTATGGAGCCGCTGCCGGCGCGCACCGCGGCCGACGCCGTGAACGGCATCGCCGAGGCCGCGACAACCGCGCGGCAGGCGCTGGCCGACGCGCGCGAGACGATGCCGGCGAACCTGCCCGGCCGCGCTTCGCTGCGGCTCGCCGGCCTGCGTCAGGCGCTGCGCCAATGGTTCGAGTTCCGCGACGGCTACGACCCAGAGTTCGGCTGGTGGGTCCGCGCCCCCTACCGCGCCGCCGACGAGGCCCTGGTTCAGCTCGGCGAGGCGCTGCGCGCGCAGGCCCCCGCCGGCGCCGACCGCTCGCTCGTCGGCGATCCGATCGGCGAGGACGCGCTGCTGCGCGAACTCGGCTTCGAGCGCATCCCGTACACACCGGCCGAGTTGGTCGCGATCGCCGAGCGCGAGTTCGCGTGGTGCGACGCCGAGATGGACAAGGCCACGGCGGCGATCGGCATGGCCGACTGGCGCGCAGCGCTCGAGCTGGTCAAGCGCCGCCACCGCGCGCCCGGCGAGCAACCGCTGCTGGTCAAGGAACTCGCGCACGAAGCAATCGACTTCCTCGAAGCGCGCGACCTGCTGACCATTCCGCCGCTGGCCAAGGAGTGCTGGCGCATGGGCATGATGTCGCGCGAGGCGCAGCGCACGAACCCGTTCTTCCTCGGCGGCGAGACCATCCAGGTCTCGTTTCCGACGGATGCGATGGCGCACATCGAGAAGTTGCAGGCGCTGCGCAGCAACAACGAGCACTTCTGCCGCGCGACGGTGCACCACGAGCTGATCCCCGGCCACTGGCTGCAAGAACACATGCAGGCCAGGCATCGCAGCTACCGCGCGCCCTTCGACACGCCGTTCTGGATCGAGGGCTGGGCGCTGTACTGGGAGATGCGCCTCTACGACCTCGGTCTCGGCCGCACACCGGAGGACAAGGTCGGCATGCTGTACTGGCGCAAGCACCGCTGCGCCCGCATCGTCTTCTCGCTCAACTTCCACCTCGGTCGCTGGACCGGACCGCAGTGCGTCGAGTACCTGATCGAGCGCGTCGGCCACGAGCGCGCCGCCGCCGAGGGCGAGGTGCGCCGGTCGGTCGGCGGCCTCTACCCGCCCCTCTACCAGGCCGCCTACATGCTCGGCGGCCTGCAACTGCGCGCGCTGCACCAGGAACTGGTCGGCGCCGGCGGCCTCAGCGAGAAGGCCTTCCACGACGCCGTCCTGCGGCAGAACTCCATCCCGATCGCCGTGCTGCGCGCCGCCCTTGCCAAGGCGCCGCCCGCCAAGGATCTGCCGGCGTGGCGCTTCGCCGGGCCGTAGCTGCCCCCCCAACCCGGCCAAACTTCCCGGCTCCGGGGTTTGCCTCGGCGACGCCGGTCGCCGATAGTGACCCTACGCCGCCGATGGCCACCCCGGCCGCCGGCGCGACCATTCAGGAGTCCCCGATGCGAATCAAGGCCAGCATGCTGCTCGCCGCGTTCGCGTTCGCCGCGACGGCCATGGCGCAGACCGAAGCGCAGCCGGCGAAGGCGACCGAACCGACCGAGAAATTGTGGAAGATCGAAGCGTCCGGAATCGGCGGTTGAGCTGCCGCCTCCCAGGCGGCGAGGGTCCGTGCGATCCTCGAAAAGGACAAGACGATCAAGAACCTGCAGTTCGACACCACGGGTGTCGGCTACTTCGAGCTCGCCGGCAAGAAGACGCCGGAGATCGCGGAGTTGAACGTCGCGCTCGAGAAGGGGCGCGCTGGTAAGGGCATCCTCGTCAAGAGCCTGGCCGAGGTCGAGTTGCCGAAGGCCGAGGAGGTCTTCGAGTTGGCGATCTCCGGACTAGGTTGAATGGGCACCGCCATCGAGACGCGTGACGTCTTGAGCAAGCTGGACGGTGTCATCCGCGTGCACCCCAACGGCCTCAACGGCAAGGCGCTCGTCTTCGTGAAGACCAAGAAGGCCTTCACCGAGGACGCCGCCAAGAAGGCGCTGGCAGGCACGAAGGAACTGCGCCTGCGCAAGTTCGGCTCGGCTCCCAAGAGCTGAGTCGCAAGCCGCAGGGTCGCCCGCTGCGGGCCGTTCCGTCGCCGACGGAACGGCCCGCAGCCGTTTCCAGGCCGGGCGTCCGCTGGCAACAGCGAGTCCTTGACCGCCTGCGGTCGGCCGCTAAGGTTTCCGCCCCGAACGGGCCGATGCCCGTCGCGCGATCCTCGATAGCTCAGTCGGTAGAGCAGGTGACTGTTAATCACCGGGTCGTAGGTTCAAGTCCTACTCGAGGAGCCACTTCCGTCCGCACGGACGGCCAACCCGCCCGGCGGTGACCAACCGCGGGGCGGTTGTGTTTGCGCCCCGCCCGATCCGACGCCCCGGCTCAGGCCATGCGCACGCAGCGCAGCGTCGCGAGCTTCTTCATGAGCCTGGGCGCCAGCGAATCGGTGTCGAAGATCGCCCGCTGCAGGTGGTCGTCGCGAGCCCGACACCCTCGATCCGCCGGCGCAGGTCGCCGTCGTGGCCGGTGGTGAGCGCATAGTGCACCTGCGCCGCGATGGCACGGGTCAGCAGCAGGCCGAGATTGCGTGGCGCGCTGGCGCCAAGCGCGCGGCGGTAGTCACGCAGCAGCGCCATCGCCTCGTCGCAGCCGACGAGCTCTCGTCCACCATGCCGGCAGCCTAACGGCACGCGCATGGACACAGGCTTCTTCCCGGCGGGGCGTCGCGCCAGGCGGCGCAGAAGATGGCGGAGAGGGGGGGATTCGAACCCCCGTGGACCTCGCGGCCCAACCGGTTTTCGAAACCGGCCCATTCAGCCACTCTGGCACCTCTCCGCGAGGGGCGGGCGCTGGGACGCGCGCCGCCGAATGTGGCGCGGCATCGTGCAGATCCGCGCCGGCTTTGCAACGGGCAAGTGGCCGGCAGCCGGCCCGCGCTACCCGCGCTTGCCGCGGAAGAACGTCCGCAGCAGCGACGCGCTGGCCTCGGCGCCGACGCCCTCGGCCACCTGGCATCGATGGTTCAGCCGCGGATCCTCCAGCACGGTGGCCAGCGAACGCACGGCGCCGAACTTGGGGTCGCGAGCGCCGAACACGACGCGGGCAACCCGCGTGTGCAGGATGGCGCCAGCGCACAGAAAGCACGGCTCGAGCGTGCTGTAGAGCACGGCCCCCGGCAACCGCGCCCCCACCCGCGCCAGCGCCTGCTGCAGCGCCTCCATCTCGGCGTGCGCGAGCGGCGAGCGCTGCGCTTCAACGCGATTGCGGCCCTCGCCGACGACAACACCATCCAGCACGACGAGCGCGCCGACCGGCACTTCATCGGCCGCGGCCGCCTGCTGCGCGAGTTCAAGGCAACGCTGCATCCAGCGCTCGTCATCGCGTATGGTTTGGTCGCCGGCCATCTTGGGCCTGCACTCTTCCGCCGAGACCCGCCGTGAGCAAGCGCGACTTCCTATCCACCGCCGACCTGTCCCGCTCCGAACTCGACGACCTCCTTGACCTCGCCATGCGGGTCAAGGGCAAGAAGCCGGGCCAGGTGATGCACGGCAAGACGCTAGGCCTGCTGTTCTTCCAACCGAGCCTGCGCACGCGCGTCTCGTTCGAGGTGGCGATGGTCCAGCTCGGTGGCCACTGCATCAACCTGTCGGGCGACGACCTGTACGAGCTCGAGCCGCAGGACCGGGCGGTGATGGACGGCGCCGCCGAGGAACACGTCAAAGACGCCGCCCGCACGCTGTCGCGCTACGTCGACGCGCTCGGCATCCGCGCGGCGGCGCGCACCGGCGACTGGACCAGCGACCGGCAGGATCTGCTGCTGCGCAACTACGCCAAGTACGCGTCGGTCCCGGTGATCAACCTGGAGACGACGTTCGGCCATCCGTGCCAGGCCCTCGCCGACCTGATGACGATGCGTGAGCAGCTGGTGTCGCTGCGCGGCCGCAAGCTCACGCTGATGTGGTGCAACCACCCCGAGCCGAAGTCGCTCGGCCCGACGCACTCGCTGCTGCAGATCGCCGCTTTGGCCGGCATGGACATCACGCTCGCCCACCCGCTCGGCTTCGAGGTCGACGACGAGGTCATGAAGAAGAGCGTGGCGACGGCGCAGGACGCCGGCGGCGCGCTGCGCGTCATCAACGACCGCGACACCGCAGTGCGCGGCGCCGAGGTCATCTACGCCCGCTCGTGGGGCGCGCCGAAGTACTGGAACGACGCCGAGCGCGAGGCGGTGGTCAAGCGGTCGCTGCAGGACTGGCGCGTCGACGAGGCGCTGATGGCGATGACGAAGAACGCCTTTCTAATGCACCCGCTGCCTGTCCGGCGCAACGTCGCCGCGACCGACGCCGTGCTCGACGGCAAGCAATCGATGATCTACGAGCAGGCGGCCAACCGCACGCACGTGCAGAAGGCGCTGCTGATGCAGCTGCTGAAGTGACCGTGATCGGCGTCGGCTAACGTGCGGCCACAGCGACGGCCGCGAGCCCGTCGGCGAGCGCGATGCGAGGCCGCGCGCCGAGCGCCGCGGCCACCGGGCCGCCGTCCGCCACCCAACCGCAGGCGCCGATCTCGCGCAGCTTGTCGCGGCTGAAGAATCCGGCCTGCCGCCGCAACGCCGCAAACGCGTCGCTGGCGTGCGCAGCGACCCTGGCCAGCAGCAGTGGGACGGGCAGTAGGCGCGCGCGCCGGCCGCAGGCGACGGCGATCGCGCGCAGCAGCGCGTGCGTGTCGGTGCGGTCGGGCCCGTCGAGCGGCAGGATCGCTCCGGTCGGTCGCACGACAACCGCCGCCAGCAGCGCGTCGACGACGTCGTCGACGTGCACGATCGACAGCGGCGCCGCGCGGCGCGGCACCACCACCAACGGCGCGTTGGCCTGCGCGAACAGCAGACGGGTCGCCGCGTCGGCCGGGCCGTAGATGACCGGCGGACGCACGATCGTCCAGGCGAGCGGCGAGCGCACGACTGCGAGTTCGCCCTGACGCTTGCTGTCGCCGTACCACGACACCGGCTTCGCCGCGTCGGGATGGACCGCAGATCCGCGGCCATCGACGCTCGGGCCAGCGGCAGCGAGCGACGAGACGCAGATGAAATGTGCGCGCGGCGCATGCGCGGCGACGGCGGCAACGAGTTCCTGCGTGCCGCCGACGTTGACGGCGTCAAAGTGCGCGCGCCGGTAGCCCTTCAGCGAGCCGGCGAGGTGGACAACCACGCTGACGTCGCGCAACGCCGTGGGCAGGTCGACGAGGCCGCCGGCGACGCCGAGATCACCGCGCACCAGCGACGACGGTGGCAGGCCGAAGCTGGCGGCGCGCACGGGGTCGCGCACGAGGCACCGGATCCGCGCCGGCGGCGCGCCCGCGGCAAGCAGCCGCCGCACCATTGCGCGGCCGACGAATCCCGATGCGCCGGTGACCAGCAGCGCGCCGGGTAGAAGTGCGTAGGAATCGGCGTCGGCCAAAACAGAAAGGGTTTGAGGCGTGCTCCGGAGAATCTACCATCGAAGAGCAAGCAGTGGACATCTTCGCAAAGTGCGACGGCTTCACCCGGGCCAAGGATCTGCAGGCCGTTGGTCTGTACCCGTACTTCCTGCCGCTCCAGGGCAGCGAAGGCACGGAGGTCGAGATCGGCGGCAAGCGCCTGATCATGATCGGTAGCAACAACTACCTCGGACTCACGCACCATCCGGTCGTGCGCGAGGCCGCGATCGCCGCGGTGCACAAGTACGGCACGTCGTGCTCGGGCTCGCGTTTCCTCAATGGCACGCTCGAGTTGCACGAAGAACTCGAGCGGCGGCTTGCGAAGTTCATGGGCCAGGAAGCGGCGGTCTGCCTATCGACCGGCTTCCAGACCAACCTAGGCGCGATCAGCTCGATCTGCGCCAAGGACGACATCATCCTCTGCGACCGCGAGAACCACGCGTCGATCATCGACGGTTGCCGGCTGAGCTTCGCCGACACGCGCAAGTTCCGGCACAACGACATGGCCGACCTGGAGTTTCAACTCCAGCGCGGCGCCGCGCAGAACCGCGGTATGCTGATCGTCGTCGACGGCCTGTACTCGATGATGGGCGACGTCGCGCAGCTGCGCGAGATCCGCGCGCTCGCCGATAAGTACGGCGCGCGCCTGATGGTCGACGAAGCGCACTCGATCGGCGTGCTCGGCGCGCGCGGCCGCGGCGCCGCGGAGCTGTGCGGGATCCACACCGACCTGGTGATGGGCACGTTCAGCAAGAGCTTCGCCAGCCTCGGCGGCTTCGTCGCCGGCCCGGAGCGCGTGATCCACTACATACGCCACACGGCGCGCGCGCTGATCTTCTCCGCGGCGATCTCGCCGGCATCGACCGCGGCCGCGCTCGCCGCGCTCGACCTGATCGAAACGCGGCCGGACATGCGCCAGCGCGTGCTGCACATCGCCGAACGCGTGCGCGCCGGCCTGCGCGACATGGGCTTCCGCACGCATGGCACGCCGGCGAGCCCGATCGTGCCGGTCATAGTCGGCAACCAGGAGCGCATGCTGCGCCTGTGGCACACGCTCGTCGAGCGCGGCCTGTTTGCCAACGCGGTGACGCAACCGGCCGTGCCGATGGGCAGTGACCTGATCCGCACGTCGTACATCGCCAGCCACACCGACATGCACGTGGCGCAGATCCTCGAGCGCTTCGAACAGGCCGGCCGAATGACCGGCTTCCTCGGCTCGGTCGAGGCGACCGCAGCGGCCGATGCCGCCGCCGCGCAGCTGGCGAACCACTGATGACGCGCCCCCGCCGCCGCGAGCGAATCGCCGATGTCCTGTTCGCCATGCGCCGACGCGCCCGCGTCATCGTCGCCGCAGCCTGGACGGCTGCGCTCGCGGCCCAAGATCCATCGCTGCGCGTGCACGCAGCGCTCGACCAGCCCGACGGGCGCTGGCATGGCGTCGAAGCGATCGCGGACGGCGCGCTCGGCGGCGCCGCGCGTTTCCGCGGCGACGGCGGTCGCATCGACGTCGGCGCGTGCGGGCTGACTTCGCGTGGATCGTTCACGCTGCGGTGCCAGATCCGCACCACGACGGCGACGTTCTGCACGCCGCTGATGGCGCGCGCCGGCGAACAAGTCGCGATCTCGCTCGTGCTCGGCCGCGCGCCGGGGACGCTGTCGTTCGAGGCGTGGTCGTGGCACGACGTCCGCATCGGCACACGCCGGCGCGTCGACGACGGCCGCTGGCACGCGGTCGAGGCGGCCTATGACGCGGCGGCCGGCGTCGCCGGGCTATGGCTCGACGGCGAGTTGCAGGGCACGGCCGAACTCGGCGCCGGTGGCGCGGCGGACGCGCAGTTGCGGCTGGGCGACAACATCGGCGCCAGGCAGCCCTATGCCGGCGACCTCGACGCAGTCGAGGTCGCGGACGGCTGCGCGCGCACCGCGGCGCTGCGGCCGTTCGCGCCCGTGCTGCCAGTCGCCGAACGCGAACAGGCGTTGGCGGCGCTGCGCGCCCGACT
>VGZG01000042.1 GCA_016872675.1 Planctomycetota bacterium
GCTGAATACGTCGGCGAGGCGCTGAGCGTGCCGACGACGATGGATCTCGACCCGGTGTTCCCGTGCTTGCTCGAAGCGGGTTCCATCGATGCCGCCGGCGCGTTCGCGCCGACACACTGCGCGCGCCGCATGTTCGTGCTACGGTTCGACCATGGGTTCGTCGGCTGGCTACGCGTGGCCCAGGGTCGTTGAGCGGAATGGCGCGTTGCCACGGCGGTCTGCGACGCTACTGGAGTCGCGTCCCTGACGCAGACGATGCCCGGGACGGATCCGCTCGACAGCATGAAATGTGACGCCGCCAACCACGACGCGCCCGAGCTCTCGGTCGTGATCGCCTGCTACATGGAGGAAAGCCACCTCGCCGCCTCGGTCGGCGAACTCACCGCGACGCTCGATGCCATGGGTAGGAGCTACGAGCTCATCTTCATCGAGGACAAGAGCACGGACGGCACCGCGCGCGTCGTCGCCGAACTGGTGGCCCAACGCCCGGCGCGACGGGCGGTGTACCACGAGACCAACCAGGGCCGCGGCGCGACGGTCGCCGAAGGCTTCCGGCTGGCGCGCGGCCGTGTCGTCGGGTTCCTCGACATCGATCTCGAAGTCCACTGTCGCCACCTGCCGATGGTGCTGACCGCCATCGACGAAGGAGCGGACGGCGCGACCGCGTTGCGTCACTACTCGCCGGGAGTGTCGGCCAACGGCTGGCTGCGCAAGGCGCTCAGCCGCAGCTACCGCTGGCTGTTCCACCGCTGCTTCGACGCGCCGTTCGAGGACCCCGAGACCGGCTTCAAGTTCTTCGTCCGCGAGCGCATCCTGCCGGTCGTCGCCGAAGCCAAGGACCATCATTGGTTCTGGGACAGCGAGATCATGGTGCTCGCCCACCTGCACGGTTTGCGCGTCGTCGAGGTGCCGTGCTTCTTCGTGCGGCGGGACCAGAAGGAATCGACCGTGCGGCTGCTGCGGGACGTCTGGCGGTACTTCGCCGCCATGCGGGAGTTCCGGGGCAGACTGCGGGAGCGGGCGAAGCGGATGGAGCTGACGGCGTGAGGCGCGCTGACTTCGCCTGAAATGCGGCGGGCGTACGAAGGCAGCCAGCCGCGACGCCGCCGCGAATAACACCTGGGAGAAGCAGGTTTCGCGCATTCGCGACGACAGGGCAAACACGGCGGCGCGACTCAGCCCCCCGTTCACCTGTCAACCGCTCACGCCCACGCCCTCACTCCGTCGCGACCTCCACATCCAACGCCAGCGACAGCCCCACCAGGTCCTCCAGCGTGCGCGCGTCTAGCGCCAGCGACGTCGGCCGCTCGATCGGCCCCCTCAGCTTCACGGCGACTCCTGCCCAGCGCACGCCGGCACGGCCAACGACGTCGCGCCACCCCGCCGCGCCGCGCAGCAGCGCGAGGATCTCCGCCACCTTCTCCTCGGCGAAGCAGAACGTGGCGGGCATCGACTCGCGGATCCACAATCCCTCCGGTCGCTTGACGCCGACGATCGGCCCGATGTCGCCCTTGGCGAACGCACGCGTCGGCACGAGCCCGAGCGCCTTGGTCACGGACTCCGGGCGCACATCGGCGAGCACGAGCCGCAGGGCCACGACGCTGCCGGGCAGCACGTCGATTTCGCCTTCTTCCCAAGCCGCGCCGGACCACCGCCAGCGCACCTGCAGCGCGAACGAATCGGGCACGAGCCGGTGCAGCGTGACGCCGCGCGGGCCGTCCTGCTGCGCGTGCGCCGGCAGAACATGCGCCCAGTTCGGCTGCCTTTCGACGAGCGCGCGCACTAGGTCGCTGCGGCTGTTGCGGAGGTGCGCCAACGGCGTCCGCGGCAGCGGCCCCGGCGCGTCCACGTTCAGACATCCTTCGGCGCCGGCTTAGGCAGCCGCGGGCCGTCGATGTCGTCGGTCAGGATCTCCTCGACGTCGAGCTGCCGGCAGGCGCACGGCACGCCGAGCAGCGAGCTCAGCGACGGCGTCGTGCGCCCTTCGTCGCCTGAGATCCACTCCTTCACGTAGGTGCCGTGCTGGCACAGGATGCGCAGCTCGAACGCGCCATCGGGCAGCGGCGACAGTCCAAGCACGCGCAGTGCGCGCTCGCGATCGAGGTCGGCGCGGCGGTGCGCGACACGCTGCGGCGTGCGCTGCACGGCCATGCCGCCGAACGCGCGCGCCGCTGCGAGCGCCGCCTCGTCCGGCGCCGCGCTGACGACGACCTCGGCGCGGTAAACCTTGTCGAAGTGCGTCTCCTTCCAATAGGCAACGCGCTGGCGCGGCACGCGCACGAACGGCGTCAGTTCGATCGCTCCCGCGGCCCGCTGCTCGATCTCCTTGCGCAGCGCCTCGAGGTCGATGTCCGGGTTGCGCGCGCCCTGCACCTCGAACACGAACGGCCGGCCGCGGCCTAGCATGAGCACATCGATGTCCTCGCGGCCAGCGCCGTGGAACACGCCATGCTTGGCCTGCATCGCCGGCACGAGGCGGCGCCCGATCAGCTCCTGCACCGATTCCTTGGTCAGCTTGCCGAAGCCCTGGCACTCCGGGCACCCGTCGCGCCGTCGGCGGTCGCCCTTGCAGCGCGGACAGAAGAACACCGTCTGCGGCAGACCGCGGCGGAGCTTGCGGTAGCGCGACTCGAGCCAGAGATCGACGCGCGGCCGCGGTGGTTGCGGTGGTGGCTGGGCCGGATCGGACATCGCCGGCTAGCGAACCCGACGCCGCCGCGGAGGGCAAGCGCGGCGGCGCCGCGCGCCCGCGCCGATCATCCGGCAGCGGTCGGCGCGTCCTGCGCGGTCGGGAGGCCAGCGCCCCGCGGCGCGCGCAGCAGTTGCGAGTTGCTGCGTCCGGCGCGGCGCTCGACGAAGCGGCCGAGCATGCCGAACAGTTCGCGCGGGACCAATGGCGCCTGCACGAATGAGTGGATCGCGTACTTCGCCTTGTCGACGGCCATGTCCTTGACGTTGCCCGGCGCAGTGACGACGAACAGCTGCGTCGTCGTGTCGAACGAGCGCAGGTGGCGCAACAGCTTGACGGTGTCCCGCTGCTTTGGATCGACGCCGAGGATCACACAGTCGAACGGCCGGCTGCGCAGTTCGTTGATGCCGGCGTAGCCGACGCCGACGGTCACCGTGAACTCGGGAAACTGCTGCAGCGCGACCTTGATCTGGTCGCGGAGCAACGGGTCCCGCTCGACGAGCAACGCTTCCATGGTTCGGGTCGTATCGACGCCAAGGCACGCGCGCAGTGACCCGGCGCGGAAGTTCCGCCGCCATCGACGCTTGACCCGCCGCCGCCGCGCCGGTGTCCTGTGCCGTGCGTGAAGATCCTCGCCGGCGTCGACGAAGCAGGGCTAGGCCCCATCCTCGGGCCGCTCGTCGTCGGTGGCGCTGCGCTGTCGGGCCCCGAGGGCGCCGACCCTTGGGCCGCCCTGCAGCCGCTGGTCGCGCGCAAGCGCAAGGAGAAGGGCAAGATCCGGGTCGCCGACAGCAAGAAGGTGCACCAGGGTCCGCACGGTCTGCGCGCGCTCGAGGAAACGGCGCTGGCGTTCTGGGCCTGCCGCCACGGCGATCTGCCGGCAACGCTCGGCGATTGGTTCGACCAGCTCGGGGTCGATCGCACGGCGCTGGCGCGATGCCCGTGGTACGAGGACCTGTCGCAGCCGCTGGTGCACGTCGCCGACGACGGCTTCGTGCGGCTGCACGGCGAACGACTTGCACGCGGCCTGCGCGAGCACGGCATCGCCATGCTCGACCTCACCGCGCGCCCGGTAGACGTCGAGGAATGGAACGCGCTGATCGCCGCGACCGACAACAAGAGCAAGGCCCACTTCCACGCCTACGGCGAAGTGCTGGCGCGCCTGCTCGACGCGGTGCCCGCCGGCATCGACGGCCACGTCGTCGCCGACCGGTGCGGTGGCCGCATGCACTACGGCACTGACCTGCGGCGGCTGCGCCCCGGCGCGCGCATCGAGGTCGTGCGCGAGGAACCGGCGGTGTCCAGCTACCGGGTGCGCCGAGACGGCAGCGGCGGCGGCGTCACCGCAGTCACGTTCGCTGAACGCGGCGAGGACCGCGCCTTCCCGACGGCGCTCGCCAGCTGCCTCGCCAAGTACGTGCGCGAGCGCATGGTCGGCTGCATGAACGCATGGTTCCAGGCGCGCGTGCCGGGGCTGCGACCGACCGCCGGCTACTACGTCGACGGCCACCGCTTCCTCGACGACCTCGCGCCGCACCTGCAGGCGCTGGCGGTGCCGACGCAGCTGCTGGTGCGCGTGCGCTAGCGACGGAGCGCAATCGGCCGATAGAATCTGCCGCGATGCCACGGAACGGCAACGACGCACGAGCCGACGCGGCCACGCCGCGCGCGTTGTTGCTCGCAGCCCGACTCGCGACCATCGCAAGCGCGCTGCTCGCCGTCTTCGCCGCCGTCGTGCTGGCGCCGCGCGTCTTCTACGCCGATCCGTGGCGCTTCGCGACGCTGCAGGTGCAGACGCCGTTCTGGACGGCGGCGTTCGCGTCGGACAACGGCCACCGCGAGGTCCTGCCCAACGTCGTGCGCCTGCTCGATCTATCATGGTGCGACGGCGCGCCGTGGCTGCAGAGCGGCTTCGGCCTCGCCGCGCTCGGCCTCGCGGCGCTGGTCGCGTGGCGCGCCACCGCCGGCCTAGCGACGGCGACGCGCGCGGCCGCCGCGCTGGCGCTCGCCGCCGGCGCTTGCTGGGGCGGCAACTTCCGCGAACTCGCGCACGGCAGCGAACTCGTCCACTTCGCGCCCGTGCTGTTGGCGCTGTGCATCGGCCTGCGCACCATCGACGCTGCCGCCCCGCCGACGCCGGGCACCGCCTGGCGGCTCGCTGCGTACACGCTGCTGGCGACGCTCTGCTTCAGCACCGGGCTCGCCTGCGTGCCGGTGTTCGCCGTGGCGCTGTGGCTGCGGCGCGCCGATCGGCGCTGCTTCGCGCCGCTTGCGCTCGGCGCCGTGGTCGCCGCGCTCAGCCTGCTGATCGGCAGCAACCACCAGGTCGCGTCGGGCGAGGCTGGTCTGCCGACCATGCTGGAACAACTGCTGCGCTGGCTCGGCGCGCCGAGCCCGTGGGTGTTCAGCCCGCTGCTCGATCCAGCGCACGCGGCACGCCTGCCCGGTCCCGGCTTGGCGACGCTCGCGAACGCGATCGCGACGCCACTGCACGCCGCGTTCGGCCCGAAGCTGCTGGCTCCCTGGCCAGCGCTGCTGTTCGGCGCGCTTGGCCTGCTGACGCTGCTGCGCGTGACAGCCCGCGCGCGCGCCGCCGATCCCGGCTCGGTCGCGCGCTTCGGCCTCGGCCTCGCCTGGGCCGGCCTCGCCGTCGGCGGCCTCGTCGTCGCTGTGCGCGCCGACTACTTCATCGAGCACCCGATCCAGCTGACCACGCAGCGGTACCTGCCATGGTCGATGCTGCTGTGGACCGGACTCGCGGTGCATGCGGTCGCGACGGCGCGCAGCGGCCGCGGCGCGCTGCTGCTGGCGCTCGGCTTCTGGGCCACGCTGGCGCCGAGCAACGTCTGGACGACGCGCTACGCGTGGAAGCAGCGCGTCGTCGCCGAGCGCACCGCCGCCGGCGCCGTCGCCGGCGTGCTCGGCGCCGACTTCGAATTGGAGGAGACGATGCTCGCCGACCTGCACGCGGCGATCGCGCCGCTGCGCGCGGCCGGCTGCGGGCCGTTCGCGTGGCGCGAGGCGCGATGGCTCGGCCAGCCGGCGACGGCGGCGCCAACGTATCCGCCGGAGCCGATCGTCGACCTCGCGGTGCGTGTGGTCGACAACCAGCTCGGCGCCCCCGGCCGCGAAGTGCGGTTCCGCGGCCCAACGGCGAACGACCGCCTGCTGCTCGTCGACGACGGCACGCTCGCCGGCCTCGCGGTGCGAGCGCCGTTCACCGACGAGTGGTTCGGCTGGCTGCGCGGCGCGGGAACGCCGACGTCGGGCAGCTTGTTCGCCGTCGCGCTGCGGCCGAAGTGAGTCGCGGCTCGCGCGGCGCACAGCGTGGTCTGCGGCCGGACCGCGAGCGCCCGCGCGGTCAACCGTCGTAGCCGCCGTCGTCCTGCAGTTCGCCGCCGTGCGCCGCCGCCACCGCAAGCTGGTCGCAGCGCTCGTTCTCGGGGTTGCCGGTGTGGCCACGCACCCACTGCCAGCGCACCGTGTGGCCTGCGATCGCGGCGATCAGGCGCAGCCACAGGTCCTTGTTCTTCACCGGCTCCTTGTTGGACGTGCGCCAGCCGCGCTTCTGCCAACCCGCCACCCAGCCCTTGTCCATGGCGTGGATCAGATACTGCGAGTCGGACCACAACTCGACGTGGCACGGCTTGGTCAACGCCTCGAGGCCGACGATCGCGCCGAGCAGCTCCATGCGGTTGTTGGTCGTGCGCCGGAAGCCGGCCGAGAGCTCCTTGCGATGCTGGCCGAACAGCAGCACGGAGCCATAGCCGCCTGGCCCCGGATTGCCGAGGCAAGCGCCGTCGCTGTAGATCGTGACCGTGGGACTGGCGGACATCTGGGTCCGGGAATAGCCGCGTGGCCGCCGCCGCACAACGGCGCAGTCCGCGTCGTCGAGGCAGCTGCGCGCCGGCGTCGGGCCCTAGCCGCGGCAGCCATGCGCCGGTCGTTGCCGCCAAGGCCGCAGCGCCGAGCGCGGGCCCGGCCATCGCGACGACGAACAACGGATCGGCGGCGGCGATGCCGGCGAGGTTGGCACGCGGGCGAGCCAGGACGGCGCGGGCTCAGACGGTTCGCTCGACGGCATGCGTGGGCAAGGTCAGCCGCGCCGCGACCCGACGTAAGGGCCTCGCGGCAACCGGTGCGTGCCTGCCGCCGGTCGCGTCCCTACACTCCCCGCCCGTCGATGAGCACCGAACTGCCGCCGAAGTACGAACCGCAGACGCTGGAGCCAGCCGTGACCGCCCGCTGGCTCGCGTCGAAGGCGTTCGCCGCGACCCCCGACGCCGGCAAGACGCCGTACGTCGTGATGATGCCGCTGCCGAACGTCACCGGCGCGCTGCACATGGGCCACGCGATGGACAACGTCATGCAGGACCTGCTGACGCGCTGGCACCGCATGCGCGGCTTCGACGCGCTGTGGCAGGCCGGCACCGACCACGCCGGCATCGCCACGCAGGCGGTCGTCGAGAAGCGGCTCAAGGAGATCGAGGGCAAGACCCGCCACGACGTCGGCCGCGAGGCGCTGGTGCAGCGCATCCACGACTGGGCGGCGACCAGCAAGAAGCGCATCGTCGGCCAGCAGCAGGCGATGGGCTGCTCGTGCGACTGGGACCGTGCGCGCTTCACCATGGACGAGGTCTGCGCCCGCGCGGTGCGGCGCACGTTCTTCGCGATGTTCCGCGACGGCCTGATCTTCCGCGGCAATCGCCTCGTCAACTGGGACTGCGCCCTGCAGACCGCCGTCGCCGACGACGAGCTCTACAAGGCGACCGTGCAGGGCAAGTTCCACTACCTGCGCTACCCGGTGCAGGGCCCGCAGGCCGGCGAACCGACGCACGTGCTGGTGGCGACGACGCGGCCCGAGACGATGCTCGGCGACACCGCCGTCGCCGTGCACCCGGACCCGGCGAGCGCGCTCGCGGCGGCGATCGCCGAGCAGCGGCGCAAGGCCGCCGAAGCCGGCCCCAAGGAACAGGCCGACGCCGAGCGCGAGCTCGAGCGCCTGCTGCAGCGCCAGCGCGAGGTCGTGCCGACGCTCGCCGCGATCGCGGCGATGGCGCGCGCCGGCCGCACGCTGCGCCTGCCGCTCGTCGACCGCGAGATCCCGCTGCTGCTCGACGAGTGGGCCGACCCGGCGCTCGGCACCGGTTGCGTCAAGATCACGCCGGCGCACGACCCCAACGACTACGCCGTCTGGCAGCGCCATCCGCGCATCGGCGCGATCAACGTGCTGAACGAGGACGGCACGGTGAACCGCCACGGCGGCAGGTACCAGGGCCTCGATCGCTTCGCCGCGCGCACGCAGGTGATGGCCGACCTGCAGGCGCTCGGTCTCGTCGAGAAGGTCGAGGACCGCGCGCTGGAGGTCGACCACAGCGACCGCAGCAAGACCATCGTCGAGCCGTACCTGAGCAGGCAGTGGTTCGTGCGCATGGCCGACGTCGACGGCGGCGTCGTCATGGGCCGCGGCACCCAGAAGGAGTTCCGCGCCAAGGGCCTCGCCCAGGTCGCGCTCGACGCCTCGGCCGGCGCGCTGCCAAAGCTGCCGGACGGCACGCCGCGCGCCGCGGTCGGCTTCCACCCCGACCCCGAGCGCTACCGCAAGATGTACGCCCAATGGCTCGGCGAGAAGCGCGACTGGTGCATCAGCCGCCAGCTCTGGTGGGGCCACCGCATCCCGGTCTGGCGCGGCGAGATGCCGACCGCGGCGCTGCGCTCGCTGCTGCCGATGCTCGGCGCGCAACTGCAGCGCGACGACGCGGCGGCGTGGATCGTGCTGCCGGACGGCGGCAAGCTCGCGCCGCAGGCCGCCGCCACGGCGCTCGCCGCCCCCGGCGCGCCGGCGTCGGTCGAAGTGCAGGTCTGCTTCCGCGACGCGGCGCAGGACCAGCAGCTCGCTGCGGTCCTGCAGGGCGCGGGCTTCCAGCTCGATCCCGACGTGCTCGACACGTGGTTCAGCTCGGCGCTGTGGCCGCACAGCACGCTCGGCTGGCCCGACCCGGCGACGGCGCAGGTCGACGCCGGCCAGACGCCGCTCGGCGCGGCAGGCGAAAGGCCGTCGTCGCTGCAGGCGTACTACCCCGGCAGCTGCCTCGTCACCGGCCGCGACATCATCACGCTGTGGGTCGCGCGCATGGTCGTCACCGGGCTCTACAACCTCGGCGACGTGCCGTTCACCGACGTGTTCCTGCACGCCACGATCCTCGACGGCAAGGGCGAGCGCATGTCGAAGAGCAAGGGCAACGGCATCGACCCGCTCGACATCATCTCGCGCTACGGCGCCGACGCGCTGCGCTACGTCGTCTGCGAGCTGCAGACCGGCACGCAGGACATCCGCCTGCCGGTGCAGGCGATCTCGCCGTTCACCAAGGCCGGCGAGCCCGAGCGCCTGGTCGACCTCGCCACCGCCAAGCCCGGCCCCTACCTCGGCACCTTCCTCGACCCCGAGACGAAGCAGCCGATGGACCTGATCGGCCAGTACGGCAAGGAAGGCATCACGCCGGCGAAGGCGACCAGCGACCGCTTCGCCGTCGGCGCGAACTTCGGCAACAAGCTGTTCAACGCCGCGCGCTTCGCGTTCCTCAACCTGACCGGCGCGCCGTTCCGGCCGCTCGATCCAGCGCAGTTGCCGCTCGAGGATCGCTGGATCCTCTCGCGCCTGTCGGCCGCGGTCGCCGCGGTCGACGGCCACCTCGGCGCCTACAACCCGTCGGCGGCGATCGGCGCGGCGCGCGACTTCTTCTGGAACGAGCTGTGCGACTGGTACCTGGAGATGGTCAAGCCGCGCTGCAAGGACGGCGCCGACCCGACCCTGCGCGCGGTCGCCGAGCAGGCGCTCGCCGCCGTGCTCGACCAGACGCTGCGCCTGCTGCATCCGTTCGTGCCGTTCCTCACCGAGACGCTGTGGACCAAGCTGCGCGAGCTGGCGCCGGTGCGCGGCGTCACCGCGCCGTTCGCCGACGGCGAGCTGCTGGTGCGCGCGGCCTGGGCGTCGGCGCCGACCGCGTGGCGCAGCGCCGCGGCCGAGCGCGAGGTCGCGCTGATGCAGCAGTGGTGCGTCGCGATCCGCGAGACGCGCGCCCGCTACCAGGTGGCGCCCAGGGACCGCCTCGTCGCCCGCTTCGCCGCCGACGGCGAGCTGGCCGCGACGCTGCGCGCGACGACGCCGCTGCTGGCGCACATGGCCGGCCTCGCCGAGGTGACGATCGCCGCCGACGCGCAGCGCACCAAGGACAGCGCCACCGTCGTGCTCGGCGCCGGCAAGTGCCACCTGCTCGGCGTCGTCGACCTCGAGAAGGAGAAGGCGAAGCTGCTGAAGGAGGCCGAGAAGCTGCGCGGCCAGATCGGCGGCATCGAACGCAAGCTCGGCAACGAGGGCTTCGTCGCCAAGGCGCCGCCCGAAGTCATCGCCAAGGAGCGCGCCAACCTCGCCGCGCTGCAGGCGCAGCTGGCCGGCGTCGAACAGAGCCTCGCCGACCTCGGCTGAGTGCGGCGGCGGCTTCGGCGGCCGCGGCCGCCGTCACTTCGGCGGCGGCTCGCCGTACAGCGACGCCATGTCGACGCGGCGCGGACCCTTGTCGTCGCAGACCGCGAACTGGTCGGCGTAGGTCGAGGCCGACCCGAACTCGCCCTTCTTGTTGGTGGCGTAGAACTGGATCTGGAAGTTCAGCCGGCCTTTGTCGTCGCGCAGGCGCTTGATCTTGGTCAGGCGATCGACGCGCTGCACCGCCGCGAGGCAGGCGTCGGTCGGCGGCTTGCCGAGCCCCATCTGCTGCACGAGGAAGCTGGCGCTGTTGATCAGGATGCTGGCCTCGCCGCGGCCGGTGCCGCCGCCAGTGCCGACGTCGTTGTCGCAGTAGTTGCCGCAGCCGATCACCGGCGAGTCGCCGACGCGGCCGGCGAGCTTGAACGCGAGGCCCGATGTCGTCGTGCACGAGCCGACGTCGCCGTTCGCCGCCACCGCGCCGAGGTGGATCGTGCCGGTCTTGTGCTTGTACTTGTCGAACCACGCCTTGCCGTGCTCGCCGTTCTCGTCCGGCGAGATCCAGTCGTCGATCGCCGAGCGCTTCTCCCGCCACTCGAGCCACTTCTTGCGCGCCGCCTCGGTCAGCAGATTGACCTCGGGGAAGCCGTGCGCGCGGGCGAAGCGCAGCGCGCCCTCGCCGACCAACAGCACGTGGTCGGTGTGGCGCATGACCTTGAGCGCCACCTGTGCTGGGTTCTGGATGTTCTGCAGCGACGCTACGGCGCCAGCCAGGCCGGACGGCCCGTCCATGACGCTGGCGTCGAGTTCGACGACGCCGTCCTCGTTGGGCAGGCCGCCGATGCCGACGCCATCGTCCTCGGGGTCGTCCTCCACCACCGACACGCCGGCGACGGCCGCGTCGACCGGCCGCCAGCCCTCGGTCATGCGCTGCCAGGCGATCTCGACCGCCTTGAGGCCGTTGAAGCTGGAGATGGCGACCGGGGAGCGCAAGCGCAGCAGCGCCGGCGCCGCGATCGGCGCGACGAGACCGCCGGCGACCGCCGACGACAGGAATCCGCGACGGGAGACTTCGCTCATGGCGCGCTGACTCTACGGCGGCCGCGCGGCAGCGGCCACGGCCGCGTAGGCTGACGGCCGTGAGCGACCTCGAGCAGCAACTGCGCCGCCACTTCGGCCACGCCGCCTTCCGCGGCCCGCAGCGCGCCATCGTTGCCCACCACCTCGGGGGCGGCTCGGCGTTGGTGCTGATGGCGACCGGCGAGGGCAAGTCGCTGTGCTACCAGCTGCCGGCGCTGGTCCGCGACGGCCTGACGATCGTGGTCTCGCCGCTGATCGCGCTGATGGACGACCAGGTCGCGGCGCTGCAAGCGAAGGGCCTGCCGGCGACCTGCATCCACAGCCAGATCGAGCGCGGCGAGCGCGAGCGCCGGCTCGAGCGCGCCGCCCGCGGCGAGGTCAAGCTGCTCTACATCACGCCCGAGCGCTTCGCCGTGCCCGGCTTCCTCGACGGCCTGCGCGCGATCGGGGTCGCGGCGATGGCGATCGACGAGGCGCACTGCGTCAGCCATTGGGGCCACGACTTCCGCCCAGAGTACCTCAAGCTTGGGCAGGTGCGGCGCGAACTCGGCGACCCGCCGGTCCTGTGCCTGACCGCGACGGCGACGCCGCAGGTGCAGGACGACATCCGCGCCGTGCTGCGCCTGGGCGACGCGGTTCGCTACCACACCGGCATCGCGCGCGACAACCTGTTCCTGTCGGTGCGCGAGGCCGACGGCGAAGCCGGCAAGCTGGCGCGGCTGCAGGCCGTGCTCGACCGCACCGGCGGCCCGGCGATCGTCTACTGCGCGTTGATCAAGGACCTCGCGCGGCTCGAAGGCGAGCTGCAGCGTCGGGGCCTGCGGCCGCTCGTCTACCACGGCGACCTGTCGGCGCACGAGCGCAAGGCGCAGCAGCGCGCCTTCCAGGAGCGCTCCGACGCGCTGATGCTCGCCACCAACGCCTTCGGCATGGGCGTCGACAAGGCGGACATCCGCGCCATCGTGCACTGGCAGATCCCGCGCACGCTCGAGGCCTACTACCAGGAGGTCGGCCGCGCCGGCCGCGACGGCCAGGGCGCCTACTGCGAGCTGCTGTACGCCAGCGACGACGTCGCCATCCAGCGCGACTTCACCGAGTGGGCCAATCCCGGCGCGGCGTTCGCGCGCGACGTCGCCCGCCACCTCCAGGGCCTCGGCGACCGGCTGCACGCCGTCGACCTCGACGCGCTGCGCGCCGTGTTCCTCGGCAAGCACCGGCGCGACGGCCGCGTCGAGACCGTGCTGCGGCTGTTGCGCAGCGGCGGCTGCGTCACCGGCGAGATCGGCCGCGACCTGCAGTTCGTGCGCCCGCCGAGCGACGACGAACTCGCCGCGTGGCTGCCCGACGACAAGCGCCAGTCGGACCTGCTGGGTCTCTTGCGCATGGTCCGCTACGCCACCGAAGGGCTGTGCCGCAAGCGCACGATCCACGAGCACTTCGGCTTCGACGACCTGCAGGACGGCTGCGGCAGCTGCGACGTCTGCGCCGACGCGGCGGCGTGGCAGGACGCGCGCCTGCCGCCGGTCCGGCCGTTGGTCGTCGGCGCCGCCGCGACGGCCGCCGCCGCCGCGACCGACCGCGCGCCGGTGCAGCGCGGCGACTGGCTCGACGTCGCCGGCCTCGGCCTGTGCTGCGTGCAGCGCGTGCACTACCGCGGCAGCAGTTGGAGCGCCGACGTCGAGCGCGCCAGCGACCTTGCCGTGCACGCCGTCGACCTCGCGAAGCGCCGATGGCAGCGGGTGGCGCGCTGAGCGCGGAACGCGCGCGCGCCTCGGATGCGCGCGTCGCGTAGTCTTCCCCGCCAACGGCATGGGCCTCTACACCAAGATCACGCGCGACTGGCTGGAGCAGCGCTTCGCCAAACGCACCCCCGCCGGCGTCTACTTCGCGCACATGCCGGTGTACGGCCTCGGCCATCCCGACGCCGAGGGCGGCCATCTGCGGCGCTACGCGCGCATCCTGCGCATCCTGCAGGAGCTCGACGGCATCGCGTTCACGAGCCTGCTCGACGTCGGCGGCGCCGAGGGCTACGTCGCGCACGCGGCCGCGCGCATCCTCGGCTGCGAGGCGGCGAGCGCCGACCTGTCGCTGCAGGCGAGCCTGCGCGCGCGCGAGCTGTTCGGCCTGCCCTCGGCGGCCGTCGACTGCTGGCGGCTGCCGTTCGTCGACGGCGCCTTCGACGTCGTGCTGTGCAGCGAGGTGATCGAGCACGTCGAGAATCCGGTCGAGACGCTGCTCGAGTTGCAGCGCGTCGCCCGCGTCGCCGTGATCCTCACCACCGAGGAAGTGCACTACGACCGCGCGCACATCGACGCCTACCTGTGGAAGCGGCCCGGCTGGCCGCACATGGAGCGCAACCTCTTCCACCCCGATGACCTGCGCGCCGCGCTGCCGACGGCGACGCTGCGGCCGCAGTGCGACCGCGAGCCCGAGGCGTCGGCGCTGCCGCGGGCCGAGACGGTGGCGTGGATCCTGGCCCACACGCAGGCCGACGACCTGCGGCCGGGGCGCATCGGCGTCGCCGCGCGCATCCCCGGGCCGGCCTTCGCGACGCGGCCGCGGCGGCACGGCGACCGCGAACTGCTCGAACGGCTGCTCGACGTCACCGTCGCGCCCGGCGCGCGCGCAGCGCCGCCGTCGGCCGACGCCGAGGCGCGCTTTCGCGCGCGCCTGTGCGATCCCAGCACCCGCGCGCCGCTGCGCGGCGAGCCCGGCGCGTTGGTCGGCAGCCGGCGCGTTCCGCTCCACGACGGCGTGCCGGACTTCGTCGACGTCGACGCGGCGAGCCCGCCGCGCGCGGCGCTGGCCGAGCGCGTGCGCGGCCTGCCGCACGGCGAGGCGCTGCTCGCCCTGCGCGATCGGTTGTTCCTGTTCGATCGCGTCGACGGCGACGCGCTCGACCTGACGCGCCGCGAGGCGACGAAGGGCTTCTGGCCCAACGACCAGTTGCAGCCGCGCGGCGACGGCTTCTCGTGGCGCGCGACCGGCAACGATCCGTGGATCGTGACGCCTTGCCTGCAGCGGCGGCTCCGCGCGGTGACCATCGAACTGCGCGTGCACGCGCCGGCCATGGCGCAGGGCACGCTGACCGCCCAGGTGTTCTGGAAGGGCCCCGCCGACGAGACGTTCACCGAGCCGGCTTCGGTCAAGTTCACGCTGCGCAACGACGGCGCGCGGCACGCCTACCGCGTCGACTTGTCGGCGTGCCCGGGCCTGCCCGACGAGGTGCAGTGGCTGCGCCTCGACCTCGCCGACGCGCCGTGCGAGCTCGACCTCTACGGGCTGCGCTTCGAAGGCTGATCGCCGCCGTCGCGCGCGCCGTCCTCGTCCCACGCGATGCCCGGACACGTGCGCAGCGCCAGCGCCTGCATGCGCGGGTCGTCGCGGATCTCGTCCCAGAACGGCCACGCCCGGCACTTCGCCGGCCGGTCCGCGTAGATCGAGCAGCCAGCCATCGCGCCATCCTGCAGGAACACGCAGCGGCCGCCGAGCCCCTCCTTGAGCCGCTCGCCGTCCGGCTGCAGGTAGCGCGAGCGGAACGCCGCCTCGCCCATGCCCAGGCGCGCGGCGATCGCGGTCGCCTCGTCGTCGGTCACGCGCACGAAGCCACCGGGGATGGCGCAACAGTTGCCCGAGCGCCGGCAGGCCCAACCGAACGGGAAGCCCTCGCGCCGCTCCACGACGTCACCCCCGGCGCGGCCGATCCGGCGGCGGACGGCGATGGCCGCCCAGTCGCAACCCGGCGCGCCGTTGATCGGCTTCGGCGGCGGCGGCGCGCTCGCGCTGGCGCTGGGCCAGGAAGGCCGCGACCTCGCGCTGCAGCTGCGCGGGGTCCTGGAAGCGGATCTCTGGGTCCTTCGCCATCATCTTCTCGAGGAAGTAGTGCAGCTGCGGCGACAGCGAGAGCTCGCGGAGGCGCTCGCCGGACAGCGACTCGAGCAGCTGCTTGGCCAGCACCTCGTCGTTGTCGGCGCCCTCGAACGGCAGCGAACCGGTGACGAGGTGGTACAGCGTCGCGCCGAGCGCGTAGATGTCGGCGCGCACGTCGAGCGACAGACTGCCGCGCGCCTGCTCCGGCGCGATGTAGTGCACCGTGCCAGCCGTGGTGTCCGACGCACCAGCGTCGGCGTCGCGCGGGATGGCAAAGCCAAGGTCGATCAACACGGCGCCGCGCTCTGGCGACCACAGCACGTTGCCCGGCTTGACGTCGCGGTGCACGAGGCCGCGCTTGTGCAGTTCGCCGAGCGCGCCGGCGACGTCGACGACGGCCTGCAGGGCGTCCTCCTCGGCGAGCCGGCCGTCGTCGGTCAGCGCGTCCTGCAGGCTGCGGCCCGGCAGCCGCTCCATCGCGAAGAAAATCGTCTCGCCCTCCTTGGCGACGCGCAGGCCCTGCACGAGGTGCGGATGCCGCAGGTCCATCAGCAGGCGCGCCTCGCGGACGAAGCGGTCGACCTGGACCGGGTCCTTGGCGAGGTCGGGGCGCAGCACCTTGAGCGCCACCTCGCGCCGCTCGACCTTGTCGACGGCGGCGAAGACACGGCCGACGCCGCCCTCGCCGAGCAGGTCCTTGACCTCGTAGCGGCTCAGCACCGGCCGGGTGCCGCCCTCGGTGCGCTCCCAGTGCCGCCACTGCTCGTCGGTGCAGACGCCCTGCGCGACGAGGCTCTTCGCCGGCGCGCCGGAGGCTAGCGCCGTGCGCGCTTGGGCCGGGGTGACGAGACCCCCGTGCACAAGCAGCGCGAGCAGCTTGACGGGGTCGTTCATGGGGCGGACCTGAGGGGTTGCGCCACGCCGCAAGGAATCGTCACAGAATGGTCAAGTCCCCGCGCCATCGCGCCCGAAAAAGGGGGTGTACCCAGGCTGAGGATCACGAAGTGAAGCATCCAGGAGCGGCGTTCGTCATCAAGTACTTCGACTTGATCGACGAGTTCATCAAGGTCCGGTGCAGCGCCGACGACCTGCTCCAGGAGCTGCACGGCACGCCGATCCACAACAAGGCAAACTACCGCCAGCGCGTGGTCCGATCGTGCGTGCCGACCTTCGAGTCGGAGGTTCTGCCGGCCATCAAGAAGATGGACGACGGCTACGACCTCGAGATCGTCGAAGAGTTGCTCTACCAGATCTGCATCGACGTCAACCCGTCACTCGAGATCCACCAAGTCGCGATCCCGACCAACCAGGGGCCGAAGACCGCCGGCGAGGCCGATGATCCGTTCACGGCCAAGGCCGGCAACGAGGTCGCCCGCCAGAACCTCTACCGCCGGGTCAGCAACCTGGAGCGCAATCTGCGCCAGCAGATCATCGGCCAGGACGACGCCATCACGACGCTCGTCCGCGCCGTCAAGAAGGCCGCCGTCGGCCTCAAGCGCCCGACCCAGCCGGTCGGCACGTTCCTGCTGGTCGGCCGTACCGGCACCGGCAAGACCGAGCTCGCCAAGGCGATCGCGCGCAACCTGTTCGACGATCCGACGGCGATGATCCGTGTCGACTGCAGCGAGTACGCGCTGCCGCACGAGTACGCCAAGCTGATCGGCTCGCCGCCCGGCTACATCGGCCACAACGAAGGCGGCTTCCTCACCGAGGGCATCAAGAAGAAGCCGACCAGCGTCGTGCTGTTCGACGAGATCGAGAAGGCGCACTTCAAGGTCCACAATCTGCTGCTGCAGCTGCTCGACGAGGGCATCATCACCGACAGCAAGGGCCAGACGGTCTCGTTCCACCAGGCGCTGATCCTGATGACGAGCAACATCGGCATCGAGAAGATCGACGCCGTGCGCTCGCGCATGGGCTTCTCGGCGGCGCACAAGCGCCAGAGCCTCAGCGACATCGACCTGCGCTCGATCACGCTCGAGGCGCTGCGCGAGGGCTTCCGCCCCGAGTTCGTCAACCGCATCGACGAAGTCGTGATGTTCAACCCGCTGGACGAAAAGGTCTGCCAACGCATCGCCGGCAACATGCTGCGCGAGGTCGCCGACCTGCTGAAGCGCCGCGGCATCACCACGACGTTCTCGCCGGGCGTGCGCATCTTGCTGGCCAAGCACGGCTTCTCCGAGGAGTTCGGCGCGCGCGAGCTGCGCCGCCTGATCAAGCGCCGCATCGAGGACCCGCTCACCGAGCTGATCCTCGACCGCAACCTCGGCGCCGGCGCGAACCTGACCGTGCGCGTCAAGAATGGCGAGTACGCCTTCGCATGCCGCGAGGCCAAGGTCGGCGCTGTCCAGCCGGCGTGACCGCGTAGCCGCCGACAAGGCGGCCGCGGTGGACCACGCCGCCGCCGCGCCATAACGTGGACGCGCCGGCGGGCTCCGCCCGCCCCCCACGATGCTCGTCTTCGTCGTCGCTGTCGCCGTCTCGATCGTCTTCTCGTTCGTCTGCTCGCTGTGCGAGGCGGCCGTCCTGAGCGTTAGCGCGGCGCGCATCGAGCGACTGGCCCAGGCCGGCAGCCGCGCCGGCCTGCTGCTGCGGCGCTTCCGCCAGGAGCCGGACCGGCCGATCGCCGCGATCCTGATCCTCAACACCGTCGCCAACTCCGGCGGCGCCGCGATCGCCACCGCCGAGTTCGAGCACGCGTTTCCCGACGTGTCGCCGGCGTGGTTCGCCGCCGCGTTCGTGGTCACCGTGCTGACGCTCACCGAGATCGTGCCGAAGACGATCGGCGTCGCCTACGCCAATGCGCTGGCCGTGCCGGTCGCCTGGGTCGTGCACACGATGGCGCTGACGCTGACGCCGGCGATCTTCGTCACGCGGACGCTCAGCCGGCTGTTCACGCGGCGGCAGAGCAGCCACGCAGCTTCGCTGGAGGACATCCGCGTGCTGACGACGGTCGGCATGAGCCAGGGCGCGTTCGGCCAGATCACCGCCAACCTGATTCACAACGCCACGCGGCTGCGCGACACCAAGGCCCGCGACGTCATGGTCGCGCGCGACCGCATCGCCTACCTGTCGGGCAAGTCCTCGACCGAGGAGAACCTGCTGCGGCTACAGCGCAGCGGCCACAGCCGCCTGCCGTTCACGCCCGACGGTGAGCTCGACCATGTGCTCGGCGTGATCATGGCCAAGGAATTGCTGCTGTCGCTGCGCGAACGCACTGAGCCGGACTGGCAGGAACTGCTGATCCCGCTGCTCGTCGTGCCGGAGACGGCAACGCTCAACCACGTGCTGCGGCGCTTCCAGAAGGCGCGGCGGCATCTCGCCATCGTCGTCGACGAGTACGGCAGCACGCGCGGGCTCATCACGCTCGAAGACGTGCTCGAGGAGATCGTCGGCGAGATCGAGGACGAGTCCGACACGGAAGACGCCAGCATGGTGCAGAAGGCCGACGGCAGCTGGCTGTGCCGCGGCACCGCCGAACTCGCCATCGCCTGCGAGCGAGCCGGCGCGGTGGCGCCGGAAACCGACAGCGTGACGCTCTCGGGCTACCTCGCCGAGCAGCTCGGCCACGTGCCGACCGCCGGCGACGTCGTCGACCACGCCGGCTTCCGGTTCCTGGTGACGAAGGCGAACAACCGCCGCGCCGAACGCGTGCTGATCGCACGCCTGCCGGAAGCCGCCGACGCGGCGGCGGGCGGCGGCGCCTGACGCGGCGCGGCCGTCGCCGGCGCGCGCCGCGGCGGCGTCACTTGGCGTGCGCGTCGTCGCGCAGCTTCTTCCAGCCTTCGAACGCGCGCGCGGCTGCCTTGTCCTTGCCGAGCTTCGCCTCGAGCGCGCCGTAGGCCTCGTCGGCCAGCGCGCCGTCCTTCTGCTTGGCGGCGTGGTTGAGCAGCTGGACCCAGTACAACGGCGACACATCGGCGCTCGGCTTGCGACCCGACGCGTGGATCGCGACCAGCGCCTCGGCGGTCTTCTCCGGGCCGGCCGTGCGGGCATTCGCCATCACCTCGCCGATCTCGGCGTCGACCAGCTTGCCGGCGACCAGCGCCTTGTCGGCATCCGTCAGCTTCACCTTGTCGGCGCGCGCCTGGATGTCGGCGGCCTTGATCAGGCCGAGCTTGAGCTCGGCGAGGAACAGCTCGCGCTGCTCGGCCGGCGTCGCCTTGTCGCCCTTCTGCCGCAGCATCGCCAACGCCTTGGTGCTGGCGTGCGTCTCGCGGAAGGCGGCGACCGTGCGCGCCTGCGGCTTGGTCAGCACGTTGCCGTCGGCGTCCATGAAGCACAGCGACGGGAAGCCGGTGAACCCCTTCTCCTGCAGCATCTTGGGGTACGGCTCGTCCTCGACGCGCGAGGTGTTGTGCAGGAAGAGGACGACGTCCTTGGCGAACTTCGGGAACTCGGGGTCGGAGAGCGGACCGCTCTCCAGTGCGTCACACGGGCCTCAACCCGCGTAGCTGCGCGTGAAGTAGGTGAACAGCAGCTTGCCGTCCTTCTTCGCCTGCTCGCGCGCCTTGTCGTAGTCCATGACCCAGGGGGCCTTCTGGAACACGGGCTTCGCCAGCTTCTCGGCGCGCAGCTTGGTCAGCTGCTCCTGGCTCGGTTGTTGACGGTTCTGGGCCGGCAGCAGCGCACCGAGCAGTGCGGCCAGCGGCAAGAGTTGTTGGAGCTTCATGGCCGACGCATCCTCGCCCCGCACGCGCACGCAGTCGACCCCCCGCCGCCGACGTTGCACAGGTGGGACGAACTCATGCCGGCCCGGCGCCAGCGCCGCGCAGCCGCTCGAACACGGCGTCGGCTACCGCAGCCGGCAGGCCGGGCATCGCGCGCAGTTCGTCGCGGCTCGCCGCCTTCAGCGCTGACAGCGAACCGAAGTGGCGCAGCATGGCCTTGCGGCGCGTCGGGCCGACGCCCGGAACCTCGTCGAGTTCGCTGGCGATGCGGCCGCGCGCCTGCCGGTGGTAGGTGATGGCGAAGCGGTGCGCCTCGTCGCGCAGCGCCGCCAGCAGCAGCGTCTCCGGCGCGCCGTGCGGCAGCGGCCGCGGCAGTTCGTCGCCGGGCGCGAACACGCGCTCGCCGCTCTCGGCGCGCGCGTCGCCGAGGCCCTTGAGCCGGCTCTTGGCGAGGCCGCAGACCTGCAGGTCGTCGTCCAGCGCCAGCTCGGCGATCGCCTTCTGCGCCGCCGCCAGCTGGCCCTTGCCGCCGTCGATGACCAGCAGGTCGGGCAGTTCCTCGTCGTCGCGCTCGAGGCACAGCTGCAGACTGCGGCGCACGGCCTCCTGCATGGCGGCGAAGTCGTCGCCGGCGGCGGCGGCGCTGATGCGGAATCGCCGGTAGTCGGCCTTGCACGGCTTGCCGTCGACGAAGCACACGCGCGACGCGACCGTGTTGGTGCCTTGGATCGTCGACACGTCGAGGCAGTGCAGGCGCGCCGGCGGCTCGGGCAGCGCCAGCAGCGTCGCGAGCCGTTCGCCAGCAGCGCGGCGACGGGCCTGCGCGTCGGCCTCGACGGCGTCCTGCAGCCGCGCGTTGCTCTCGGCCAGTTCTAGGTGGCGGCGCTTGTCGCCGCGCTGCGGCACGTGCAACTCAACCTTGCCGCCGCGCTTGCCCTGCAGCCACTCCTGCAGGATCGGCGCCTCCGCCGGCGCCGCCGGCAGCAGCACCAGCGGCGGCACGTAGCGGTCGCCCTCATACCAGCGCGCCAGCAATTCGCCGAGCAGCAGGTCGTCGGGCAACTCGCTGCGGCAGGCGAAGCGCTGGCAGCGCTCGAGCGCGCCGCCGCGGAACGACAAAAACGCCACCGCCACGTCGCTGCCGGCGCGGTGCACGCCGATCGCGTCCTCGTCGACGCCGCCGGGCACGACCGCCTGCGGCTCGGCGAAGCGCTGCAGCGCGTCGAGCTGTTCCTTCAGCGTCTGCGCGCGCTCGAACTCCAGCGCCTCGGCGGCCTGCGCCATGCGCTGGCGCAGGTCGGCGAGCACCGGCCCGACGTCGCCGCGCAGCAGGCGCACCGAGCGGTCGAGCAACGCGTCGTACGCCGGGCGATCGATCAGGCCAACGCACGGCGCCGGGCAGCGACCGATCTGGTGCTTGATGCACGGCCGCGTGCGATTGGCGAACACCGCGTCGCGACAGTCACGCAGCGGCACCAGCTTGTGCAGCAGGCGCAGCGTCCGGCGGACGACCTTGGCCGACGCGAACGGCCCGAAGTACTGCGCGCCGTCGTCCAGTCGGCGACGCACCAACCGGTACCACGGCCACGGTTCACGGCGGTCGAGGCGCAGCAACAGGAACGCCTTGTCATCCTTCAGCTTCAGGTTGTACGGCGGCTGCCGCTTCTTGATCACCGTGTTCTCGAGCAGCAGCGCCTCCTGGTCGGTCGCGGTGGCGACGAACTCGACGTCGTGCGCGTCGGCGGCAAGGAACTGCAAGAGGAAGCGGCCGTCGCCGCCGGGCTTGCAGTAGCTGCGCACGCGCGCGCGCAGATCGGCGGCCTTGCCGACGTAGAGCGCGTCGCCCTTGTCGTCGAGGAAGGTGTAGACGCCGGGCCCGGTCGGGAAGCGCGCGACCTTGGCCACGATCTCCGGACGCATCTCGCCGCGCGCCATCGCCTGCTACAGCAACTCCATGTCGAACTGCTCGAGCCGGTAAACCTCGTCGCGGATGCGGGCGGCGAGCTCGAAGTCGAGGTTCTTCGCCGCCGCCATCATCTCCTCGCGCAGGCGCTTGGTGTGCGTCAGCAGCTCCTTGTGATCGCCAAAGCGCGGCCGCGCCGGCACTTCGACGGGCGCTGCGCTCGCGGCGACCTTGCCGCGGCCGCGGCCCTTGCCCTTCCTGCCCTTGCCGCCGCCGTCACCGGCGTCGTCGCCCTCGGCAACCGGCTCGAGCAACTCGCGCACCGGCTTGACGATCGTGCGCGGCGTGATGCCGTGCTCGGCGTTGTGCGCCTGCTGTTTCTGGCGGCGGCGGTCCATCTCGGCCAGCGCGCCGTCGATCGAGTCGGTGCGCTTGTCGGCGTACAGCACGACGCGGCCCTCGGCGTTGCGCGCGGCGCGGCCGCAGGTCTGGATCAGCGACGTCTTGCTGCGCAGGTAGCCTTCCTTGTCGGCGTCGAGCACGGCGACGAGCGCGACCTCGGGGATGTCGAGGCCCTCGCGCAGCAGGTTGATGCCGACCAACACGTCGAACACGCCCAGGCGCAGGTCGCGGATCAGCGCCGTGCGCTCCAGGCTGTCGATGTCGCTGTGCAGGTAGCGCACCTTGATGCCGAGGTCGCGCAGGTAGTCGGTCAGTTCCTCGGCCGAGCGCTTGGTCAGCGTGGTGATCAGCACGCGCTCCTTCTTGGCGATGTGCTTGCGCGCCTCGCCGACGACGTCGTCGACCTGGCCCTTGGCCGGCCGCACCTCGACCGGCGGGTCGACGAGGCCGGTCGGGCGCACGACGAGCTCGACGACGCGGTCCTCGCTGCGCTGCAACTCGTACGCCGCCGGCGTCGCCGAGACGTAGAGCACCTGCCGCTGCAGGGCCTCGAACTCGTCGAACTTGAGCGGCCGGTTGTCGAGCGCGCTAGGCAGGCGGAAGCCGAAGTCGACGAGCGTCTGCTTGCGCGCGCGGTCGCCACGGTACATGCCGCCGGCCTGCGGCATCGCCACATGCGACTCGTCGACGACCAGCAGCCAGTCCTCGGGGAAGTAGTGCAGCAGCGTCGCCGGCGGCTGCCCTGGCGTGCGGCCGTCGAGGTGGCGGCTGTAGTTCTCGATGCCCTGGCAGAGGCCGGTCGCGCGCAGCATCTCGAGGTCGTGGCGACAGCGCTGGCCGAGGCGCTGGGCCTCCAGCAGCTTGCGCTTGCCATCCAACTCCACGAGCCGGGCCTCCAGTTCCTGCTCGATCGACGCGCAGGCGCGCTTGAGCTGATCGCCGGTCGCGACGTACTGGGTCGTCGGGTAGACCGTCACCTGATTGAGCGCCTCCAGCACCTCGCCGCGCAGCGGATCGATGGCGACCAGCGCCTCGATCTCGTCGCCCCACATCTCGACGCGGATCGCGCGCGCGTCCTCGTACGACGGGTAGACCTCGACGACGTCGCCGCGGACGCGGAAGCGGCCCGGCTGGAAGTCGTAGTTGTCGCGCACGAACTGGATCGCCGTCAGGTTGCGCAGCAGCACGTCGCGATCGATGCGCTGGCCGCGCTGCAGCGACACCGACAGTTCGCGGTACGTCTCCGGCGAGCCGAGGCCGTAGATGCAACTGATCGACGCGACGATCAGCACGTCGCGCCGGTCCATCAGCGAGCGCGTCGCCGAGTTGCGCATGCGCTCGATCGCCTCGTTGACCAGCGCGTCCTTCTCGATGTACGTGTCCGTCGTCGGCACGTACGCCTCGGGCTGGAAGTAGTCGTAGTAGCTGACGAAGTACTCGACCGCGTTCTGCGGGAAGAAAGCCTTGAACTCAGCGTACAACTGCGCCGCGAGCGTCTTGTTGGGCGCCAGCACGAGGGTTGGCCGCTGCACCTGCTCGATGACCTTGGCGACGGCAAACGTCTTGCCCGAGCCGGTGACGCCGAGCAGTGTGCTGGCCTTGGCGCCGCCGGCGATCCACGCCGACAACTGCGCGATCGCCGGCGGCTGGTCGCCGGCGGGCTGCAGGTCGGTGTGCATGCGGAAGCGCATGGGCGGAGTGTTACGCCATGCGCGCGACGCGCGACAGGGCGCGCGGTGGCGAACCGCGCGCAACGCGCGCCGTTGACCCCCTTTCGCGCCCGCCGTAGCCTCCAGCGTCGCCCGCTTCCGCCTGCGCCACAGGACCCCGCTGTGCCCCAACGTAACCCTCGCTCGTCCCGTCCCGGCTCGTCCTCGCGTCTGCCACGGGAGCGGACCGACGGCAAGGTCGACATCTCCTGCCCGCACTGCGCAGCGCAGTACCGCGTCACCAAGGACATGCTCGACCAGAAGCTCGAGTGCAGCGAGTGCCACCACGTCTTCCTCCCGAAGACGACCGTCGGCAAGCGCGTCACGGCGCCGGACTACACCAAGACCTACGTCGGCATCGGCGTCGGCGTCGTGGTGGTGCTCGCGCTCTTCGTGCTGATGCGCAGCGGCGCCGACGCCACGCCGCAGGCGAGCAAGCCGGTCGCCGCGGCGCCAGCACCGATGTCGCGCGGCGACCACCCGCGCACGGCGATGGCGCTCAAGTGGGCCCAGGCGGTGGCCAGCGGCAACCAGCTGGTGCTGTCGACGCACGGCGACCTGCCGGCCCTCGGCAAGGCGATGCAGCTGACGGACACCGGCAACGACGCGGTGCTGCAGGCCCTCGGCAGCAACGAGATGACCCGCTTCCTGCGCGAGCTCGACTGCGGCTCCGCCGAGCTTGTGAGCGATGGCGACATGACCGGCGCGACCGGCACGGCGCTGCTCTTCGTCACGGCCAAGCGCGGCGACGACACCTACCTCGCGCGCTACCGCGGCGAACTGGTGGCGTCGTTCCGCATGGACGGCGACCAGTTGAAAGTCACCGGCCTCACGGTGAAGACCGCGCCCGCGCGCAACCCGAAGAAGCCCGACCCGAATCGCCCCGGCAGTTACAAACCCAACACCGTGATCGCGACGCCAAAGGCGGTCGAGACGGTGGTCGACGGCCAGAAGCGGGTGATCATGGAGTCGGAGCCAAGCGCCGTGCCGCACTGGAGCGGCGCCTCGGCCGAGCTGCAGAAGAAGGCCGACGACGTCGTCGCGCTGATCCTGCAGTCCGCCGCGCCCGACGCGCCGGGCAACCTGTTCAACAAGGCGACGATGTCGATCCGCACGTTGGACGAGAAGAAGGCCGCCGTGCCCCGCGCGCTCAACGCCATGTACGAGCTGTACGGCGACGTGATGGCCAACAACCTCAAGATCAGCCAACTCGACCGCGCGCTGCGCGGTTGGACCGGCGGCGGCGCCAACTACGACGCCACGGACTCGACCGACGCGGCGCGCGATAAGAAGGAGCGCGAGGCGGCGATCCGCCGCTGGTTCGCGTTCTGGTACCGCTACGCCAACGGCGACCTCACCGAGTTCATCGAGGCCGAGGAGAGCCTCGACAAGCCGGTTACGAAGCCGAAGAAGTGACGCGGCGCGCCGCGCCCCGACCTGCATCCCCACCGACGAAGGACCCCGACGATGACCGTTCTCCAGATCACCTGTGACAACTGCGGCGCCAAGTACAAGTTGCCGGAGACGTTCACTGGCGCGCAAGCGAAGTGCCAGAAGTGCGGCAGCGTGATCGACGTGGCCAAGCAGCGCGCCGCCGCGACCGCAGCCGGCGCCGCCCTGCCCGCCGCCGCCGCCAAGCCGGCAGTCGACCGCAGCAAGGCGACACCAAAGAGCGAGGCCAAGCCGGCGCCGGCAGCCAAGCCGGCGGGCGCCACGACGCGCCGCACGAAGGCTGCGGATACCGA
>VGZG01000043.1 GCA_016872675.1 Planctomycetota bacterium
CGCTATGGAGCACCGGCTTGCACGGCGCGCTGCGCCTGTGCGGCGCAACCGGCGCGATCAGCGCGCGGCCGCTGACGCCGCGCCCGCGCGGCCGGCGCGGCTCACTTGCCGCCGCCGGACGCCGCCGGCATCGCCACCGGCGCGAGCTTGCTGATGCGTCCGAGGAAGTTCCAATCCTGCACGTAGATCGCGCCCTTCTGGTCGACGCAGACGCCGTGCGGCGACAAGAACACGCCGTCCTGCCACTTGTCGCGCGGCACGCCGTTCTGGGCGCGCAGACCCGGCTCAGGGTTGTCGCCAAGGTGGCAGACGAGCCGATCGTCCTTGTCGAGCAGCGTGATGCGGCCGGCGAGGTCGGCGACGACGAGACCGCCGGTGGGCAGCGGCGCCACGTTGCACGGCCGGCGCAGGTCCTTGTCCATCGTGCGCACGTGCGCGCCGTCCATCGTGAACCACTGCAGCCGGTGATTTTCGCGGTCGCAGACCAGCAGCAGCGGCTCCTTGCCGCGCGCATCCAGCCAGATGCCGTGCGGCGTCTGCAGCTTGCCGTCGTCCTTGCCCGGGCCGCCGAACGACTTCACGTACTTGCGGTCCTTGTCGTAGAGGTGGATCCACGACCGGCCATAGCCGTCGGCGGCGAAGATGCGGCCGTCGGGACCGACGGCGACCGCGGTCGGGTTGTACTGGCCTTCGTCCTGGTAGACGCCCGACGCCTCGGGCCAGCCGAGCGTCCACAGCACCGTGCCGTCGAGCTTGGTCTTGACGATCTCATGGCGCCGCGTGTGCGCGAGGTACAGCGCCTGCTCGCCGTCCTCGACGCGCAGGCACATGCCGTGCAGGCCGCCCTGGAACTCCTTGCCCCACGCGCGCAGCAGCTTGCCGTCGGCGGTGAACGTCATCACCGCGTGCTCGGTGTCAGTGTTGGCGAGCACATTGCCGTCCTTGTCGACGACGAGGCAGCCGTGCGTGTTGCCGAGGTCCTTGCCGCCGTCGAGGCGCCCCCAGTCCTTGACCCATGCGTAGCTGGCGCCGGGGATCGAGCCGGGCACGAGGTCCTTCGCCGGCGCGGCGTTCTGGGCGAAGAGGGGCGTGAGCGACATGGACAGGACGAGGAGGGGCACGAAGCGCATTGGGCGCTGTTCTAGCACACGCGCAGCTCAGTGCGAGTGGTTGTCCTGCGGGTTGCGGATGTGCGACAGCGTGTGCAGCGCGCCCGCTTCAAACGTGCTGCCGGTGCCCTCGCGCGAAAGGGCTTCGAGCAGCGGCACCGCCCTGGCGTCCTGCCGCGCCTCGTGCAGCGACTTGCCGAGGTAGAGCAGCGCGCGCTGGCGGTCGTCGCCGACGTCGCGGCGCGCGAGCGCGCGCTCGAACACCGCCGCCGCCGCGAGGTGCTTGCGCTCCTTGAACAGCACGTAACCCTCGGTGACGAGCGCCGGGCCGGTGCGCGGCGCGTCGGTGAGCCAGCGGCGCGCGGCGACGAGATCGCCGTCGAGCGCGAACAGGCGCGCGAGGCGATGGCGCGCGTCGACGACGCCGGCGACCGCGGCATTGGTCAGCAGCGCCTCGCTCTCGATGCGGTTGCCGAGCTGCAGCAGCGCGCAGCCGAGCGCGTGCGCGTCCTCGGGCGCGCCGAGCGCCGCCTTGCGGCGCAGTGCGGGCAGGCGCGCGCGCATCGTCGCGCACAGCCGCAGCATCGCCGCGATCTCCGGCGGATCCTGCGGCCCGGGCCGCGCCGCGTAGCAGCGGCCATCGGCGTCGAGCACGGCGAGGCCCATGCCTTCGCCACCGCCGATCCAGGCGGCGTAGAGGCCCTTGCGCTGGTCGCCGTCGACGATGGCGGCGCGGAAGCCGCCATCGGCGAGCGCTTGCAGCACCGCCGGGTCTTGCAGCTGTCGCTGCATGCGGTCGCTGGCCTCGCGGCCAGGCAACGCGAAGTAGGCGACGAGTTCGGCGCCGGCGGCCCGCGCGTCGCGCAGCGCGACGACGACGTCGTCCTGCCAGCGCGGCGGCGAAGCACAGGCCGCCAACGCGGCCACGAGCAGCGGCGCGGCGGCGCGCCTCACTTCACCTTGCCCTCGCCGCACCAGCGATCGAGCCAGGCGAAGAACTCGCGCTGCCACAGCACGCCGTTCTGCGCCTGCAGGATCCAGTGTCCCTCATGGGGGAAGGTCAGCAGGCGGCTTGGCACGCCTTGCGACTGCGCGGCGGTGAACGCCTGCAGGCCCTGGTCGTACGGCACGCGGTAGTCCTTCTCGCCGTGGATGACCAGCAGCGGCGTCTTCCAGTTCTGCACGTAGCGGTGCGGCGAGTGCTTCTGGTAGCCGGCGGCGACCTCCGGCGACTGCCAGTACGGCCCGCCGAGGTCCCAATCGACGAAGAACAGCTCCTCGGTCGCAAGGTACATGCTCTCGAGGTTGAACACGCCGCAGTGCGAGATCATCGCCGCGAAGCGGTCGCCGGCGTTGCCCATCAGCCAGTAGACGGTGAAGCCGCCGAACGACGCGCCGACCGCGGCCGAACGCGCCGTGTCGACGTACGGCCGCGCCTGCATCGCGTCGGTGACGCTGAGCAGGTCGCGCATCGCCTGGCCGCCCCAGTCGCGCGAGATCTGGTCGTTCCACGCCTGGCCGAAGCCGGGCAGGCCGCGGCGGTTGACGCCGGCGACCACGTAGCCCTTCGCCGCCATCAGGTGGAAGCTCCAGCGGAACGAGAACGACTGCCCCACCATCGACTGCGGGCCGCCTTGGCAGAACAGCACGAACGGGTAGCGCTTCCGCGGGTCGAAGCCCGGCGGCTTGAGGATCCAGCTGTGCACCTGCTTGCCGTCGGTGGCGGGAAACCACTCCGGCTCGCACGTCGGCAGTTGCAGGCCGGCGAACACCGCGCCGTTGTGGTCGCTGAGCGGGGTGATCGCGCCGGTCGCGGCGTCGATGCGCACGACCTCGTTGGGCCGCAGCATCGTCGCGCGCAGCGCGTACAGCGTCGCGCCGTCCGGGGCGACCTGCAGGCCGCTGAGCGCGTGCTGGCCGTTGGTCACCGGCACGGCCTTGGGTGCGGCGACCGTCGTCGTGTAGACCTGCGTCGTGCCCTCGGTCTCGACGGTGAAGAACAGGCGCGCGCCGTCGGCCGTCCAGCGCAGCTCGTGCGCTGAGGCGTCGAAGTCGGGCAGCAGCTCGACGTTCTTGCCGGTGGCGCGCTCGTGCAGCATCAGCCGCAGCTTGTCGGCTTCGAAGCCGGGCCGGGCCATGCTGGCGAACGCGATCCACCTGCCGTCCGGGGAGTAGCTCGGATCCTGGTCGTAGCCGGGCATGCCGGGCGTCAGGTTGCGCGCCGGACCGCCGCCGACCGGCACGGCCCACAGCGAGCTGTCGGTGCTGGCCTCGGGATTCGGCACGCGCCGCGCCGTGTAGCAGAGTTCCTTGCCGTCGGGCGACCACGCGATCTGCTCGCCGCCGCCGAACGGCGGCAGCGGCGTGTGCACGCGTTCGCCGGGCAGCAGGTCGCGCGGCGCGCCGCCGTCGGCGGGCTGCACGAAGAGGTGGCTGTAGCTGCCGTCGCGCCAGCTGTCCCAGTGGCGCACCATCAGGTCGTCGTAGGCGCGGGCGTTGGCCTTGGGCAGGTCGGGGTGCGCGGCGGTGACCGGCGGGTCGATCGCGACCGACTGCGTGAACGACACGTGCGCACCGCCGGGCGCCCACGCGAGGTTGCCAGCGCCCGCCGGCAGCGGCAGCTCGAGCACTTCGTCGGTGGTCAGCGAGCGCGTGACCAGCTTGCCGCCCTGCACCACTGAGTAGGACGAGGCCGAGCGCCAGCCCGGCGACGACGCGGCGCCGAGCTCGGTCGCCGACGCGCCCGGCGCAGTCGGCAACACCCAGACGGCCGCGGCGCTGCGATTCTGGGCCAGGTCCGGCGTGCGCACGGTGTAGAGCAGGTGCTGGCCGTCGGGGCTGAGCGCCAGTTCCCCGACGCGATGCAGTTGGGCGAGCGTCTCGGCGGTCAGGCGGGACTGGGCCAGCGCCGTGGCGGCGAGGCCCGCGAAGACGACGGCGACGAGAACGGGACGAGAGCCGGTGTGCATCCTCCGATCTTGGCCCGCAGGCAAGGCCGATGCCACCGGCAGGACGCAACGGGAAGTTCCCCTCGCCCGCCGCGTCCAACCGGCCCAATCCGGGCGGGTTGCCGCTACACTCCTGCCCACGAGCCGTATGAACCCTAAATCCCAGCGTCCTGTCCGCCACGCCGAAGCCGGCTTCACCCTCGTCGAGATCATGGTCGTGATCGTGATCATCGGCCTGCTGGCGACCCTCGTGGTGCCCAACGTGATCGGCGCCGGCGACGAAGCGCGCGTCAAGAAGGCGCAGAGCGACTGCTCGGCGCTGGCTACGTCGGTGAAGATGTACCGCTCGAACAAGGGCCGCCTGCCGGAGAGCCTCGACGCGCTCGCCAGCGACGAGGAGAAGGGCAAGTCGTGGTACATCGAGAACCTCGTCAAGGATCCGTGGGACAGCGACTACGAGCTGCGCGAGGGCAACAGCAAGGACGACTGGGAAGTCGTCAGCGCCGGCCCGGACCGCTCGATGGGCACCGAGGACGACGTCTCGAACCGGCTGAAGAAGGAGGACTGAGTCCCCTTGACGCGGCGCGGACACGGGCAGCCCAGCACGGCCGCCGGCGGCTTCACCATCGTGGAGTTGCTGGCGACGTTGATGATCGTCGGCATGCTGTTCGCCCTGGTGCTGCCCAACCTCGACGCCCTGGTGCCCAGCGCGCGGCTACGCGGCAGCGGCAGCCGCATCCAGGCGGAGCTGGAGTGGGCGCGCAGCGAAGCGCGCATCCAGGGCAAGCGCATGGCGGTCGAACTCGACCTCGACCGCGGCCGTTGGCGCCTCGTCTACCCGCCGGAGCAGCGACTGACGCGCGACGAGGACGAGTCGGCGCTCGCCGAGCGCCCCGACGACTGGAGCGGCCTCGACGAGGACGTGCGCTTCGCCGGCGCCGGCGACGGCAAGGCGGGCCTGGCGCAGAAGGGCCTCTATCGCGTGGTGTTCGACGAGTACGGCTTCACCGCCGACCAGTCGATCGTGCTGCAGCGCAAGAGCGAGCCGGATCACACCTGGACGCTGACCGTCACCGGCCTCTCCGGCAAGGCCGAGACGTTCGAGTCCGAGCGCGGCGAAAAGCCGCTGCCGCAGGTCGTCGGCGAAGGGGCATTCTGACCGTGGCCGCTGGCGCGCAACGCGGCTTCACGCTCGTCGAGGCGCTGGTCGCGCTCGCGATCGTGTCCACCATCGTCATCAGCTACATCGGCATCCGCACCACCGCGTTGATCGACGCGACGCAGGCGCGCAACTGGCGTCTCGCGCGCGAGATCGCCGAGGAGAAGATGTCCGAACTGCGCGCCGGCGCGCGCGACGTCCCGCCGACCAGCGGCGAGATGGTCCCGCTGGAGAAGTTCCCCGAATTCGCCTACAAGGTCGTGATCGGCGAGGCTGCGGTCAACGAACTCGAGTCATCGCTGGCCTCGGCAGCCGCCGGCGGCGACGAGGCGGCAGCCGAGCGCAACGAGTGGCAGCAGAGCCGCGAGAACTACCGCCGCGCGCAGCAGAGCGGCCTCAGCGCCGCTGAGTTCGACGAGCAGCGGCTGATGCAGGAGCAGGAGACGGCCCTGCGGCTGCAGGAGGAGGCGCCGAGCGCGACCAAGTTCGAGGTCGTCGCCGTCGCCGTGTACTTTCCCATGCTCGATCCCGACTTCGAAGGCCAGAAGGACGCGCTGGTGATCAAAGCGCGTCTGTCGACGTTGGCGATCTCCGGCAAGACGCCAGAGCAGGCCGAGCGTGAGGCCGCCGCGCGCGGTGACGGCGGCGCTGGCGGCGCTGGTGGCGCTGGTGGCGTTGGCGGCGCTGGTGGCGGCAACCCATCCAACGGCGGAGCACGATGACCATGGCGACCCGACGGCAATCCGGCTTCACCCTGCTCGAAGCGCTGCTCGCTGTCTTCCTGACATCGATCGTGATGCTCACCGTCGGCACGACGTTCATCGCGCTGCTCGACGCGCGCGACCTCGTCGACGACCTGGCCGAGTCGACCGAGGCCGGCCCGCGCATCATCAACCTGATCGAGCGCGACCTGCAGGGCATCTGGACGCACAACGTCGGCAACAACGCGGTGTTCCGCGGCCGCGACATGGACGTCGCCGGCAAGGAGGCCGATCGCATCGACTTCCTGACCACCACCGACGCCGTCAGCTACGTGCTCGACCTGCAGAACACGCCGCGCAAGCCGTCGATCTGCGAGGTCGGCTACTGGTTCAAGCCCAACCTCCGGTTTCGCGACTGCTTCGAGATGTGGCGGCGCGAGGATCCGATGGTCGACGACGACCTGCTGACGCAGGGCTCGTTCCAACTCGTGCACGATCGCATCAAGAGCTTCAAGGTGAGCTACTACCGGACCCTCGGCGTCGACGCGATCGAGGAACTGGAGTGGGACAGCGCGGTCGAAGACGCGCTGCCGGCGCGCATGAAGATCGAGTTCACGATCGAGCGCAAGCGCAGCAGCCGCAACGTCGTCAGCGACGTCGAGATCGATGACTTCGAGGGCGCCGAGAAGACCTACGTCCGGCACATCGTCTTCGACGAGCGCGTGCGCAGCTCGGTCGCCAACGGCACGGCGCGCATCCCGGTGTTCCCCGGCAAACCGCAGAGCGAAGGCGACGGCGCGGGCGAGAACGGTCCGAAGGGCCCTGCCGGCCCTGGCGGCGTCAAGCCCGGCGACGGCGGACTCGCGGCCGGTGGCCGCCCCGGCGCCGACGTGCAAGCCGGGCAGAGGCCTGGCGGCAGCCGCCCGGGCGGCGCCGCGCGGCCTGGCGTGCCCGGCGGGCTGCCGCCCGGCTTCAACCCTGGCCAGTTCCTCAACGGCCTCGGCGGCCAGGGCGGCGGTCTCGGCGGCCTGTTCGGCGGCGGCGGCGGCCGGCAGTGAACGAGACGGCGCGCCCGGTGCGCGCTGCGAGGCTCAGAACACCGGCTTGCCGATCGACTCGCGGCCGCCGAGGTAGGGCCGCAAGGCCGGCGGCAGGCGCACGGAACCGTCCTTCTGCTGGTGGTTCTCCAGCAGCGGGATCAGGATGCGCGGGCTCGCCACCACCGTGTTGTTGAGCGTGTGGCACCACATCGCCTTGCCACCGTCCTTCTGACGGTAGCGCAGGTCGAGGCGACGGGCCTGGTAGTCGTAGAACCGCGAGGCCGAGTGCGTCTCGCCGTAGTTGCCGCGCGACGGCATCCACGTCTCGATGTCGTACTTCATCGCCTGCGGCACGCCGAGGTCGCCGCCGCAAACGGCGACGACACGGTACGGCAGCTCGAACGCCTGCAGCATGTCCTCGGCGTTCTTGCAGATGTCGTGGTGGTGCTGGATCGAGCGCGCCTTGTCGGCGACGTCGACGATCACCTGCTCGACCTTCTGGAACTGGTGCACGCGGTAGAGGCCGCGCGTGTCCTTGCCGTAGGTGCCGGCCTCGCGCCGGAAGCACGCCGAGCGGGCGACGTACTTCTTGGGCAACTGGTCCTCGGCGAGCATCTCGCCGCCGTGCAGCGACGTCACCGGCACCTCGCTAGTGCCGATCAGGTTGAGGCCGTCCTTCTCGCAGCGGTAGGTCTGCTCCTCGCCGCCGGGGAAGAAGCCGGTGCCGTACATCGCGGCGTCGCGGACCAGCAGCGGCGGATCGACGGCAGTGAAGCCGCGCGCCACCAGCAGGTCGACGGCGTAGCGCAGCACGGCGTCGTGCAGCAGAGCGAGGTCGCCGAACAGGACGTAGTTGCGCGAGCCGGCCATCGCGGCCGCGCGGTTGAAGTCGAGCCAGCCCTGGGCCTCGCCGATCTCGTAGTGGGCCTTCGGCTGGCAGCCGAAGTCGCGCACGGCGCCCCAACGGCGCACCTCGACGTTCTCGGTGTCGTCCTTGCCCTCGGGCACGTCGGCGTCGGGGACGTTGGGGATCAGGGACATCTGCGCGTCGAGGTCGGCGCGCAGCTGCTTCTCCTTCTCCTCGAGCGCCTGCAGCTCGACCTTGCGCTCCTTCTGCTTGGCGAGGACGGCCTCGCGCTCGGCCGGGCCGAGCTTGCCCATCTCCTTGCCGGCGTTCTTCTGCTCGCTGCGCATGGCGTCGAGCTTCGGCAGCATCGCCCGCAATTCGGCGTCGATGGCCAGCGCCTTGTCGACCGCGGCGGCGCGGTCCGGCATCCGCTTCTTCATCGCCCCCGCCCGCACGGCGTCGGGGTTCTCGCGCAGCAGTTTGAGGTCCAGCATGGGGGCCGGAGTCTAGCCCGCCACCGGGCCGCGGCCAGCGTGGAGCCGCAGCCGCGCCGGCCTCACTGCCAGGCCGACTTCACGTCGCCGAACAGCGGGTGCTTCTTGATCTGCAGCGCCAGCTTCATGCTCGCGGCCGGCAGCTTGACGGTGAGCGCGAGGCTGCCGTCCTTGTAGCCCTCGGGCATCGGGAACGACGCCGCCAGCAGACCGATCTGGTTGTGGGCGATCGCCGCGCGGTTGACCAGCTCCGGATCCGAGAAGCGCAGGAACTTGCCGACCACCTTGGCGCCCTTGCCGTCGGCGTCCTTCGCGGCGAGCACCTCGCACGCGAGGTTGACGCCGTGCCACTCGGTGAACACGCAGCCCGACGACTCCTTGAGCAGGATCTTCAGCGCGTCGATCGTGACGGAGTCGTCGCCGCGGCGGTTCCAGACCAGCTCGAACGGCCCGCCCATCTTGAGCTCGAAGGTCTTGCCGGCCTCGACGGTGAACGGCTTGCTGCTGCCGCCGTAGATCGACGCCTGCTGCACGCGCGGCGCCTTGCCGACCAGCAACCGGCCCCAGACGACCTGGTACTCGCCTGCCGGCACCTCGACCTCCTTGCCGCCGGCGACGTCGAACAGGGCGGTGGCGAAGTCGCCGCTGCCCTGCACCACCAGCTGGACCGGGGCGGTCGGCTTCGGGCCGCTCCACGTCATCTTGACCTTGCCGGTCTTGAAGTACTCGGGGTTGAGCGGGCGGACCGCCACCTCGTCGACGTTCTGCTTGCGGACGTGGTGCCAGCCGGTCGACAGCTTGACGAACTCCGAGAACGGCACGCGCGGGCCCTTGCCGACGCGCATCGAGTCGAACAGCGGCGCCAACGTCGGCTTGTCGGCGTCGTGCTCGCCGAGCAGCGGCGAGCGGAACTCGCCGTCGAACGGCTTGGCGCCGCCGGGATTGCCGTCGCAGCTGTCGTCGTAAAGGGTGATCGCGTCGGCGCCGATCTGCGCCTTCCAGCTCGAGGCGCTGCGGTAGTAGACGTTGGCCACCGTCTGGCCGGGCGCGACGTTGCACTCCGCCTCGTTGATGAACTGGCGGTCGCTGCCGACCCAGAACACCAGCGCGTACGGGCGCTTCTTCTCGGCGTCGAGGTAGACCGTGCTGACCTTGCCCTTGGTCGTCGCGTCGACCTCGACGGCGCCCTTGGCGTTGCTCGGATCGAAGGCGACGGCGAACTTGGCGGCGCCGACGCGGTGCAGGAACAGGTCCTTGGCGCGGAACCAGTTGAGCTTGCCGCTGGTGCCGACGGCGGCCGTCGAGGCCATCCACCAGAACGGCGGCACCGCGCCGCCCTTGCTGCCGTAGTCCAGCTCGTCCCAGCCGGCAAGGGCCTCGAACTTCAGGCCGACCTTCTGTTCGGGCACGCCCGGCATCGCCAGCGCGTCGACGCCCTTGGCGTCGGCGCCGTAGCCCTCGGCCTTGCGCTTGTCGCCCGCCTTCTCGGCGTCGACGATCTTGCCGGCCTCGTGCTTGGCCCACTCCGAGTTGCGGATGTAGTGGTCGTCGAAGGTGAACTTCCAGTTCTTGCGCGCGGCGAGCATCTGCTCGGTGGCGAACACGACGTCGCGCCACTCGGGAATGCTCTTCTCGGGCATCTTGTTGCCGACGACGCTGGCGAGGCCCCACAGCGACGAGATCTCCAGCATGTGGCCGATGCCCTCGGCCTGCCGGGCGAGCTCGATGAAGCTCTTCATCGACTCGAGGTAGGCCGGCTTGTCGAGGCCCTTCGCCACGTCGTCGAGGTAGAAGCGGTACAGCTTGCCCGAGTTCATGCGGATCTTCGCCAGCTGGTCGAGGGTCTGCGCCGTCGAGCCGCTCAGCCAGCGCTCCAACTGCTCGACCGTGTCGCTGCCCTCGAACAGACGCGTCCACGACGCCTTGAGGGCCGCGACCCTGGCGGCGGCGTCGGGCTTGCCGGCGTCCTTCTCCCAGAACAGCAGTTCGAAGTAGAGCAGCGCGTCGGTCGGAGCCTTCTTGACCGCCTTGTCGACCTGCTTGTCGTCGTTGATGCCTTGGGCCGAGTTGAACTCGGTGACGAATTGCGGGTTCGGGTTCTGCGCCGCGAGCTCGGCGACCGGCAGGACGGAACAGACGGCGGCGAGGAGCGTGCGGATCATCGGCGGGTTCGCGTGGCGCTTGGGGGTCGCGGCGATCCTACCGCCGCGCCACGCCGGTCACGAGCCGCGGCCGGCCTTGCGCGCGCTCTGCTGCTCGAGGAAGCGTCGCTCCGACGGCGACAGCGCCGTGAGGCCCTGCGCCTTGACCTTCGCCAGGATGGCGTCGAGCTGCAGGTCCTCGGCGGCCGCGGCGCGCTGGACGCCGGCGGCGCGCTTGCGCCGCCACGCCTGCAGCCAGCGCTGCCACGGCCATGGCCGGTCGACGCCGGCGATGCCCTGCCAGTCGACGAACCAGCCCAAGCGATACGCCGCGAAGCCGAGCGCCGCGCCGCCGAGGTGCGCGCTGTGCGAGACGCCGCCGCCGTACCCCGCCGCGAGCTCGACGAACGTCGAGTACACGCCGATGCCGACCAGCAGCGCCGCGAGCGCCCACAGCGGCATCTGCACGATGAAGAACACGATCGTCGCGTGCGGCGCGACGCAGGCGGCGTACAGCATCAGCGCGTAGCACGCGCCGCTCGCGCCGACCAGGGACACCTCCGTCGCCCCCTGCAACGCCGCCATGCCGAGGTGGCCGAGCGCGCCGCACAGGCCGCCGACGAGGTAGAGCCGCCACGTGCCGCGCGGTCCGAGACGCGACTCGGCCATCGGGCCGAACACCCACAGCGCGAGCATGTTCGTCAGCAGGTGCATGACGTCGGCGAAGCTGTGCGTGAACTGGTAGGTGACGACGCGCAAAAGGCCGAGGCCGTAGCCCTCCCACAGCGCCGGCCACGACAGCGCCAGCCAGGCGCCCTTCGGCGGGTCGCTGAGGCGACCGAGCAGGAGCGCGTTGAGGAGGAAGACCGCGACGTTGGCGAGGAACAGGGACCGCGTCGCAGGCGGCAGCGGCAGGCGGAAACGTCCCGGGTAGCTCATGGGCCATGCGCCGCGGCGGCGGCTTCGCTATCGTCCGGCGCGCCACGAACCCTCGGAGACCGCCGGTGCCCGCCCAAATACTCGACGGCAGACGGATCGCCCAGCAGATGCGCAGGAAACTGCGCGCCGCGCGCGACGCGCTCGGCCCCCGCCCGATCCGCCTCGTCTCCGTCGAGGTCGGCCAGAACCCGGCGGCCGCCGTCTACGTGCGCAACCAGCAGCGCGGCGCCACCGAGGTCGGCATCGAGATGGAGGCGCGCAACCTGCCGCTGCAGTCGACCGAGACGCAACTGCTGGCGATGATCCGCGACCTCAACCACCACCCCGAAGTCAGCGGCGTCATCGTGCAACGGCCGCTGCCGCCGGGCATCGACCCGCGCGTCGTGCAGTCGGCCATCGACCCGCACAAGGACGTCGAGGGCATGCACCCGGCGAACATGGGCGCAATCCTCTACCGCGAGCCAACCATGCCGCCGTGCACCGCCGCCGCGGCGCAGGAGCTGGCGCTGGCGACCGGCATGGATCTGCGCGGCGCCGAAACCGTCGTCGTCGGCCACAGCGAGATCGTCGGCAAGCCGATCGCCGTGCTGTTGCTGCATCGCCTGTCGACGGTGACCGTTTGCCACGTCGGCACGCGTCGGCTCGTCGACCACACCCGCCGCGCCGACATCCTGGTCGTTGCCGTCGGCAAGGCCGGGCTCGTGCACGGCGACATGGTCAAGCCCGGCGCCTGCGTCATCGACGTCGGCATCAACCAGGGACCCGACGGCAAGATCGTCGGCGACGTCGACTTCGCGTCGGCCAGCGCGGTCGCCGGCTGGATCACGCCGGTGCCGGGCGGCGTTGGCCCGGTCACCGTTGCCATGCTGCTGCGCAACACGCTGCGCGCCGCCGGCGCGGCGATCTAGGCTCCTAGCGACCGGTCGCCAGCGCGTCGGCGGCGGGCAGCGTGTCGATCGGCGCGGGCTTCGGCCGCAGCAGCACGTCGAGCGCGCCGGCGACGAGGAACAGGCCGAGCACGCTGTAGCTCACCCACACGCCGGTCAGCAGTTCGCTCGAGAAGCCGTAGGCGTGCAGGCCGACGCCGAGCAGGTTGGTGTGGAACCAGCTGAACACCACGATCGCGCCGGTGGCGACGGTCCACAGCGCGAAGCCGGCGTCGCGGACCATGCCGCTCATGCGCGCGTGGAGCAGCGCGATCTGCGCGAGGCAGATGAGCAGCGCCCCGTTCTCCTTCGGATCCCAGCCCCAGAAGCGGCCCCACGAGTCGTTGGCCCAGACGCCGCCGAGGATCGTGCCGACGACCGAGGTCGCGAGGCTGAAGCAGGTCACGCCGTAGGCCATCCGGTACAGCGACTTGGCCAGCGGCGCGTCGGGGTGATCGATGCGCAGCACGCGCACGGCGATCCACGCCATCGCGACGAGCGCGGCGGCGACGCCGGCGGCGTAGCCGATGTTCATCGTCGGCACGTGCACGCCGAGCCAGAAGTTGCTGAGCAACACCGCCTGCAGCGGCTTCATCGTGTCCTGGCCGTCGGCGACCTCGAAGAGGCGCGCGAAGAAGATGAACAGCGCGCCGCAGAACGGCGCCAGCGTCAGCGCGACGCGCCGCCGCAGGATCCACTCGGCGATCAGCAGCGTCAGCGCGCCGACGCCGCCGATGAACAGGAACGTGTCGTAGAGGCGCGTGATCGGCGGATGGCCGGTGATCACGCAGCGCAGCCAGACGTCGGCGACGAGCAGGGCGACGGCCAGCCAGCTCGCCGCGTAGGACGCCCACCAGACGAGACCGTTGCGTGGCAGCACGCACGCGGCGACGGCCGCGAGGAAGGCTGCGACGAACGTCATCATCGCGTGGAAGTGCCAGTTGGCCCGGTAGTAGTACGACTCGAGCGCGACGGCGCCACCCTCGCCGCGCGCCGACGCGGCAGCCGACACCGCGCCGAGATAGGCATCGAGCGCGCCGACGCGCTCCTTCATGTCCTTGGCCAGCAAGCCGTCCTGCAGGCGACCGATCATCGCTGCGTGCTGCGCCTCGGCGGCGCCGCGCATGGCGCGGTCGAGCGCCTCGGGCACGGTGTGCCACGTGTCCTCCTGCTCGCGCGGCCGCAGCGGCGGCAGCAGCGACGGGCCCGAGCGCGTCGTCGCGGCGTCGCTGAGGAACAGCAGCAGGTCGGCGAGGTTGCCGTGCTTCTGGTCCTCGAACGTCTCGCCGGCTTCCTTGACGTAGGCGCGGAAGGCGTCGGCCTTCTGCATCAGGCCCTCGACGCGCAGGGTCGCCACGCCGCCGAACACCGCGCGCAGCGCGTCGCCCTCGACCTTCATCTCGCTCTGCAACGCGGCGTGCTGCTGGTGCAGGCGCCAGTAGACGAGCAGCTGGCGGAACAACTGCGCCACCTGCTCGTCGACGGCGCTGCGCTGCGACTGCGGCTTCTTCTCGGCCGCCTGCGCGAGTTCCTGCAGCTTCTGCCCCTGCGCGACCAACTGGCCGTACGGCAGGTACTCGAAGCCCTGCGTCTGGCCGTCGTGCTGGAAACCGAGCGTCTCGAGCACGCTGACGTTCTCGATGCGGAACAGCGGGTAGCGCTCGGCCTGGCCCGGGAAGCACCAGACGTCGAGCAGCCACTCCGTCGGCGACAGCTTGAACGCCTGCGGCGTCGGGATCGCGCCGGCAGCCGGCGGCACCGCCTCGAACTGCACGTCGCGGCGACCGTGCACGGCGTACAGCGTGGTCGCGGCAAGCGTCGAGAACGGCATCACGCGGCCTTCGTGCTGCACGGGCAGCGCGCCGAAGCGCTCGACGAAGTCCGCGGGCCAGGGCTCGGCGCGTTCGAGGTCGCCTTGCAGGCGCGGGACCTGCCGGCCGCACGACGCGAGCAGCGCCAGGGCGAGCAGGACGACGTTCGCCAGGAGTCGTTGCATGACGGACGGGCTCATTGGTTCAGCGACGTGCGCGCCGAGGAGTCGAGGAAACCGAGCAGCTTCTTGCCGAAGTGCAGGAACAGGCCGATCCAGATGACGATGCAGGCGATCGCGGGCCAGACGTCGGACGGGTTCCACGACACCTCGAACACCGAGTACCACGGCGGCCCGCCGGCCGGCTGCGGGCCCCAGTTGGTCTGGTAGACCACGTAGCCGTCGCGACGCAGCGGGTTGTTCATGAAGATCTGCGCTTCCTGGCCGCCGGTCCCGTCGAGCACGGTGACGAAGCTGCGGAAGTCGCGCGGCGACATGGTGCCCGGGTGGTCGAGCTTCTGGAACCTGTCGAGTCGCACGGCGAACGGCAGGTCGTGCACGACGTGGCGCAGGTCGAGGCCGTAGCGCTGGCCGCGCACGGTGAACGCGAACGGGTAGCGGCTGCGGTCCTTGGGCACGCGCGGGTCGCCGGACAGGATCGCCTCGAAGCGGTCGCCCGCGTCGCTGCGCACGGTCACGTAGCAGGCCGGGATCTCGGCCTCGCTCTTCGGCTGCACGCCGGTCGGCCACTTCTCGGCCCGCACGAAGGCGCCGTCCACCACCGGCATGCGCGTCTGCACCATCGGGCCCTTCGGCACGACGGACGCATGATCGACGAAGTGCCGCACCTCGACGGTGAACGGCAGGCCGTCGGCGCGCAGCGTCACGGCGCCGTCGCCGCGCGCGGCCCACAGGGCCTGCTCGGGCACGACGCGCTCCTCGATCGCCTCGCCGCGGTCGACGAGCAGGGCCAGTTCGTGGTCGTGGAAGCTGGTGAACGTCGACGACTCGTACTGGCGACCCGCGATGCGCTGACCCTCGGCCGCCGGGTTCTCGTAGACGGCGAGCATGCCGGCGTACGACGCGTGCAGCTTGACGGCGCCGGCGACGAGCAGCAGCACGATGCCGAGGTGCGTCACCAGGATGCCGGCGTTGCGCCAGCTCCACTTCATGCGCAGCAGGCCGCCGACGATCAGGTTGACGCAGAACAGCGCCATCACCGGATAGGCGCCGGGCAACGGGATGCGCAAGGTCCACGGCGTGCCGTCGGCGCGCTCGATCAGCGCCTGGCCCCAGAACGACAGCGGCAGCTCGGCGACGACGAACCAGGACTCGAAGTACTCGCGCTGCACGTCGTAGGTGCTGCGCTCGACCTGCGCGAGCGTGCCGAGCCACGTCAGCGCCGCGAGCAGCAGGAGCAGCCAGACCGACAACCGCATCGAGCCGAGGAGCGCGACGACGCGCGCGGCCGGCGACGGGGCGGCGGTCATTGCGCCTTCCTCGCCGAACGGCAGAACGCGGCGAAGGCATCCGCGGCGGCGGCGACGTCCGCCGCCGGCCCCACCAGCTTGGCGAACGTGATGGCGCCGGCGTCCTCGCGCGCGGCGACGAGCATGCGGGCGCCCGGCACCTGCTTGCCGGAGAAGCTGCGGTAGTCGCCGGCGAGGTCGAGCAGGACCGCGCCGTCGCCGAGGAACGCCGTGCGCGGCAGCTGCGACAGTCCGTCCGCGGCCATCGGCGGCTGCCCCATCTCGCCGCGCCAGATGTCGAGCGTGTCCTTCAGGCCGCCGCCGAGTTGGCTGACGTAGACCTCGCCACCGGCGCCGAACTCGTGGTGGTGCCACTTGCTGCTGCCGGCCTTCGGCCGCCAACCTTCGGGAATCGTCGCCGCGATCGGCCCGGTCGCCGCCGGTGCGGGCGCAGTCGCGCCGACCGCCTGGCCGACGTCGGGGTGCGTGCTCGGCATCGGCTGACCTGGCTGGATCGGCGGCGCCTTGGGGTCCGGGCTCGCGCTCGCCGCGCGCAGCGACTTCGCCAGCGCCAGGAACTTGTCGCGGTTGCCGTCGACGACCGCCGCCGGACCGGTGAACTTGAACGACGTGACGCTGTCGCCCTCGGCGTAGAAGGCGATCAGCGCCGCCCAGTCGGGCTTGCCGCCGAACGTTCCCTTCAGCGCGGCGAGGCGCGCCGGCTTGCCGGCGAGCTCCACCACCTGCAAGGCCTCGATCGCCGGCACCTCGGCGATGCCGAACTGCGTCGTGTACCACCGCGACAGGTTGCCGGCGACGCCACCGCCGACGCCGACCGTGAGGTAGACCTCGGCATCCGGGGCCGTCGGAATGGCCCAGACCGCGTCGCGGAACTGCCGCGACGGTCGCGTCTCCCAGCCGGCCGGCGCGTCGCCGACCCATACCTTGGCGCCACCAGCCGCCGGCGCCATGTCGGGCAGCATCAGGCGATCCTTGGCCGCCGCGTCCCAGACCGTGGGACGTTGCTCCGCGCGCAGTTGCTTCGGCGGACCGAAGTCGGCGGTCGGCGACGGGCTGCAGGCAGCGAGGAACGCGAAGGTGGCGAAGGCGTGGAGGCGGATGGGCATCGACCAGGACCGCGGGGCGGGCCGTGAAGCCTACTGATTAGGACGCGCGGGCACTACCACCAGGGTGTCCGTGCTCGGCGTGCGCCACCGCCCGCGCTGCGCGTCGCCGGGCACCGTGACGCAAGGCTGCGCCGGGATCGCCAGGAACGCCAGTCCAACGCCGGCGCGTCACCACCACATCGTCACCGCCGCGTCGTCATCAGCGCGTCGTCATCACGACATCGGCGCAACCGACCCGATCACAGCCGACGCGTCAGCACGAAGCCGGCGAGTTGATGCAGGGCATCGCGGGCGGGCCCGGGCGGCAGCGACGTCAGCGACGCCTGCGCCTTCTTGATGCGACGCTCGGCTTCCTCCATCGCGTAGGCGACGGCATGCTCGAGCGGGAACTCGGCGCGAAGCCGCCGCAGCGCCTCGGCTTCGCTCCTGCCGAGGACGTCGCGCAGACGCGCCGCGTCGGCCGCCCCGCGCTGCAGCAGCCACAGCATCGGCAGCGTGATCTTGCCCTTGGCGAGGTCGGTGCCGAGCGACTTGCCGACCACGCGCTCGTCGCCATCGAGGTCAAGGCAGTCATCGACGATCTGGAAGGCGATGCCGAGTTCGAGGCCGTACTCCTCGAGCGCCCGCTGCCGGCCTTCGTTGCCGCCGGCGTAGTGCGCGCCGAGCCGGCACGCAGCCGCGTACAGGCTCGCCGTCTTCTCGGCGATCACCTGGAAGTACTTGGTCTCGTTCCAGGCGAAGTCGAAGCGATGCAGCACCTGCGTGATCTCGCCCTGGCAGATCACGCGCACGGTCTCGGCGAGCCACCGCGCCGCCGTCGGATCCGGCAGCTGCACGGCCATGTGGAAGGCCTTGGCGTAGATGTAGTCGCCGAGCAGCACCGCGACCTCGACCCCCGCCATCTGGTTCACGGTCGGGATGCGGCGGCGGACGTTGGCGCCGTCGAGCACGTCGTCGTGCACCAGCGTCGCGGTATGCAGCAGTTCGACGACCTTGGCGACGGTCGACACGTCGTCGCCGAGGCCGCCGCCGTGCGAAGCGCCCTGCGCCGCCATGCCCGACAGGAACGTCAGCACCGGCCGCAGTTGCTTGCCGCGGAACCCGCCGACGTGCGCGACGAGCGGCAGCATCTCGCGGTGGCCAGGCGCCAGGTCTTGCAGCAACTCGCGGTTGAGCCGCTCGAGCTGCGGCCGGACCAGCCCAACCAGCTCCTGCAGCGGCAGCGTCTCCGTCACCGCGCCGGCCCGTCGTTCTTGGTGGCGGCGTCGTTGCTGTCCGGCTTGGAGCCGTCCTTCAGGCCCTTCTTGAACTCGGTGATTCCCGAGCCGAGCGAGCGCGCCATGCCGGGGATGCGGTTGCCGAACAAGACCAGCACCACCACGAGGATGGCGACGATCTCCCACGTGCTCAACATCAGGATCATGGGCAGTTCTCTGGCGACTATCATCGCCCAAGCGCGCAGGGATTCAAAGGGGCGCGCAAGGCGATCCCGCGCGCCGGCAGAACTTCACGCTGGCTTGTCGCCCGCTTCCTGCGCGGCAAGCCAGCGCCGCCACGGCTCCGGCGCGGGACCGAGGTCCTCGCCGACGAGGCGCGCCAGGTTGTGCCGGCTGGTCTCGCGCACGTGCGGATCGTCGGCGCCGAGCGCGGCGATCAGCAGCCTGGCCGCCTCGAGCCGAGCCTTGGGATTGCGCGCCTTGGGCGCGCCGGCGGCCTGCTGGTCGAACTGCCGGAACGCCGCCAGCACGCCGGTCAGGATCGTGTGCAGACGGATCGACTCGCCCCACAGCAGCAGCACGTAGGCCGCCAGCACGGCGACGCAGGCGCGCAGGATGGACTGCTCGCCGAACTGCGCCTTCAGCCACGCGGCGCCCGGCAGCCACGGCTCGAACACGAGGGTCGCCAGCACGCCGAGCAGGACGAGCGGTGTGAGCTGGCGGAGCAGCGAGTCGGCGCGGGTTTCGGGGTTCACCATGTCACTTGCCGAGGACCTTCTTCATCGTCGCGCCGAGGATCGACGGCGTGTCGCAGACGTGCACGCCGGCGCGCTGCATGGCCGACTTCTTGTCCTTCGCCGTGCCCTTGCCGCCGCTGATGATCGCGCCGGCATGGCCCATGCGCTTGCCGGGCGGGGCCGTCGCGCCGGCGATGAAGCCGACGACCGGCTTCTTCATGTGCTGCTTGAGGAACTCGCAGGCCTCCTCCTCGGCGGTGCCGCCGATCTCGCCGATCATGATGATGCCCTCGGTGTCCTTGTCGTCCTGGAACAGCTTGAGGCAGTCGATGAAGTCGAGGCCCTTGATCGGGTCGCCGCCGATGCCGATGCAGGTCGACTGACCCATGCCGTTGTTGGTGACCTGGAACACGGCTTCGTAGGTCAGCGTGCCGCTGCGCGAGACGATGCCGACCTTGCCCGGGCGGTGGATGTAGGCCGGCATGATGCCGATCTTGCAGCCGGACTTGTCGGTGACCGGCGTGATGATGCCGGGGCAGTTCGGGCCGATCAGCCGCGTCTTCGTGCCCTTCATGAAGTCCTTGACGAAGGCCATGTCGGCGACCGGGATGCCCTCGGTGATCACGACCACGAGGTCCATCTCGGCATCGACCGCCTCGCAGATCGCGTCGGCCGTGAACGCGGCCGGCACGTAGATCATCGAGACGGTGGCGCCGCTCTGCTGCTTGGCCTCGCGCACGGTGTCGTACACCGGCACGCCTTCGAGCGTCTGGCCGCCCTTGCCGGGCGTGACGCCGGCGACCAGCTTGGTGCCGTACGCCAGCGAGTTCTTGCTGTGGAACATGCCGGCTTCGCCGGTGAAGCCCTGGCAGAGGATCTTGGTGTTGCCGTCGACGAGAACAGTCATCGGTGTGCTCCTGGATTGTGCGTTGGCGTCGCCGGATCAGGCCTTGATGGCCCTGACGATCTTCTCGGCGGCGTCGTCCAGCGACGACGCGGCCTGGATGTTGAGACCCGACTCCTGCAGCAGCTTGCGGCCGAGTTCGACGTTGGTGCCTTCGAGGCGCACGACCAGCGGAATGCCCAGCTTGACCTCCTTGGCCGCGGCGATGACGCCCTCGGCGATGGTGTCGCACTTCATGATGCCGCCGAAGATGTTGACCAGGATGCCCTTCACGTTCTTGTCCGACAGCAGGATCTTGAACGCGTTGGTGACCTGGGTCTTGGTTGCGCCGCCGCCAACGTCGAGGAAGTTGGCCGGCATGCCGCCCTTGAGCTGGATGACGTCCATCGTCGCCATCGCCAGGCCCGCGCCGTTGACGAGGCACGCGATGTTGCCGGTCAGCGCGATGTAGTTGAGGTCGAACTTCTTCGCCTCGACCTCCTTCGGGTCCTCTTCGTTGACGTCGCGCAGTTCCTGCACGTCCTTGTGCCGAAACAGCGCGTTGTCATCGAAGCTCATCTTGGCGTCGAGCGCCTTGACCTCGCCCTGCTTGGTGACGATCAGCGGGTTGACCTCGGCGAGCGAGCAGTCGAGCGCCATGAACGCCTGCACGAGCCCGCTGATCAGCTTGCCGCCGGCCTTGGCCTGCTCGCCGGCGAGGCCGAGGTGCTTGCACAGCGCACGCAGTTGGAAGCCCTGCACGCCCTTGACCGGGTGCACGCGGTGGCGCGCGATCGCCTCGGGTCGGTGCTGGGCCAATTCCTCGATGTCGACGCCGCCTTCCTTGGCGGCGATGATCACCGGCGCCTGGGCAGCGCGGTCCATCACGATCGCCAGGTACATCTCGCGGTCGATGTCGCTGCCGGCCTCGACGTAGAGCGTCTTGACCACGCGACCCTCGGGACCGGTCTGGTGGGTCACAATCGCCTTGCCCAGCAGGCTCTCGGCGACCTTGCGGGCCTCGTCGGCCGAGCGCACGAGCTTGACGCCGCCGGCCTTGCCGCGGCCGCCGGCGTGGATCTGCACCTTGACGACGCCGAGCGGCACGCCGAGGTCGGTGAAGGCCTTGCCGACCTCATCGGTCGTCTTGCAGGCAATGCCCTTGCTCACGGGCACGCCGAACTTGGCCAAGAGTTGCTTGGCCTGGTACTCATGGATGTTCATGGCGGTTCGGGGCGAAGACGCTAGCCGCGCCCCCCGCCCGAGTCGACCGCGCCGGCGGCAAAGTCGCCGCCGCCCGACCCCCGCCGACCCGCCGCTCGGCGGCGATCAGCGACCGTCGCCGCCTGCGTCCGCCGTCGCCGCGATGGCGGCGGTGGCCGGCGCTGCGGCGAACAGGTCGTCGATCTCCTTGATCACGTCGCGCGCAGCCTGCGGCTCAGCCGCGGGCTCGCCGTGGAAGACGAGGTCGTTCTCGAGCACGCGCTGGGCGACGTCGAGGCGCTTCTTGACGCCGGCGAGCGCCTCCTTGGCGCGGCCGAGCGCGCTGTCGTCGAGCTCGAAGCGACGGCTCGCCGCGGCGAGAGCCTCGAGCTGCAGCTTCTGCGTGCTGAGCGACTGCAACTGGGCGTCGAGCCCGACGCGCTCGAGGCGCACGGCGTCGAGGCGCTCGCGCGCAGCGGCGACGGCCTGTTCCTGCCGCTCGATCAACGAACGCTTGGTCTTGAGCATCGCCGCATCGTTGACGTAGCCGTCCTTGCGCCGCGCCAGCGCAGCCTCGTTGCGGCGGCGTTCGCCGACTTCGGCTGCGAGCACGAGGCCGACGGGCTCGGCACGCAGCCGTTCGGCGCCGACGCGCAGCGCCCGCTCCTCCTGCGCGACCGACTTGCCGAGACGAACGACCGATTCCTTCAACTCGTCGAGTTCGACCTCGGCACGGGCGAGGTCGCGCTTGCAGGTGTCGATCTGCGGGTCGATCTGACGGATCAGGCCCTCGGCGCGACGGATCTCGAGTTCGACGGGAACGGCGTCGGCGACCGCGGCGCGCGCCGAGTCGACGGCGGTGCCGACGTAGCTCGGGAAGGCGCGACCGAACAGCAGGAAGCCGAGCGCGGCAAGCGCGCCGAGGCCGAGGAGCAGGGTGCGGATGGGCTTCTGGATCATGGCAGGGCGTTTTGGCGTCGTGGATCGAGGGCCGATCGGCCCCCACGAAGGCGCATGCGCCCACCCCGCGCGGATATTCGCGGGCGCTGCCGGAATCCGGCGCGCCCCGCCGTCGGCACGACCTGCTTCTCAGGCGCGGCGTGGCCGTGAGAGTGGCCACTATGGACAGACCGAGAGCCCGTAGCAGAGTTCTTCCAGCACGCTCAGCGACGCGCCGACCGCACCGCGGCGAGCGTGCTGTGCAGGCAGCGAGCGCGGGCGTCGTCATCCGCCGGCCGGACGGCGCGCGCGTCGCGGGCGCGCAGATCGTCGACGACGGCGTTGCAGGTCGGGCAGCAGCTCTCGCCGAGGTGGAAATCGACGAAGCGCCGCGCGCCGCCGTCGACGCCGCCGTGCAACCAACTGGCCAGCAAGTCGGGGTGCGGGCACGACGCGCGCGCCTGCCGCCAGACGGCGGCGACGGTCAGCGCCAACTGCGGGTCGTCGTTGGCGCCGGTCATGGCGCCCCCGGCTGCCAGAGGCCGTGGAAGAGGCTGTGGTTCGGATCGCGCAGGCGCGCCAGTGAACGCAGGCGTTCGAGCGCGCGGAACTTCACGCCGGCGACGTGCTTCTCGTCGGCGAAACCGAAGCGCTCGGCCGCGGCCTTGTTGCGGCCGCCGAGCACGAACAGGTACTCGAGCGTCATCAGCTTGTCGAACTCGCCGGCCGCCCACAGTTCACCGACGAACGCGCGCAGGATCTCGCCGAGCGCGCGCCAACGGCGCGCCTCGTCCTCGCCAGCGACGACGGCCGCGGCCGGCGCCGGCGCGTCGTCGGGCACCGCGCTCTCCAGCCACACGCGGCTGCCGGCGCCGTCGTCGTCGCCGCCGCCGCCGAGGGCGGGCGCGACCTTGGCGGCGCGCCGACGGCGCAGGTGGTCGACGACGCGGTTGTGCGCGATGCCGAACAGGAACTGTTCGGGCGTGAACGCCGGGTCGTAGCCGTCGATGCCGCGCACGGCGCCAAGGAACACCTCCTGCACGAGGTCCTCCGCCGTCTGATGGTCGCCGACGCAGCGCTTGACGTAGAAGAACAAGCGGCGATGCCAAGCCGCCTGCAAAGCCGTCCAGGCGTCTTCGTCCATCGCGCGCAGGCGCGGCAGGTCGAACGCAACGGCAGTCATGCGGCGAACGCCCGGTAGAGCGCGACCGCGGCGAGGACGACGAGCCCGAGCGCGACGAGCAGGCCGACGAGGTGCGCGGCGACGCCGAGCACGCGGAACGGCAGGCCGAGCAGCCAGAGCAGCCCGCGGCCGCCGACGGTGACGACGAAACGCGTCGGCGTCAGCACCGTGGTGACGAGGAACTCGACGACGGCGAACACGCCGCGCGCGAACCACTGCAGCGCCGGCGTCGGTTCCTCGCGGCGCCACGGCATGCCGTACGGGCTGTCGGCAGGATCGCGCGCCGACGCGGCTGCGGCCGCAGCGGTGGCGCCGACGCCGACGGTCGGCGCAGCGGGACGGGCGGCGAAGGCGACGCTCTCGCCGAGCGCCCCCGGCGCGCCGAGCGCGCGCACCACCTCGCCGGCGTTGGCGAAGCGGGCTTCCGGCCGCTTCTGCAGGCAGCGGGCGATCAGCGCCCGGTCCGCCGGCTCGGCCTGCGGCGGGAAATCGACGGCGGCGGTCTCGTGCTTGCGCAGCACCTCCCACTCGCTGTCGCCGCGGAACGGCACGACGCCGTAGAGCAGTTCGTAGAGCAGCACGCCGAGCGAATAGACGTCGCTGCGCGCGTCGCCGCGGCGCTGCAGCAGCTCGGGCGCCATGTAGTACGGCGTGCCGCGGCTGAAGCTGAGCGAGTTGCGCGACTCCGACACGAGTTTGCTGAGGCCGTAGTCGCCGACGCGGGCGACGTCGCCCTTGACGAAGACGTTCGCCGGCTTGACGTCGAAGTGCACGAGGCCATGGTCGTGCAGCGCCTGCACGCCGCGCGCGGCCTGCGCGAACCAACGCAGCGCCTCGGCGCGCGCCAGCGGCCCGGCCTGTAGGCGGGTCTGCAGCGTCTCCTGGCCGGCGTAGCCCATCACCACGTACGGGATGCCGTCGACGACGCCGCGGTCCTCGATCGACACGAGGTTGGGGTGGTCGACCTGCGCGAACAGCGCGACGTTGTCGATCTCGCGCAACACGGCATCGCGCACCGACTCGTCGTCGACCTTGAGGAACTTGACGGCGTAGTCCTTGCCGATCGACTCCTTGCGCGCCTTGAAGACGAGGCCGAAGGCGCCGCCGCCGAGCTTGCCGACGATCTCGAAGCCGGCGAGGTACCCCGGCTTGCGATAGTCGCGATAGAACGCCTCCCAGTCGACGCGAGCAGGCGCAGGTTGGCTGGGACGGGCCTCCATGGCGGGATGCACGAAGTTACACCAGGACGGCGACCGCGGGCGCGGCGATCGCGAGCAGGACGCCGACGGCGCGCAGCGTGCGGGTCATGTAGCCGCGCGACAGCCGGTCGAACCACGCCACGCCGACGCCGACGGCGGCCCAGGCGCCGACGACCGCGCCGCCGCGACAGGCCGCGTCGCGGGCCGCCGCGCGCAACGTCGCGCGCAGGCTGCGTTCGCCGCGCGCGGCCGCGTCGGCCGGCTCGCCGACCCAGAACGTCGTCTGGTGGCTCGCGGCGAAGCCGTGGTCGCGCGCGCGATCCTGGCGATCGACGACGCGGACGAAGTCATCGACGGACAGCGCCGCCACCCACCGCGCCGCCGCCGCCGTCGCGACCGCTTGCGGCAGCCACAGCGGTCGCTCGGCGTCGACCAACCGCGCGGCGCGTTCGCGCCA
>VGZG01000044.1 GCA_016872675.1 Planctomycetota bacterium
GTGCTGACGTTCGAGGACTTCCGCATCGAGCCGCACGAAGTCCTCGGCCCGGTCGGCAAGGGCTTCGGCATCGCCATGAGCGGGCTCGCCGCCGGCCGCGTGTCGGTGGCCGCCGGCGCCTGCGGCCTGCACCGCGCCGCGCTCGCCGAGGCGGTCGCGTTCACCACCGGCCGGCAGCAGTTCGGCCAGCCGCTGGCGCAGTTCCAGATGGTGCAGGAACGCCTCGCCGACATGCTGACCTCGCTGCACATGACGCGCGGGCTGGTGCACCGTTGCGCGCGCCGGCGCGCCGAGGGCACCGAGACGCACGCCGACGTCGCCATGGCCAAGCTGGCCGCGACCGAGGCGGCGGCGCGCGCCTGCGAGGAGGCGGTCATGCTGCACGGCGCCCGCGGCTACAGCAGCGCGCATCCGGTCGAGCGCCTGTGGCGCGACGTGCAGGCCCTGCGCATCTACGAGGGCACGTCGCTGATCCAGAAGACGATCCTCGGCCGCATGCTGGCGACGCCGCCGAAGTGACGCGGCGGCGGGCCGACCAGTCGGCCACGGCGATCAGCGGTTGTCTGAGCGCGTGTTGGAGAACGCGATCGTGATCGTCGCCGCCGACTCCCAGTCGACCGCGTCCGGCGCGAGCTTCTGGCGGCGGAACTCGAGGCCAACCATGCCGTCGCGCACCTGCGGGTTGGTCTTGATCGCTTTCTCCAGCGTGCACAGCCGCTGCCAGCACTGGTCGACGGAGGTGACCGGCGCGCCGGCCGGCGTGCGGCCGATCAGCGCCTCGCTGGCGTCAATGCGCACGTGCACGTCGGAGGTGAACGCCAGCGAGCCCTCGACCGTGCGGCCGAGCCATGTCATGACCTCGTCGCGCAGCGGAAACGGCTGCCCCGCGTCGAAGAAATGCGTCACCGGCGCCTTGAGTTGCACGGTGTCGTTCGTCATGTCGACGTCGAGCGACCGGCCAACGACCTCGCGGAAGTCGGCAAGCGTCTCCGCGAGGAACTCGCGCATCGCCCCATCCTGCGCAGTGAGCAGCGGGGCTGGCATCGATGTCTCGCCGCCGCCGGACTGCTCGTTGAAGACGCCAATGTCGTTGGTCTTGCCCTTGCCTTCGATGTGGAAGGCGAACTGGATGGACTGCTTGAGCTGCTTCATCTTCTCGACGTCCTGCACGCCCATCGCGTAGAGGACCACGAACAACGCGAACAGCAGCGTCATCATGTCCGCGAAGCTGATGACCCAGCGTTCGTGGTTGACATGCTCTTCGTGCTTGTGCTTCTTGCCCACGGCAGATCTCCGGTCAGCGCTGCTTGTCGGCCACGCCGCCATGGCTGCCGAGGTAGACCTTCAGCTTGCTGCGCAGGGCGCCAGGGGCGATGCCCGACTGGATACCCACGACGCCTACCAGGACCATGCTCTTGAGCAGCTGGTCGTGCTCGATGTGGCGCTTGAGCTTGAACGACATCGGCAGGCAGACGACGTTGGCGTAGCCGACGCCGTAGACCGTAGCGACGAACGCGACGGCGATGCCGGGACCGATCAACGACGGCTGGTCGAGCACGCTCATGACGTGCATCAGGCCTAGCACGGCGCCGAGCACGCCGATCGTCGGGGCCAGCGCGCCCCACGTCTCCCAGAACTTGAGGCCCGCTTTGTCGTCCTCCTCGGCGATGTGCATGTCGACCTCGACGGTCTCGCGGATCGCCTCGGCCGAGCTGCCGTCGATGGCGAGCGTCAGGCACTTGACGAGGAACGGATGGCCCTGGCCGCTGCTGGCGTACGTCTCGAGCGCGAGCAGGCCCTCGCGGCGCGCGAGATTGGCGAGCTCGAGGATCTTCTCCATCAGGCCGTGGAAGTCGTGCTTCTCCGGCATGAAGACCCGCTTGAGCGACTTGATCGCGAATGGCAGGTCGGACGGCAGGGTGGCGACCATCGTGGCGCCGAGCGAGCCGACGATGACGATCATGAAGGCCGTCGCCTGGAGCAGTTCGCCGGGGTGACCGCCCTCGAGGACCTGGCCGCCGATGATGCCGACGAGAGCGAAGACAAGTCCGAGAATGCTGAAGAGGTCCATGCCGCGATGAGGTCCGTGGACGCCGTACGCGCGTCCTGACTCATGATCGGCCAAACCGAGGGGGCCTTGAGTAGGCCGTCGTGTTTCCCGCCATGGGATGGGCGCTGTCGAGAAGCGCGACGGCGGCCTACCGCGGTCTGTGTCACCCGCGGGCGGCGAACCAGGCTTGCAACGCGGCGACGATCCGAGGGGCGGCGCCACCGTCGCCGTACGGCGACACCACCCGCGCCATGGCCGCGTGCGCGGCGGGATCATCGAGCAGGCGCGCGGTCTCGGCGACAATGCGCGAGCCATCCGTGCCGACGAGGCGCGCGACGCCGGCCGCGACGCCCTCGGGGCGCTCGGTGACGTCGCGCAGCACTAGCACCGGCACACCAAGGCTCGGCGCCTCTTCTTGCACGCCGCCGGAGTCGGTCAGGATCACGTGCGCCTGTTGCATCGCCGCGACCATGTCGGCGTGGTCGAGCGGGGCGACTAGACGCACACCGCGAACACCGGCGAGTTCGTGCTGCACGAACTCGCGCACCTGCGGGTTTGGGTGCACCGGCCAGGTGATCGCGACGTCGCCACGTCCGGCGAGCGCGCGCACGGCGGCGCAGATGGCCGCGAGCGGCGCGCCGAACGACTCGCGCCGATGCGCGGTGACCAGCAGCGCACGCCGACCGTCGGTCCGCGGCGCCGGCGGGCCGAGCCGCGCGGCGGTGGCCAGCAGCGCGTCGATGCCGGTGTTGCCGGTGACGTGCACCGTCGCCGGGTCGACGCCTTCGCGCAGCAAGTGAACGCGGGCGCCCGCCGTCGGCGCAAAGTGCAGCGACGCAACCGTCGCGATGTAGACGCGGTTCTGCTCTTCGGGGAAGGGCTGCGTCGGGTCGCCGGTGCGCAACCCGGCCTCGACGTGGCCGAAAGCGATGCCGAGTTCGTGGCACGCGCGCGCTGCCGCCGCGACCGTGGTCGTGTCGCCCTGCGCCAGCGCCAGATCCGGCCGCTCGGCCGCGAGCGCGACCCGCAGCGCCGCCGTCGCCGCCGCGAAGAAGGCCTCGTGGCCCTGCCCATGCTGCATCAAGGCGAGATCGACGTCGGCCGCCAGCCCGAAGTCGGCCAAGGCCCCCATCAGCAACTCCCGGTGCTGCCCGGTCGTCACCACCCTCGTCGTCACCCAATCGGCGGCGCGCAACGCCGCGACGACCGGCGCCATCTTGATGGCCTCCGGACGCGTGCCGACGACGGCGAGAATGCGACGGCTGCGGTGCATGCGAGGGCTCCGAACGATGCGGCAGACATGGCCCGACGACAACGATCGCAGGCGGATTCGCCGCGTAGCGCGCCGTCGAGCCGTCGCCTTCTCGACGCCAACGCGATGGCGACGCGATGGCGACGCAACGCATGCATCGCATGAAGGTGCGTTCATCTTTGCGTTTGCGTTCATCTTTGCGTTCGCGTTCATCGCATGCTTCGCGTAGGCTTCATCAAGCCTCACCTATGGATCCAAGAAGATCCCCTCTACCGTCGCTTCATGTCATGGTCGCTGCGCGTGGCGGTCACTACGCAGTGGTAGCAAGGCGCAACATCGTGCCAGGCACGATCGTGATGCGTCTCGATGGCCCGCTGGCCGACATGGCCAGCCGCTACACGGTGCAAGTCGGCGTCGACCAGCACGTGGATGCCGAGGTGCATCCCGCGCACGGTGATCGCTACCCGCTGTGGCGCTACCTCAACCACTCGTGCGCGCCGACGGCTCGGGTCATCGGGCGCACACTGCGCGCGATCACAGCGCTCAAGAAGGGTGACGAGGTCACCTTCGACTACGACGCGACGGAGTACGACTTGGCGTCGCCGTTCGCCTGCCAGTGCGGTAAGCCAACATGCCGTGGCATGATCCGCGGCTACCGGCACCTCAAGTCGGCGACGCGCGCGACCATGACCTGGGCCGCGCCGCACGTGCTCGAAACCGGCGCTCCCCGCCGGCTTTCGGCCGTCACACGCTACTGAGCGCGCGGCAAGGGGGCCGCAGCAGGCTTCGTACGCCGCAGCGGGCGCGACTACACCCGTACCGGATCACCGTCGGGCAACGCCGTCGCCCTGTTCGACCATCGTCCCGATCAAGCTTCGGCGCAACGCGTGAGCGGAGCGCGCGTTGGCGAGCCGTGTCGCCCGACGCAGCCGCCGCAGCATCGCCGAATCAGCCCCGCGCTGTTACCAGCGCGCGCCGCGAGGGTATCACCCGACGTCGCCATCCGACGCGGGCCCCATCCCGCGCCTGACCCCCTCCCAATCAGGTCGGCATGGAAACGCACGATGCCCTCGTGCGCGACGCACTCGACGCCTGCACCGGACCCGCGCTCGCCCTCGGCGTGCGGGGTCGCGTGCTGGCCGCCAACGCCGCGCTCTTCGTTCGCCTGGGTCTCCCCGGCGACGCCGGCGTCGACTCCATCGATCGCCTGCGAGTCGCCGGGCCGGCGCTGACACGACGACGGCGCGCCCCGGCCGCGCTCGACGTGCAGATCGCCGGCGGAGCGTCGGTGCGCTTCCAGGCGACGTTGCGCCGCGACGCGCGCTGCGGCCGCACGCTCGCGGTGCTGCGCGAGGACGACACGCCCGCGCCCGCGGCGACGCTGCTCGAACGGCAGTTGGACCTGCGCGAACACGTAAGCGACGATCCGGCCGACTTCTTCCGCGAGGCGACCGAGACGCTGGCGGAGACGCTCGCAGTCGAGCGCGCCGCGATCTGGCTGTTCGACGAGGACAGCACGGCGCTCGTGTGCGCCGACCGCTACCTGCGCAGCGCGCGCCGCCACGAACGCGGCGAACGACTCGTCGCCACCGAGCATCCCGATTACTTCCGCGCCGCTGCCGAGCGCCGGGCGATCGTCACCACCAACGTCCACGACGATCCCGCGACGCGCAGCTTCGCCGCCTGCCGGCTCGCGCCAATCGGCGTGCGCGCCATCGTCGACGTCGCCATCCGCAGCGGCGTCAGCCTGCGCGGCATGCTGTGCCTCGGCCACGTCGGCCGACCGCGCGAGTGGCGGCCAGCGGACGTCAAGTTCGCGCTCGGCGTAGCCAATCAGGCGATGATTGCGATCGGCGAGGGAGAACGTCGCCGCGCCGATGCTGCCCTGCGCCGTCTCGCCCTCTCGCTCGAACAGCGCGTCGAGGAGCGCACCGCCGACCTCGCCGCCGCCGAGCGACACAGCCGCGAGCTGTTGGCGACGCTGGACGCGACCATCGACGGCGCGTTTGTCTTCGACCCGACGTCGCTGCGCTTCACCTACGCCAACGAGGGCGCCGTGCGCCAGACGGGCTTCGCGCGCGACGAATTGCTGCGCATGACCCCGCTGGAGCTGGCGCAGGACGTCGACGAAGGCTCGTTTCGTCGCCTGCTCGACGCGCTGCGCCGCGGCGAGCGCCAGACCGCCACGCTCGCCGCCGTGCACCGCCGTCGCGACGGCGGCGCGCTGCCGGTCGAGGTCGTTCTGCAACTCGTCGCGCCTGAGGACGCCGAGCCGCGCTTCCTGGCGATCGCGCGCGACATCACCGACCGGCTGCGCACCGAGCGCGCTGCCCGGCGCGCTGAGCGCCTGCAGTCGCTCGGCACGCTCGCCGGCGGCGTCGCCCACGACCTCAACAACGCGCTGACGCCGGTGCTGGTCGTCGCCGAGGAACTGCGCGGCGGCGAGCCGGCCAACCCGGCGACGATCGATCTGCTCGAACAGAGCGCGCGCCGCGCCATCGAGATGGTCCGCGAGCTGCTGCAGTTCGCCAAGGGCCAGGAAGGCCGCTGCGAACTGCTGTCGGCGCGGCGGCTCGTCGACGAGGTCGTGCGCGTCGCACAGGCGACCTTTCCAAAGACCATCGTCGCGTCGGCCGAGTGCGCCGACGACGTGCCGCCGGTGCGCGGCGATAGCACGCAGTTGCACCAGGTTCTGCTGAATCTCGCCGTCAACGCCCGCGACGCGATGCCCGCCGGCGGCCACCTGCGCTTCGCCATCACGCGCGAAACGGTCGGCGCGGGCTTTCGCGTCCACACCGCCGACGCGCGACCGGGCGACTACGTCGTGGTGCGCGCGCACGACAACGGCGTCGGCATCCCAGCCGACGTCCTCGACCGCATCTTCGAGCCGTTCTTCACCACCAAGGGGCCGGAGAAGGGCACCGGCCTCGGGTTGTCGACCACGCTCGGCATCGTGCGCAGTCACGGCGGCTTCGTGCATGTGCACTCGACGCCCGGCATCGGCACGACGTTCGCGGTCTACTTGCCGGCGGCGGCGACCGCGACGGCGGCGACCGCGGCGCAGCCAGCCGACGCCAGCTCGTCGACGCACTGCGGCTGCCACGGCGGCGCGCTGCTGTTCGTCGACGACGAGCCGATCGTGCTGCGCACGGCCGAGCGGCTGTTTCGGCGGCTGGGCTTCGAGATCGTCGTCTGCGCCAGCGCCGCCGCCGCGCTCGCCGCACTGCAGGACGAGCCCAGTCGCTTCCGCGGCCTGATCACCGACCTGCGCATGCCCGACCAGGACGGCTGTCGCCTGCTCGCCGCCGCGCGCCACCTCGCGCCCGACCTACCGGTCGCCGTTACGACCGGCTTCCTCGACGACACGGCGCAGCAGCAGCTAGCCGAACTCGGCGTCCGGCATGTGCTCGACAAGCCGTTCGACCAGGCGTCGCTGGCGCGGTTCCTGGCGGGATTTGGACACGGCGAGCGACGCGCGGCAACGGCGTGACCCCGCGCCACCGCGCGTCCTCGCCTCGCGCGACGCCGAGCCCTACGCTGCTGCGCCTCCGTCCCCTCGTCCGTCAGAGGAGCCACCGCGTGCCAGCCCCCACCTCGCCGTACTGGAACCCCAAGACCGAGACCCTGCCCAAGGACCAGCTGCGCGCGCTGCAACTGACCAAGCTGCAGCGCCTCGTCGAACGCGCGTGGCACACGTCGCCGTTCCACCGGCGGCTCTACGAGAAGGCCGGCGTGCGCCCAGAGCACATCAAGACACTCGACGACATCCGCCGCCTGCCGTTCATGACGCGCGAGGACTGGATGGACAACCAGGCCGGCAAGCCGATGTTCGGCGACCTGATCACGCGGCCCGAGTCCGACGCGATCCGCTACCACCTGACGTCCGGCACGTCGGGCCGCCAGCCGCTGCGCGTGCTCGACTCGCGCAAGGACTGGTCGTGGATCGCCGACATGTGGTGCTACGGCTTCTGGGGCTTCGGCATCCGCCCCGACGACAAGGTGTTCTTCGCCTTCTCGTACGGCTCGTTCATCGGCTTCTGGGGCGCCCACTACTGCTGCGAGAAGATGGGCTGCCTGACGCTCGCCTCGGGCAACATGACGACCGAGCAGCGCGTGAAGCAGATCGTCGAGATGGGCGTGACCGTCGTCTGCGCGACGCCGACCTACGCGCTGCGCATGGGCCAGACGGCCGAGAAGATGGGCATCGACCTGAAGCGGGACGGCAAGGTGCGCCGCGTCGTCGTCAGCGGCGAGCCCGCCGGCTCGATCCCCGCGGTCAAGAAGATGATCGAGGACATGTGGGGCGGCAAGTGCGGCGACACCGCCGGCATGACCGAGATCGGCACGATCATGATCTTCGAGTGCGACCACCAGCCCGGCGGCCCGCACATCATCGAGGACCACTTCATCGAGGAGGTCCTCGATCCGGACAGCGGCACGCCGATGTCGTACGGCGAGCGCGGCGAACGCGTGGTGACGTCGTTCGGCCGCGGCTTCATCCCGCTGATCCGCTACCGCACCAAAGACCTCGTCTGCAAGGTGCCGCACACGCATTGCGACTGCGGCCGCACCGGCGACATCTACGAAGGCGGCATCCTCGGCCGCGTCGACGACATGAAGCTGATCCGCGGCACCAACGTCTACCCGCGCGCGGTCGAGGCGGTCGTGCGCGAGCACGCCGAGGTCGAGGAGTTCCAGATCGTGATTCAGCGCGTCGACAACGTGCAGGACGAGATCACCGTCAAGGTCGAGCTCAAGCCAGACCAACAGGACTGCTGGCCGCGGCTGCAGGCGCAACTCGGCAAGGACCTCGCCGACGCGCACGAGGGTCTGCGCTTCAACGTCGAGCAGGCCAAGACCGGCGAGCTGCCGCGCTTCGAACTCAAGGCCAAGCGCCTGCAGGACTTGCGGCCCAAGTACTGAGACCGCACGCACTAAGGCACCGAGGAGACCACGCCATGGACAGAACGACCGACCTGCTGGGCAACCCGCTCACCGTAGACGACATCGAGCTGCTCGACCTCTACCGGCGCCTCAAGGCGCTGAGCGGGCGCGCCGACCTGCCGCCCGTCGCCACCGCCAACGTCAAGCAGGCGATGGTGATGCTGTGGAACGCCTGCAACGACCTCGCGCTGCTGCACGAGGAACCGGGCTGCGACTGACACGCCGATGCTCGCTGCCGCGATCGTCGTCGCCTGCGCGCTGCTGACCGGCTTCGCCATCCAGCGCGGCAACACCTGCACGGTCGTCGCCGTGCGCGACCTGCTGCAGAAGCGCGGACCGCAGCGCCTGCTGGCGATCCTGCACGCGATGGCGTGGGTCGCCGGCCTCGCCGCCTGCAGCGACCTGCTGTTCGGTTACCCGCTGCCGGCCATCACCTTCGCCGTCAGTGGCGCCGTCATCGCAGGCGGCGTCCTGCTCGGACTCGGCGCGGTGGTCAACGGCGCCTGCGCGGTCGGCACGATCGCGCGGCTCGGCAACGGCGAGTGGGCGTGGCTGGCGACGCTGCCGGGGCTGCTCGTCGGCGCGCTGGCATGGCAACTCGTGCCCGCAGCGCTGGCGCCGCGCGCGCTCGCGGCGCACGCGCCGATCTACGACCACGCGTGGCTCGCGGTCGGCGCCTTCGTCGCCTACCTGCTGTGGCTGACGCCGCGCACGCTGCGCGACGGCGTCGGCGACGCCGTGCGTGCGCCATGGCAACCGGTCGCCGCAACGACCGCGATCGCCATCGCCTTCGTGCTCACTGCTGCCGCAGATGAGCCATGGGCCTACACGGCGATGCTCGAACGCTTCGCCGACGGGCGCTTCGCCGATGGCGGCGCGCTGCTGCTGCCGTTCGCGGCGCTCGTCGGCGGCGCCATGCTTGGCGGCGGCCTCATGCGCGGCGATCGACCGCGCCGCGACGGCGTCCGCCAACCGCGCAACTGCTTCGTCGGCGGCGCGATCATGGGACTCGGCGGCCGCCTCGCCGGCGGCAACTTCGACGCGCAGACGCTGCTCAGCCAGCCACTGCTGCTGGCGCACGCCTGGACGGCGATGGGCGCGGCCTACGCGGTGATCGCCGCGGTCGCGTTGCTCGATGCGCTGCGCGGCCGGCGAGGCTGACGGCGGCGAGGCATATCTGCGCCAGCAGCCAGCCGCCCAAGATGTCGCCCGACGGAATGGCGTCGGCGGGCATCGCAATCGTGCGGCTGACGGGTTCGTGGTCCGGAGGAGTCCCCGCCGAGGCCGGGCGCGCGCCGCAGCGCTGCGGCGGACCCGACCCCGGCCCGTTGCAGACGACGGTGGCCGCCCACGGCGGCCGCGCCGTCAATTCGCGACTCGGCCTCCACTTTCGCCGCGAACGCGCGAACGCTGCAGCGACGGCGTCGCAGGCCGGAACGCGTGCGCCTACGCTGCGTGGCATGGCCCCCACCGTCACCGCCACGGTCGCCTCGACCGCCCTCGCCGCCGCACTCGCGTTCGCGGCCGACGCAGCGGCGCAGGATCCCGCCAAGAAGCGCCCGCCCAACGTCGTCTTCGTGCTCGCCGACGACCTCGGCTACCGCGAACTCGGGTGCTTCGGCCAGCAGAAGATCCGCACGCCGCGCATCGATGCGCTCGCCGCCGACGGCATGCGGCTGCTGCGTCACTACTCCGGCTCGCCGGTGTGCGCGCCCTCCCGCAGCGTGCTGATGAGCGGCAAGCACCCCGGCCACGCCGCCGTGCGCGACAACAAGGAAGCGAAGCCCGAGGGCCAGTGGCCGACACCCGCCGGCGAGACGCTGCTGCCGCAGGCGCTGCGCGACGCCGGCTACAAAACCGGCGCGTTCGGCAAGTGGGGCCTCGGCATGTTCGGCAGCAGCGGCGATCCGCTCGCGCGCGGCTTCGAGCGCTTCTTCGGCTACAACTGCCAGCGGCACGCGCACAGCTACTGGCCGGCGTACCTGTGGGACGACGCCACCAAGCTGCCGCTGCGCAACGATCCGCCGGTGCCGGGCAGCGGCAAGCTCGCCGCCGACGCCGATCCCGCCGACCCCAAGGCCTACGCGCGCTTCGTCGGCAGCGACTACGCCCCCGACCGCATCCTCGCGCAGGCCGTCGCGTTCGTCGCCGCCAACAAGGACCGGCCGTTCTTCCTCTACTTCCCGTCGGTGCTGCCGCACCTCGCGCTGCATGTGCCCGAAGCCGACCTGAAGGCCTACGAAGGCGCCTTCTCCGAGACGCCGTACACGGGCCAGAACAGCTACACGCCGCATCGCACGCCACGCGCGGCGTACGCGGCGATGATCAGCCGGCTCGACGCCGAGGTCGGCGCGCTGTGTGACGCGCTCGCCAAGGCCGGCGTCGCCGACGAGACGCTGTTCGTGCTGACCAGCGACAACGGCGCGACGCACAGCCCGGTCGGCGGCACCGACGTCGACTTCTTCGCGTCGTGCGGCGAACTGCGCGGTCGCAAGGGCTCACTGTACGAAGGCGGCATCCGCGTGCCGGCGATCGTGCGCTGGCCCGGCGTCGTCGAGAAGGGCAGCAGCAGCGAGCGCACGTCCGGCTTCGAGGACTGGCTGCCGACGCTCGCCGAAGCCTGCGGCGCGCCGGTCCCGAAGGGCCTCGACGGCATCAGCCTGCTGCCGACGCTGCGCGGCATGCGGCAGGATCCGCGCGCGTTCCTCTACCGCGAGTTCGCCGGCTACGGCGGCTGGCAGGCGGCGTGGATCGGCGACTTCAAGCTGGTGCGCAAGCAGCTGCAGCAGCCGACGAAGGTCGCGACCGAACTGTACGACCTTCGCGTGGACCCGAGCGAGGCCAACGACCTCGCCGCGGCGCAGCCGCAGCGCGTGCAGGCCATCGAAGTCGTGTTCCGCACCGAGCACGTCAAGTCGGACGTGTTCCAGCTCGCGGCGATCGACGGCAAGTAGCGCAATGCCTGGGAGCAGCGGCGAGGCCATGACGCCGCGCCGCCAGCGGCGCCCGCCACGCCAGGCCGCCCGAGCCGTTGCGCGCGACGAACGCGCGACACGCGGCGTACGACATTGCGACTGCGCGAGCGCGTAGCTTATGGCCATGGCCAAGTCCCGAAGCCGCGCCGCCGTCACCCTGGCCGTCGCCTTCGCCGGCGCGCTCGCTGTGCTGGCGCTGTGCCAGCCGCCGCCAGCGCCGCCCGCTGGGGCGACCAACGCCACCGGCAACGACATCGCCAGCGCGCCGCGCGCTGGCGCCGAACTGCCGACGCCCGGAGCGCCGGCGCCGGAGCGCCTCGAAGCGCCAGCTGCCGTTGCCCCGAACGACTGGCTCGCGCACCCGTATGAGGTGGGCCTCGACGTCCGCGTCGTCGACCCGCTGGGCCTGCCGATGGCGGGCGTGTGGTTGCGGCTGGCGCCGTTCCCGTGCACGCAGAACGAGGCCGTGCACGCAACCGACGACGACGGCCGCGTGGCGCTGACGTGGCGCACGCGCGCGCCGCAGCTCGACGTGCAAGTGCGCGATCCGCGCGACCGGTCCCAGCGCCTCGTCCTGCGCGCCGGCACGCGGCGGCAGCTGACGCTGCTGGGGCAGCGCCGCCAGCGCAGTCAGATCGCGTTCACGGTCGGCGGCCAGGGCGGCGGGCGGACCGGCACGATGAGCCTCGACGGCGGCAGCATGAAGCTCGAAGGCGGCGACCTCAGCGCGTGGGTGACGCCGCCGCCGGCAATGCGACCCGAACTGCACCCCGACGCCCGCTTCGGTGACGCGCTCGGCCGCGTCGCGCCGGACCCAGCGACCGCCGAGGCGAGCGGGCCGTCGTTCTCGATCACGCTCGGCGACGGCGCCGTCACGGGCGTCGGCGCTGGCGCCAAGGCAAAGCCGATTCGCGCCGCGCCCGCGCCGTCCCTCGATGGCTACGTCTACGCCGCCGACGGCACGCCCGCCCCGAAGACGGCGGTCCTGTTGCTCGGCAAGGGGTCGCCAGCCTTCGAGAGGTCGGATGGCGTCGCGCCCCAGGCCTCCAGCTTGCTGCAGCGCACGGAGACCGACGACCAGGGCCGCTTCCAGTTCAAGGACTGCAAGGCCGGCGACTACGCGCTGCGCGCTGGCGGCGAGGCGCTCGGCCTCGCCGAGCAGCCGGTGACGATCGGCGAAGCCGGCGGCAAGGCCACGCTGCATCTACAGCGCGGCGCCGTCGTGCAGGGTCGCGCCGTTGACGCTGATGGCAAGCCGCTCGCCAAGCACCCGGTGCAGTGGCGCGCCGCCGACGGCTCGTGGGCCGACGGCGCGATCACCGACGACGACGGGCGCTTCGTCTTCGCCAACGTCCCCCCTGCCGCCGGCAGCGTGCTGCTGTGGGAAGGCGACAACCGCCGCGTGCCGCTCGCCGTCGCGAGCAACGTCATGCCGGGCGTCGGCGAGGTGGCGCTCGCGCGCAGCAAGGGCCGGGGCAGCGTGCTGCGCTGCACGGTGCCGACGGGCGGGGACGTCGCGCCGGTGGTCGTCGCGTGGCACGTCGAGACGGGCTTCTCCGAGCCGCTGCAGCGCCGCGACGGAGCAGGGCAGCAACCGTGGCAGACCATGCCGCTGCCGCCGGGCTTCTACGACCTGCAGCTGCGCCTGCCCGGCGCTGGCCACAAAGCGCTCGGCCGCCACTTCGTCGACGGCGAGCACGACGTCGATGTCGGAGCGATCGAACTGCCGCGCGGCGGCGTCGTGTTCGTGCAGTTGCCCGACGAAGCGATGCCGCCGGAGCCGGATCGCCGCAACGTCGAGATCTACGCCCTGCGCGCCGACCTCGACGTGCGCCTGGAGCCGTGCCCGCTGCCGCGCGCGCGCCGCATCGCCCTGCCAGCCGGCGACTACGCGCTGGCGTGGCGCAGCCGCGGGGGTGGCGTGCGCTTCCATCGCTTCGCGGTCCAGGCCGGCGAAGAGACCGTCGTCGAACCGCTGCGGTAGCGCCAGCCCGCGCCGCGCTTAGCATCTCGAAGCATGACCCCAGAGATGGCCGCGAGCCGCAACGTGCTCGGCAGCAAGCTTTCCCCGTGCAACAGCAAGCCGCGCACCGGCTTCTTCCGCGACGGCTGCTGCAACACCAACGACGACGACCTCGGCGTGCACACCGTCTGCGCCGAAGTGACCGACGACTTCCTCGCCTTCAGCAAGCAGGCCGGCAACGACCTGTCGACGCCGCGCCCCGAGTACGGCTTCCCGGGCCTCGACCCCGGCGACCGCTGGTGCCTGTGCGCGGCGCGCTGGGTCGAGGCGATGGAAGCCGGCTCCGCGCCACGCGTCGTGCTCGAGTCTACTCACGAGCGCACGCTGGCGTTCGTCGCGCTCGGCACGCTGCAGCGCTACGCGATCCCGGGCTGAGCCCGCGGAGGTCGTGAGCAGGATCGCCTCAACCCGCCGCGGCGGCGGCGCGAGTCAGTGCGCGTCGTGCACGAGTTCGCAGGCCTCGTACACCGGACCTTCCATGCAAGTGCGCGAGAACGGCCAGCCCTTGAAGCGCGGGCCCTGCACCCTGACCGTGCAGCCGTTGCAGACGCCGTAGCCACAGGCCATGTAGGTCTCGAGGCTGAGGAAGCAGCGCAGGCCGCGCGGCTCGCACAGCGCCGCTACGGCCTCCATCATCGGGTCTGGGCCACAGCAGAAGACGATCTCGCCGGCCTTCACCTCGCCCTTCTGCAGCATGTCGTCGAGCAGCGCGGTGACGCGCCCGCGGAAGCCAAAGCTGCCGTCGTCGGTCGAAGCGTGCATGCGGACGAGCCCGGCGAAGTCGTCGATGCCCGACAGCATCTCGCGCGTGCGGCCGCCGAACAGCAGCCGCAGCGTGCGTCCCTGCGCCTTCGCCTGCCGCGCCAGCAGCAGGAACGGCGCGAGGCCGACGCCGCCGGCGATGCACACCGGGTCGGCGAAGTCGCGCGGGAACGGCTGGCCGAGCGGGCCGGTGCAGACGATGCCCTCGCCCGGCTGCTGGTCGCACAGCGCGCGTGTGCCCTCGCCGACCGGCTTGACCAAGAAGCTGCCCCACGAGCCGTCTGGCGCGCGGTCGTACAGCGAGAACGGCCGCGGCAGTTGCACCGGCCAGCAGCGCTCGGTGCGCAGCATGTAGAACTGGCCGGGCTGCGTCGACGGGATCGGGCCCTCGACCTCGAGCGCATACGAGCCGCCGCCGAGGTCGCGGCGGCGCAGCAGCTTGTGGACCTTGGTCTGCATCGGGGGCGCGGCAGCATAGCGAGCGCCCTGGCGGCCGCGAACGCCTACAGCCCGCCTGGCAGCATCTCCTGCAACCGGTTGAACAACGTGCGGACGCCGATGCCGAGCATCTCGGCGGTGCGCGTGCGGTTGCCGCCGCAATGCTCCAGCGTGCGCAACACCATCTCGCGCTCGACGTCGCCGAGCTTCTTGCCGACCAGCGCCCCCACCGGGTCGCGAGCCATCAACGTGACGATCGGCTCGTCCCCCTGCGCCGTCGGGCTCGCCGCGGCTGCCACCGGCTGGCCGGCGCCCGGCGCCACGTGCGCCCGCGCCAGTTCGCCGTCGACGACGTCGCCGGCGCACAGGATGCCAAGGCGCTGCACGACGTTTTGCAGCTCGCGGACGTTGCCTGGCCAGCGCGCCGACCGCAACGCGGTCTCGGCTTCCGGCGCGAAGCACAGCCCAGGCCGCGCGAAGTGGCGAGCCAGCGGCAGGACATCGTCCGGGCGCTCGCGCAGCGGCGGGACCGTGATCGGCACGACGTCGAGGCGGTAGAGCAGGTCGGTGCGGAAGCGGCCGGCGTCGACCTCGCGCCGCAGGTCGCGGTTGGTCGCGGCGACGACGCGCACATCGACCTTGATGGTGCGGTTGCCGCCGACGCGCTCAAACTCGCCCTCCTGTAGCACGCGCAGCAGCTTGGCCTGCATCGCCGGCGAGGTCTCGCCGACCTCGTCGAGGAACAACGTGCCGCCGTCGGCCAACTCGAAGCGGCCTTCGCGGCGGCCCTTGGCGCCGGTGAACGCGCCAGCCTCGTGGCCGAACAGCTCGCTCTCCAGCAGCGCCTCGGGAATCGCGGCGCAGTTGAGCTTCACGAACGGCTTGTCGGCGCGGTCGCTGGCGGCGTGGATGAGCGCGGCGATGCGCTCCTTGCCGGTGCCGGTTTCGCCGTGGATGAGAACGGTCGCCGTGCTCGGCGCGACGCGCTCGGCGAGCAACACGACCTGCTGCATCGCGATCGACGCGGCGACGAGTTCGCCGGCGGCGGCTTCGCGCCGCAGGTAGCCGTTCTCGCGCAGCAGCCGCCGCCGCTCGCGCATGCGCGTCAGCAGCAATTCGAGGTCTTCGAGGCCGACCGGCTTTTCGAGAACGTCGTCGGCGCCCTGCCGCATCGCCGTCACGGCGGTGTGCATGGTGCCGTGCGCGGTGACCAGCACGACCGGGCGGCTGGCATCGGCCTTCTTGGCGGCGGCCAGCACCGCCATGCCATCCTGGCGCGGCATGCGAAGGTCGGTGATGACGAGATCGAACGCCTGTGCGCCGAGCGCTTCGATCGCGGCGGCGCCATCGGCGACGGCGCGCACCTCGCAGCCGAACGACTGCAGGGCTTCCTGCAAGAACTCGCGCGACAACGGCTCGTCGTCGGCCAGCAGCACGAGGTCACGCGCGCTCACGCGGCGCCCTCCTGCGGCAGTCTCGCCGCCGGCTCGTCGTGCAGCGGCATGCGGATGCGGAAGCGCGCGCCGGCTTCGCCGGGATTGAGCAGCTGGATGTCGCCGCCGAGGCAGGCGAGCACCCGAACGCACAGCGGCAGGCCAAGGCCGGTGCCGCGCTCCTTGGTCGACAGGAACGGCTCGAACGCGCGCGCGCCGACGTGCGACGGCACGCCGGGTCCGTCGTCCTGCACGATCAGCTCCAGACGATCGCCGCGCGCCGTGGCCTGCAGCTGCAGGCGCACCGCCGGCGCCGCTTCGAGCGCGTTGCGGATCAGGTTGGTCAGCACGCGCACGAGCGCGTCGGCCTCGATGCAGGCGTCGCGGTCGCCAACTAGTTGCAGGCGCACGTCGGGCAGACCGGCGGCCGCGGCCGCTTCCGCGACGGCGCCGGCGACGGTCGCGGCGCGGCCGCGCAAGCGTTCGGGCCGCGCGAACGCGAGCAGCGACTTGACGATCTCGTCGACCTGCTTGACGCCTTGCACGATCTTGCCGGCGAAGCGACGCATCTGCGCCGGGTCGTCGCTGCGCTCGAGCAGCGCGGCGAAGCCCTGCACGCCATTGAGCGGGTTCTTGACGTCGTGGGCGATGCCGAGCGCGAGCTCGGACAGGCCGGCGAGGCGGTCGAGGCGGCTCACCTCGCGCTCGAGCACCTGCACGGCGGTGCGGTCTTCGAGCAGCACGAGCTCGCCGGCGGGCAGCGGCACGCGGCGGACGCGCACGGCAACGCCGCCGACGGCGACCTCGCCGTCAGGTTGGCGCTCGAGCGCGACGCCGTGCGCGTGCGCGGCGGCGCACAGGCGCTCCGCGGCGACATTGCGGCGAGACAGCGCGCCGTCGGCGCGCAGTTCGCAGACGCCGATGGGCAGCGCGGCGAACACCGCCTCGCGCTCGGCGAGCGACTGCTGCAGCGCCGCGTTGGCGGCGCGCAGCTCGACATCGACGGCGTCGGCGCGAGTCTTGAGCGCGGCGTAGCCCCGCTCCAGCTCGCGCGCGGCGGCAACGAACTGCGCGAAGCCCTGCTCGAGGCGCTGCGCCGACGAGCTCACTTGGCGGGCGCTCCCGGCCAGGTGATCGCCTCGATCGCCTTGCGGGCGTCGTAGGCGCCGTAGAGGTTGGTCCAGTCGAAGTGCGCGACCGCGGCCTGCGCGGCGCGGCCCCACGGCCCCGCCTCCTCGTCCTTGCTGCTCGCGCCCACCGCCTGCTTGTCGCGCGCGGCGATTTGCAGCCACGGCTTGCGGACCTCCTGCTCGCGCTTCTGCCACTCGCTGCGCGAGCTGGCGAAGTTGAGGCCTTCGAACCGCTCGCTGTGGCGGAACAGCAGTTCCAGCGTGCGACCCTGGCAGAACAGCGCGTCGAACGCGGGCTCCTGCGCCCGCAGCAGCGGCGCCAGCGCGTCGAGCGCGCGGCGCAGCCGTTCGGTCGAACGCGCCGCGAGCGCGCCGGCCCGCGTCTCGTCGCCGGCCGCAGCTGTCGCCTGCGCTTCGTCGGCGAGTTGCTGGCCGGCCTTGAACAGCGCCTGCGCGATGCGGCGGGGGTCGTTCGAAGCGTGGATCTGCGCCTGCGGCGGCTCCAGCAGCGGCGCGCCGTCGGTGACGCTCGGCGTCGGCAGCTTGCTCGGCGCGGCAGGCGTGAGCGACGTGTTCGAAGCGTTTGGCGCAGCGCCGACCAACGGCGCTTCTGCCGGGTGCGGCGTCGTCGACGCATGCGCTCCGGCGAGCGCGGCCTCGGTCTCGCGGCGCGCCTGCGAGGCGCGGGTCGGCACCGGCCGGCCGGCCGAGGGCACGGCGAGCAGCGGGTGCAGCGGCGTATTGTCCGCGGCCTTCGCAGCCGCGTCGGCCTGCGCCTGCTCGACCGTCGCGCGCAGCTTCGCGTACGACTCGCGCATCAGCGCGGTCGCGGATTCCTCTTCGCGCAGCTCCAGCTGCAGGCGGTCGACGGCCTCGCTGGTCGCGGGCGTCGTCAGCTTGAAGATCTTCTCGGCGGCGGCGTCGCCCGCGCTTGGGATCAACCCAAGGTCATGGCGCAGGCGCTGCTCGAGCAGTCGCTCGGCCTCGGCCTTGCTCTGTTGCAGCATGCGCTCGACGCGCTGCATCTCGGCGGCGTCCGAACGGCTCGGACCCTGGCCTTGCGCGACCGCCGCGGCGGCGAGCGCCAGCGCGGCAACGAACGTCCCATGGACTCGGATCATCGCAGGATCCCCCGGTAGGCGTCGGCAGCGTGTTCCAGCTTGCCCAGACGCGTGTAGGCGTCGCCGATCATGGTGGCGCAGCGGCTGCGCAATCCGGCGTCCTTCAGCAGCGGCGCGATGCGCGTCGCCTGCGTGGTGAACTCGGCGAGGTGGTCGCCGGCAACGGCTTGCTCGTAGAGCGCGGCGACGGTCTTCGAGCGGGCGAGGTCGCCGTGCTTGCCGTCGCGGTCGAGCATCGGCGCCGCCACGGCGATCGCGCGCTGCCACTGCCGGTCAGCCACCATCGCGTCGATCAGGAACAGCGACAACTCCGGCTCGTCGCCGCGCAGCACCAGCTGCTCGAGTTCGCGGAATGCGGCGTCCTTCTCGCCGAGCGCCAGCGCGCTGCGCGCCCAAACCTTGTAGGTGCGCTCGCGCCACTCTGACGACATCGAACCAAGATGGCGCGTGCGCGCCTCGACGCTCGCGGCGCGGGCCTGCACGTAGCGGTCGACCGCCAAGTAGGCCTCGGCCAGCATGACGTTGGCCATGCCGCACCGGGTGTCCGCGCCGGCGTGGATCAGGAACCATTCCAGCGCTCGCATCGCCAGGTCGGCCTTGCCGACGCCGAGCGCGCCGTAGCCGAGCAGGTAGTGGTAGTCGCGAAACTGGTCCTCGGTCATGTCGCCGAACCACGGCGCGGCGCGCAGCGTCTGCATCGTCTCGTGCACGCGGTCCGCGCGTGCGATGAGCAGCTGCGCCTCGGCGCACAACAACCAGACGTCGACCATCGCCGGCGAGCCGGCGAGGCGGACGGTGCGCGCGCGCAGTTCGGCCTGACAGACCTCGGCCTGCGCCGCGACGGCCTCGCGGTCGGCCTCGGCGGCGGCGACGCCCAGCAGGGCGCGGCCGAGCAGCACGGTCGCCTTGCCGGCCTCGGTCGAGGACGGCATCGAGTCGAGGATGCGGCGGGCCCACAGCTCCGCCTTCTGAAACTCGGTCTTGCGCTGCGCGCGCTCGTGGAAGCCGCGCGCGAGGTCGAGGTGGCACTCGCACAGGCGCAGCGCCGCGGCGGCGACATGGTCATGCGGCCGCTTCTCCCATGCTTCGGTGAAGAACGGGATCGCAGCGGCGAGGTCGCCGTTCTGCACCAGCGTCTCGCCGAGGCTCATGCGCGCGGCGACGCCGTCCTTCTGCACGGCGGGCTCGAATTGCAGCTCCTCGCGCAGGAACGAGCGGTACCACTGGCCGGCCATCACGCGCAGGCGCTGGCGGCCGGCCTCGGTGTCGTCGGACGGCGTGCGGACGACGTGCAGCGTCGTGCGCGCGTCATCGGTCGGCGCAGGCTCGTCGAACACGCAGTCGGCGCCAGCGGCGACTGCGACCAACTGCGCGACCATGTGCGGGTCTTGGTCGGCGAGGTTGAGGTCGATCGTCGCGAAGCGCAGATCGTTCTCGAGCGGCGTGCTCTCGATGGTGATGTTCCAGCCGCAGGCGGCGGCGAGGCCGTGCAGCGCGTCGAGGCAGGCGATCGCGCGCGCGTCGGCGGCGACGAGAGCCGGCACGCGGCTACCGGCGACGGCGCGGACAGCGAACGGCGTAGCCTGCGCCGCGGCAGCGGCGATGGCCAGGACGGCGACGATGGCGGCGCGGATCACTTGCCCGCCTCCGCGCCCGCGGCGCTTTGTTGCTTCAGCTGGTCAGCGGCCTCCTGCAGCAAGCGCGCGCGTTCGCCCTCGCTCGCGGCGTTGGCCTGGCTGCGATAGCTGTCGCCGAGTTGCAGATAGGCCTCGGCGACGTGCTTGTAGAGCCAACTCGGAATCTGCCGCCGCTGCAGCAGGAAGCGCGCCCAGACGCGGCGCAGCGTCTCCTGGTCGCCGCTCTCCGCCGCGGCCTTGGCCATGGCGACAAGGTCGGCGGGCAGCGAGTGGCTTTGGCCGATCGCGGCGGCGCGCTGCGCGAAGTCCTGCGCCTTCTTGAAGTCGTTGGCGAGACTCGCGTAGTGCGACAGCATGTTCAACACGTTGAGCTGCTGGCTCGGCTGCAGCGACGGCGTGTCGGCGAGGTAGCGCTCGAGCGTCGTGATCGCTGTGGCGTAGTCAGCGCGGTCGGCGGCGGCGAGCGCCTGCTGGAAGGGCTCGTGAAAGCGGCGCACGGTCGGATCCGACGGTGGCGCAACCGGCGCAGTCGGCGTCGGCGCGGTGAGCGGCGCCTTCGGCGGAGCGGTCGTGACCGTGGTCACCGTCGCCGGCGGCAGCATCGCCAGCGCGATCATCGCGACTAGGTTGACGCCGATCATCAGCGCGATCGCGAGGTCGCGGCGGCGGCGGCGCGCGGTCGGCGGTTCGGCCGGCAGGCGCAGTTGCTCGCGCGCGGCGGCGAGAACGCGCTCGCCGTCGATGATCGCCTGTTGCGCGACGCGCAGCGCTTCGACGTCGAGGTCTAGCCCCCGCGCGGGCGCGGCGCCGGCCGCCATCAGGTTGGGCAACGCCTCGGTCGTCGGCGCGGTCGCGTTCGTGGTCGCGGTCGCAGACGGCGCAGCAGGCGTCGATGCAGCGGTGGACGCGACGGACGTCGCGCCGGGCGTGTCATGACCTAGGTCGTTGCTCACGGTTCGCTCCAGAGATCGGCAAGATCCGCCGGTAGGCGGGGGCCGATCGGGTTCCTCATCGGCATGGCATCGGCGTTTCCATGAACCGGGTCGGCAGAATCTGCCGCCCGATCCGCGGGGTCGGCGGCATGGGCGTCGCGGCCCAGGCGCCACGCCACGCGCCACCGCCTGCCGCGGCGGGCGACGCTCCAGTCCCCCACCGCCGGCGCCGCCGGCACCGGTGCGCCCTCGGGCAAGTCGGCCACCACCGTGGCGAAGACGCCGTCGTCGTACAGTTGGGTGTCGCTGCCGGCGGGCAGCGCCGATGCGAAGGCCGCGACCGCCGCGGCCACCGCCGGCAACAGGTCAGGCGCCCCCTCGGCCCCGGCCCGCGAACGCGCCGCGGCAGCGTTGATCGCTGTCAGCAAGTCCTTTGGCCGTACCGGCTTAGTAAGAATCGCCGCGAGCCGTCGGTCGACCCCGATCTCGTCGGGATGGCCGCTGACGGCGAGCGCTGGGCAGCGGACCAGGCCGAGGAAGCTGCCCGCCACCCCGTCTGGCAACCGCCAGTCGGTGACGAGCACATCGTAGTCACCAGCGAGCGCTAATTTCGCTGTAGCGCAATCCTTGGCCGTGCGGACCTCGTGGCCGTAGCGGCGCAGCAGCGCGGCCAGCCCCTCGCGGATGCCGTCCTCGTCGTCAACCAGCAGGATCTTCATGCGCCGACGGTGCGGGTGGCGGCAGCGGGCAGCACGACGGTGAAGCGGCTGCCGCGCGGTTGCGGCTCGCAGCGCACGCTGCCGCCGAAGGCCGCGGCCGTCGCCGCCACGGCGTAGAGGCCGAGGCCAGCGCCGCCGCGCGTCGTCCAACCGGGCTGAAACACGCGCTCGGCGTCGGCGGCGGCCACGCCCGCGCCGTCGTCATCGACGTGCACAACGTAGTCATCCGTCCGGCGAAGCGCCGTGAGGCGGAGCGACCGCGCGCCGGCGCGCCGGGCGTTGTCGCAAAGGTTGTCGAACAGGCGCTCGAGCAGCGCTGTCTGGCCGACCACCGATGGCTGACCGGCGAGCGGCGACATCTCGGCGCCGTGGCGGGCGGCGACGGCGGCGAGCGCTTCGCCGAGATCGGCGACGCCGCCGGGCACGGCGCGGCCGCGCGCGAGCGCCAGCCAGCCGTCGGTCAGATCGGCGACGCGTTGCAGATCGCGCACCGCGCCGTCGAGGACGGCGGCGCGCGGATCGTCGTCGTCGACGAGATCGCGCGCGACGAGCACGCCTGCCATCGCCGAAGCCAGCGGATTGCGCAGTTCGTGCGCGAGCACGCCCGGCAGCAGATCCGCGGCCGGCGCGGTCATGAGACCACCTTGGCGCGCAGCGGCCGCTTGCCGAGCTCGTACTGGCGGATCTTGTTGTAGAGCGTCGTGCGGTTGATGCCGAGGATCGCCGCCGCGCGGCTGATGTTCCACTGCGTGTCGTCGAGCACCTTGCCGACCAGCTGCGACTCGAGCGCCTTGATCGAGCGATTCTCGCCCTCGAGCACCATGCCGGCGCGATCGATGCGGTCGCTGCCGTCGAGCTTGCCGCCGGTGAACTTCGGCAGGTGAATCTCGTCGATCATGCCGGACGGGCAGACGATGCACCCATGCTCGATGGCGTTGCGCAGCTCGCGGACGTTGCCGGGCCACTCGTATTCGCACAGCGTCTCCATCGCCTCTTCGGTGAAGCCGGAGAGCGCCTTGCCCATCTGGCGGCCGATCTGGTCGAGGAAGAAGTGCGACAGCAGCGGGATATCGGCGGCGCGCTCGCGCAGCGGCGGCACGGTCACGTTCATCACCGCGAGTCGGTAGTAGAGGTCTTCGCGGAAGCCGCCGGTCTGCACCATCTGACGCAGGTCGCGGTTGGTGCTGGCGATGATGCGGACGTCGGCGGGGATGTCCTGCACGCCGCCGACGCGGCGGAACGACCGCTCCTGCAGCACGCGCAGCAGCTTGGCCTGCAGCGACGGCTCCATCTCGCCGATTTCGTCGAGGAACAGCGTGCCGCCGGCGGCGACGGCGAACAGACCGTCCTTACCCTCGCGCGACGCGCCGGTGAAGGCGCCCGGCTCGTAGCCGAACAGCTCGGCCTCCAGCAGGGCCTCGGTCAGCGCCGCGCAGTTGATCGCGACGAACGGGCCGTTGCGGCGGGCGCTGCGCTCGTGGATGCAGCGGGCGACGAGTTCTTTGCCGGTGCCGCTCTGGCCGGTGACCAGCACGGTCGTGTCCGGCGCATGGGCGACCTGGTCGATGCGCGTCTGCACCTCGCGGATCACCGGTGACAGGCCGACCAGCTCCGTGGCGGTCAGTTCGCGGACGCGATCCTGTAGCCACGCGAGCTCGTTGCGGAGCTGGCGAGTCTCGAGGCAGCGGCGGGCCACCGCCAGGATGCGGTCGGCGCTGAACGGCTTCTCGATCACGTCGGCGGCGCCCTTGCGCATCGCCTCGACCGTGTTGGCGACCGTGCCGTAGCCGGTCAGGATGACGACGTCGGCCGGCGCGTTGCCGCGGCGAAACTGCGACAACATCGACAGCCCGTCGGCGCCGGGAAGATTGAGGTCCAGGAAGACGACGTCGTACGCGCGCTGATCGAGGCGGCGGACGCCCTCCTCGGCGGCGCCGGCGGTCTCGACGTGCACGCCTTCCTTCTGTAGCAGCGCGCGCAGACCTTCGCGCACGCCATCCTCGTCATCGACGACCAGAACACGGGGGAGACCGGGGAAGCTGAGGTTCTTCATGTGCCGACCTTGCTGTTTCTCGCAGCAGTCCGGGGGGTCGGACCGCCGCTGGATCACCTTGCCATGGGGTGTTTCGGCACACCCGGCGTCGAACTTTTGGTCAGTTCGCGAAAAAACCAGCAACTCCGACCCAACCGGACGCCGGGACTCAAGTGGCCGGCGCCGACGCCGGAGCATGGGGGCAGGCAAGGCCGCATAGGCCGCACAGGGGAATCCAATGGGTCTTCGAGTCAACACGAACGTCACGTCCATCAACGCGCAGCGGAATCTGTCAACGGTCACCGAGCGCCTCGGCGGCAATTTCCGCCGCCTGTCCACCGGCCTCCGCATCTCGACCGCGGCCGACGACGCCGCCGGCCTCGCGATCAGCGAGCGCCTGCGCTCGCAGGTCCGCTCGCTCGAGCAGTCGAAGCGCAACGCCAACGACGGCATCTCGCTCGTCCAGACGGCCGAGGGCGCGCTCAATGAGGTCAGCTCGATCCTGACCCGCCTGCGCGAGCTGGCGATCCAGTCGAGCAACGGCTCGGTCAGCAACCAGGACAAGGAGACCCTCGACGAGGAGTTCCAGAGCCTGGTCAGCGAGGTCAACCGCATCGGCCGCTCGACCGAGTTCAACGGCATCAAGCTGTTGGACGGCTCGAACACGTCGGTCAGCTTCCAGGTCGGCTTCGGCACCACGGCCGGCATCGACACGCTGTCGGTCAGCCTGACGGCGGCCCTGAGCACGTCGCTGTCGCTGCAGTCGCTCGACATCGGTTCGGGCGGCTCCACCACCACGGCGATCACCAACATCGACGCGGCGATCAACACGATCAGCTCGCTGCGCGGCACGCTGGGCGCGGTCCAGAACCGCCTCGGCAGCACGATCAACAACCTGGCGATCACGACCGAGAACCTCGCCAGCGCCGAGTCGCGTATCCGCGACGTCGACGTCGCGTACGAGACCGCG
>VGZG01000045.1 GCA_016872675.1 Planctomycetota bacterium
GGCGGCTGCGGCTCGGGCGGCTGCGGTGGCGTGGGCGGCGGCGTCGGTGGCTTCGGTGGCGTCGGCTCCGAGGTCGGCGCGGCGTCCGGTTGCGCGCCGTCGCCGGCGCGCGGCGCGCGGCCGACGCGCGTCAGCGAACGCGTGACCTCGGCGCTGACGAACGCCGGCACGCTGCCGGGCTGGTCGACGGTGAAGAACTCGCCGCCGCCTTCGCGCGCGAGGCCTTCGGCCATGCGCGTGAACGTCGGCCCAATCGCCGCGTCGGCGATGGTGATGATCGAGACAGTGATCTTGTCCTGCTCGCGAGCGCCGCGCGCGAGGCTACGCAGCGCGAACTCCTCGTTGGGATCGAACTCGCCGTCGCTGACGACGACGACGTGCTTCACGCCGGCCTGCACGGGCCGCAGCGCGTCGACGGCGACGCGCAGTCCGCCGAGCAGGTAGGTGTACTCCTGCGCGTGGCGCAGCTTGGCGAGCCCCGCCTGCACCTTGGCCGCGTCGGCGGCGTCGGTCAGCGGCAGTTCGATGCGGCCTTCGTTCTTGTTGCCGAAGGTGACGACGCCGACCTTGTCGCCCGCCGACAACGCTTCGGCGGTGCGCCGCGCGCTGGTCTTGGCGTAGCTCATCTTGGTGTTGCCGTCGCGCAGCAGCGTGCCCATGCTGAAGGAGCGGTCGACGACGAGCGCCATCGCGATCGCGCGCTTGTCGACCTCGATCGGGTCGTCGCTGAGCTTGCCGCGCCCCTGCGTGTCGCCCTGCGGCGGCTGGTCCGTCGACGGCGGCGGCGGCTCGGCGGGCGGCGGCGATGGCGGCGGCTCGTCAACCGGCGGCGGCGCAGTCGCCGGCGCGCCGCCAGGCCCGCCCGCGCCTTCGCCGGCCGCGGCCTGCGGCAACGGCACGAGCGGCAGCAGTCCGCGCATCGGCGCGCCCTCGGCGCCAAGACCCGGGCCGACGGCGAACACGCCGAGCCCGTCGCGCGCGGCGATCGCCAGCGACGCGGCTTGCTGCTCGGCGAGCGGCTGACCGACGACGACGGCGGCGAACGGCGAAAGATCGTCGGGCGCCGTCGCCGCGGCCTGCACGGCGAGCCCCTGCGCGCGCAGCGCCTCGGCGCACAACCCGCTCGGTTCGAGCACGAGCACGGCGCGCGGCTCGCTGACGCGCAGCGCGCCAAGGCCGGTGGCGTTCGACGGACCGGCGGCGATCGCGAGTTCGAGCTGGTACTCGCCGGCGAGCGCGGGCGTGTAGGCGAAGTCGACGGCCACCTGGCCCAGCGCGCACGGCATGCGGTGCACGACTTGGCCATCGCGCAGCAGGCGCAATTCGGCCGGCAGCGGCTCGGCGAGCGGCAGCGGCAGCAGACGCAGCGCCAGTGGCCGGTCGCGTTCAGCCGGACCGAGCTGCTGCAGCACGAGGTCCTGCGGCGCGAACGGCAGCGTCGGCGGCACGCCGACGAGCGCACCGAGCGCGCCGGTCGGCGGCATGTCGATCGGCTCGCGCCAGTAGACGTGCAACGCCTCGGCGCGCGGCGAGGCGCTGGCGGCGGCGCCGAGCAGCGCGAGCGCGGCATCCTCTTGCGACGAGCCGACGCCGGCAGCGGCGACGGCCGCCGGGCGCTCGCGCCAAACGATCCGCGGACCGAACAGCGCGCCGACCGCGCACAACACGCAGACGCACCAGCACAGCCAGCGCGCCAGCGGCGTGGCCGAGCGCACAACGGCGAGGCCGACGGCGGCGAGCAGCGTGAGCGCGACGGCGGCGAGCGGCATTCCCGGCCCAGATGTCATTGCCGGCCCAGCAGGAACATCGGCGCGATCCAGTCAATGCGATCGCCGAGGTCGCGGCCCTTGCCGTGGTCGACTTCGAGCGTCACGAGCTCACCGACGCGCACCGGCAGCACGCCCGTGTCCGCCGGCGTCTGGCCCAAGGCGAAGTCCTTGCGCTCGAACACGACCTTGTCGGCGACGAGCACGCGCACGTCGACGCGCGGTTCGAGGCCGAGCAGCGCGACGCTGTCGTCGAAGCCAACGCGCGTCCAGAACGACACCGCCCCCGCCGGCGCGATGTAGGCGAGCCGGCACTTGCTGTGCACGCCAAGGCCCTTGCCGACGGCGCGGCCGCCGGCGACCAGCGGGCCGCCGAGCGCGTTCGCGTCGCGGCGGAAGGGATGCACGACGTCGCCATCGAAACCGCTCTCGCGCACCACCAACGGCGCGAGATCCGACAGGTGCGCGCAACCACCGTGCAAAGCCAGCGCGCCGAGATCGGTCCAGCGCAGCCTCGCAGCGATGCCACCTTCGAGCTGCAACTGCAAGCCGTCGGCGTCGCAGTGGGCGAGCGTCACGCCCAGACGATCGCCGACGCGCGTCCACAGCGTCGCGGCCGGCGCGTCGGCGCGCGGTTCGGCGGCGCGCAGGCGCAGCGCCGCGATGTCGTCGACGGCGAACCACCGCGGCGCGTCGACGCCGTCGGGCTGGAAGCGCACGCCGGGCGCGCCGAACTGATGCAGCGCGCCAGCGAGCAGGTCGAAGCCGACCTTGGCGCGCACGAAGAGCGCTTCGTCGACGCCGTCGGGCAACCGCAGGCGCAGCGGCTCGGCGATCGCCGGTGCGGCGAGGGCTGCGAGCCGGTCGACGGTGATCGCGACCGCGCCGAAGACCGGCGACTGCACGTCGACGCGGTTGCCGCCGTCGTCGCCGCCGGTGATGGCGCCGCGCAGCACGTCGCCGCCCTGCAGCCACGCGCTCGGCAGCGGCGGCGGCGCGGTCGCCACGCCCCGGACCAGCAGCAGCTCGCCGGGCGGGATCGCGACCGCCTTGCCGTCCACGCCGGCGGCGAAGCCGGCCTTGGCGTCGCCGCGCAGGCTCTGGGCGACGAGGGCGACGCCGTTGCGCAGCACGAGTTCGACGGTCGGCTGCTGGGCTGCCGCGGCGGCGAGCAGCACGGTGGCCGCCGCAAGCGCCCGGAAGCCGGTCATGCCACGGTGGCAGAGCTCGCGCAGCGGCAGCGAACACCCCCTGCCAGATTGGCGCGCGGAAGGCGCCGGTGCGGCCGCACCGCCGCGATCCTGCGATGCCTCAAGTCGTTCTTTCGTAGCTTGTTGCATACATCCACCAAGGTCCGATCCGGGGCCGCCACACGGTCGGCACCGCGTTTGCTTCGCGGCGCGCCTCACGGCCCCCGCCTCGCTCGCGAGCGCAGGGCCGATCGGCAGCTCCACCCGCTCAGGGTGGCACCGGCTGCCACCCCCAACCACGAACGTATCCAGATTCCCCCCCGAGGTTGTGATGGTCAAACAACTCGTGTTCGAAAACGACGCCCGCGAAGCCGTGCTGCGCGGCGTCGCCAAGCTGGCGAAAGCCGTCGTCTCCACTCTCGGCCCGCGCGGCCGCAACGCCGTGCTCGACAAGGGCTGGGGCGGTCCGACGGTCACCAAGGACGGCGTCACCGTCGCCGAGGAGATCGAACTCGAAGACCGCTACGAGAACATGGGCGCCAAGCTCGTGCGGGAAGCGGCGAGCAAGACGTCGGACGCAGCCGGTGACGGCACGACGACGGCGACGCTGCTGGCGCACGCGATCGCGGAGGAAGGCATGAAGTACCTGACCGCCGGCGCCAACCACGCCGAGCTGATCAAAGGCATCCGCGCCGCCGCCGACACGCTCGTCGCCGAGCTGAAGACAATGGCGAAGACGGTGCCGGCCAACGACTACAAGGCCATCGCGCAGGTCGCGACGATCTCGGGCAACAACGACCCGGAGATCGGCAAGATCCTGTCCGAGGCGATGAAGAAGGTCGGTGAGAACGGCGTCATCACGGTCGAGGAGGGCAAGGGCCTGGAGACCGAGGTGAAGGTCGTCGAGGGCATGCAGTTCGACCGCGGCTACCTGTCGCCGCACTTCGTCACCAACGCCGAGGACATGACGGTCGACCTGCGCGACTGCTACGTCCTGGTGCACGAGGACAAGCTGTCCAGCATCCGGCCGCTGCTGCCGCTGCTCGAGAAGCTCAAGGAGAGCAACAAGCCGCTGCTGATCCTCGCCGAAGACGTCGAGGGCGAGGCCCTGGCGACGCTCGTCGTCAACAAGCTGCGCGGCATCCTCAAGGTCTGCGCGGTCAAGGCGCCGGGCTACGGCGACCGTCGCAAGGCCATGCTGCAGGACATCGCGATCCTTTGCGGCGGCGAGGCGATCTTCAAGGACCTCGGCCTCGACCTCGAGAAGGTGCAGTTGCGCCAGCTCGGCGTCGCCAAGAAGGTCCTGATCGATGGCGACAACTGCACGATCGTCGAGGGCAAGGGCAAGTCCGCCGACATCAAGGCCCGCGCCGACCAGATCCGCCGCGAGATCGACCAGACGACCTCGGACTATGACCGCGAGAAGCTGCAGGAGCGGCTCGCCAAGCTGACCGGCGGCATCGCCGAGATCCGCGTCGGCGCCCACACCGAGACGGAGATGAAGGAGCGCAAGGACCTCGTCGAGGACGCCATGCACGCGACGCGCGCCGCGATCGCCGAGGGCATCCTCGCCGGCGGCGGCACGGCGCTGCTCAGGGCCGGCCTGGCGCTCGCCAACGTCGACCAGAAGGGCGACGCCCGCTTCGGCGTCGAACTGATGAAGAAGGTCGTGCAGATGCCGGTCCGCCAGATCGCCGAGAACGGCGGCGTCGACGGCGCGGTCGTCGCGCGCAAGGTGCTCGCCAACAAGTCGAACACATTCGGCTTCAACGCGCTCACCCGCGAGTACGGCGACATGATCGGCTACGGCATCGTCGACCCGACCAAGGTCACGCGCAGCGCGCTGCAGAACGCGGTCTCGATCGCGACCCTGCTGCTGACGACTGACTGCGTCATCACCGATGGTAAGAAGGACGATGACAAGACCGGCTCCGACCACGACTGATCGCGACGACCACTGAGGCCGGCGCGGCCGCCGAGCGGCCGCCCGCCTCGCGACTCCCCCACGCACACCCAAACCAGATTCACCCGGAGTAGAACCCCCATGACTTCCCTGCGCCCGTTGGAAGACCGCGTCGTGCTCAAGGTGCTCGACGCCGAGGAGAAGACCGCCGGCGGCATCCTGCTGCCCGACACCGCCAAGGAGAAGCCGCAGCGCGGCAAGGTCACCGCCGTCGGCGAAGGCAAGTTCGGCAAGGACGGCAAGCGCCTCGTGCTCGACGTCAAGAAGGGCGACATCGTGCTCTTCGGCAAGTACGCCGGCAGCGACGTCAAGGTCGGCGGCGAGGACTTCAAGATCCTGCGCGAGAGCGAGATCCTCGCCAAGGTGGAGGGCTGATCCCGATGGGCAAGCAGATCATGTACGACGACGTCGCGCGCCGTAAGGCGGTCGCCGGCGTCCAGAAGCTCGCCAAGGCAGTCAAGGTCACCCTCGGCCCGGCCGGCAAGAACGTCATCATCGAGAAGTCCTTCGGCGGCCCGCAGGTCACCAAGGACGGCGTCACGGTGGCGAAGGAGGTCGAGCTGGAGGACCCGTTCGAGAACATGGGCGCCAAGCTCGTGCGCGAAGTCGCCAGCAAGACGAACGACGTCGCCGGCGACGGCACGACGACGGCGACGGTGCTCGCCGAGTCGATCCTGACGATCGGCCAGCGCTACCTGACGAGCGGCGTCGACCCCAACCACCTGCGCGCTGGCATCGACGCGGCGGTCGCGGCGGTCACGGCCGAGCTCGCCAAGATGGCGAAGAAGATCGACAACAAGAGCCGCGACGAGATCGCCCAGGTCGGCACCATCTCCGCCAACAACGACATGGCGATCGGCAACCTGCTCGCCGACGCCATGCTGAAGGTCGGCAAGGAAGGCGTCGTCACCGTCGAGGAGGGCAAGAGCGCGTCGACCGAGCTCGAGCACGTCGACGGCATGCAGTTCGACAAGGGCTACATCTCGCCGTACTTCATCACCGACCCGAAGTCGATGGAGGCGCAGTTCGAGAACGCCCTCGTGCTGATCCACGAGAAGAAGATCTCGAACGTCCGCGAGATGATCCCGCTGCTGGAGCAGACCTCGCGCAGCGGCAAGCCGCTGGTGATCATCGCCGAGGACGTCGAGTCCGAGGCGCTGGCCGCGCTGGTCGTCAACCGCCTGAAGGGCGTGCTCAACGTCTGCGCCGTCAAGGCGCCGGGCTTCGGCGACCGCCGCAAGGCCATGCTGCAGGACATCGCCACGCTGACCGGCGGTCAGTGCATCAGCGAGGACCTCGGCGTCAAGCTGGAGAACGTCACGATCGAGCAGTTGGGCACGGCCGCCAAGATCCGCATGACGAAGGACGCCACGACGATCGTCGGCGGCGCTGGCAAGAAGGCGGACATCACGGCCCGCGCCGACAGCATCCGCAGCCAGATCGAGAAGACGACGTCGGACTACGACCGCGAGAAGCTGCAGGAGCGCCTCGCCAAGCTGACCGGCGGCGTCGCGATCCTGCGCGCCGGCGCGATGACCGAGGCCGACATGAAGCAGACCAAGCAGCGCATCGAAGACGCGCTCAACGCCACGCGCGCGGCCGTCGAAGAGGGCATCGTCCCCGGCGGTGGCGTCGCGCTGCTGCGCGCCAGCAAGGTCCTCGGCACGCTGAAGGTCAAGGGCGACCAGCAGTTCGGCGTCGAGATCGTCCTGCGCGCATGCGAGTCGCCGATGCGCCAGATCGCCGAAAACGCCGGCGAGGACGGCTCGGTCGTCGTCGACGAGGCGCTCGGCAAGAAGGCCAACGAGGGCTTCAACGCGCTGACCGGCGAGTGGACCGACATGTTCAAGGCCGGCATCGTCGATCCTACGAAGGTCGTGCGCAGCGCGCTGCAGAACGCGGCGAGCATCGCCGGCCTGATGCTGACCACCAACACAATGGTCACGACAATCGCCGACGAGAAGAAGGCGGTCGAGGGCAGCACGAGCTGACCCGACCTTCCCCCTCCGAGCCGCGGCGGACCGCGGCGGCGCCCGCGCGCCGTCGCCGCCGCCGTGGCGAGCCTCCGCCATGGCCCAGAAGCGCGACTACTACGAAGTGCTCGGCGTCGACCGCAAGGCCGACGATGACACGATCAAGAAGGCCTACCGCAAGCTCGCGCTCGACAACCACCCCGACCGCAACCCGGGCAACGCGGCAGCCGAGAAGCGCTTCAAGGAATCGGCCGAAGCTTACGCCGTGCTCAGCGACGGCGAGAAGCGCGCGCGCTACGACCAGTTCGGCCACGCCGGCGTCGAAGGCCCGCAGGGCGGCGGCCCGAGCTTCCAGTCGGCCGAGGACGTGTTCGCCGCCTTCGGCGACCTGTTCGGCGGCAACGGCGGCTTCTTCGAGCAGTTCTTCGGCGGCGGCCGGCGCAGCCGCGGCCGGCGCGGCGCCTCGCTGAAGGTCGACATCGAACTCACGCTCGAAGAGGTCGCCACTGGCTGCAAGCGCACCATCGAGATCAAGCGGCCGACGCCGTGCGAGAAGTGCGGCGGCAACGGCTGCAAGGCCGGCACGCAGCCGAAGAAGTGCAAGACCTGCAGCGGCCACGGCCGCGTCTTGCGCCAGCAGGGCTTCTTCCAGGTGCAGCAGACCTGCCCGACCTGCGACGGCGCCGGCAAGCAGATCGACGAGCCGTGCACGGCGTGCAAGGGCCGCGGCACCTCGCCGAAGTCGAGCCCGCTCGACCTGACGATCCCCGCCGGCATCGAGACCGGCCACACCCAGCGCATCGCCGGCCAGGGCGAGCCGGGCGACGGTGGCGGCCCGCCGGGCGACCTCGTCATCGTGCTGCATGTCAAGGAGCACGAGGTCTTCACCCGCTACGGCGACGATCTGCTGATGCAGAGCCGCATCTCGTTCCGCCAGGCCGTGACCGGCGATGAGTTGGAGATCCCCACCATCACCGGCGAGACGGTGACGATGCAGATTCCCGCTGGCACGCAGCCGGGCGAGAAGTTGCGCGTGCGCAACCATGGCCTCCCGCGCGGCGACGGCGGCGGCCGCGGCAACCTCGTCGTGCAGGTTCAGATCGACGTGCCGAAGAAGTTCACCTCCGAACAGGAAGAGCTGCTGCGCAAGTTCGACGAACTCGACGGCCGCAAGGGCAAGAAGAACGGCAAGAAGACGATCTTCGAGAAGGTGAAGGACATCTTCTCGTGACCGAATAGAGGCGACTCCCGTGAACGACACCGGAACCAATCAACCCGACGGCGCGACCGGCAACGACGAGACCAAGGAGCCGACCGTGGCCCCCACGCACGAGCAGGAGATCGTCCGCCTGCGCGACGAATGCGCGCAGCTCGAACAGCAGCTGCAGCGCCAGCTCGCCGACGCCGCCAACGTGCGCCGGCGCGCGCAGCAGGAGTTCGACGAGCAGAAGCGCCGCGTGCTGGCCGGGCTGACGCAGGAGTTGCTGCCGGCGCTAGACACCTTCGCGATGGCGCTCGCCGCCTTCGATCAGGGCAACGCCGATCCCAAGACGCTGGTCGAAGGCGTGCGCATGACGCGCATGCTGCTGGCCAGCGCGCTGGAGCGGCACGGTCTGCAGGAGATCCAGGCCGAGGGCCTGCCGTTCGACCCGCAGCGGCACGAGGCGGTCACGACCGAGGCGACGGCCGGCGTGCAAGAAGGCCACGTCGTGCGCGTGCTGCAGGCCGGCTACCTGCTCGGCGACCGCGTCGTGCGCTACAGTCGCGTCGTCGTCGCCGGTCCGACGCCGAATGGCTGAGATCGGGAACGCCCCACCATGCCGACCTACGACTACGCCTGCGGCGCCTGCGGCCACCGGTTCGATCAGTTCCAGAGCATGTCGGCCGAGCCGCTGAAGAAGTGCCCGGCCTGCATGAAGCCGAAGCTCGAACGGCTGATCGGCCCCGGTGCTGGCGTGATCTTCAAGGGCAGCGGCTTCTACGAAACCGACTACCGCTCGGCGTCGTACAGCAGCGACGCGAAGAAGGACGCTGGCGGCGGCGGCGGCGGCGGCGGCTGTGCGCCGACGTGCGGCACCAGCGACGCGCCGGCGGGCTGCAAGATGCCGAAGAAGTGAGGTTGGGAGGCGCGCGGTGCGCGCCGGGAGCGACCGAGGGGTGGGGCTGGCTGGCGGTGCGTTGGTGCGTGAGGTGGATTGGGTGGATCCCAATCCAATAACACAGAGAAAGCAGGGAGAGCACCGAGCGGCACAGAGGGGCAGAACGGAAAATAGGAAAAGCAGCAGCAGCAGCAGCAGAGAAGAAGAAGACGGAGCAGAACCCAAGCCTCCTACGTGCCTGCTGCATGGCACGTCGAGCGAGCCCGAATGGACCTCTGCCTCAATCTCCGTTTGCTTCCTACTTCTGCGTTCTGCCTTCGGTTTCTTGCCATGTTTGTGCTCTGTGCCCCTCTGAGCATCCTCGTTCTTTCTCTGTGTTAACTTCTGCTTCTGCTGCTTCTGCTGCTTCTGCTGCCGCAACCATCCGCCTCCCCACCTCGATCAAACTCTCATCCTCCGAATACCGTGCTTGAGCAGCGGCGCGTGGAAGTTGATCAACAGTCCTACCCCGAGGCGCGACAGTCGCAGGTACGTCAGCAACTGCGCCTCGTGAACGGGTAGCAGCCGCTCGACGGCCTTCAGTTCGACCACGACGGCCCCATCGACGAGGAAGTCAGGGCGAAAGGCGCCCTCGATGCGCTGGCCCTGGTACTCGATCGACAGCGGCTGTTGCTGCGCGAAGGCGAGGCCGCGGGCCGCGAGTTCGTGCGCGAAGCAGGCGGCGTAGGCGTGTTCGAGCAGACCGGGGCCGAGTTCGCGATGGACGGCGATGGCGGCGCCGAGGATGCGGCCGGTGAGTTCGCGATCGGCGGCCGGAAGATCGACGAGGAGGGCGGTCGTGGTCATGGGCGAAGCTGCGGCCGGTGGCCGCACGCCCAGAGTGCGCGACCGGGGGCAAGCCGCGCCCCCGGCGACTCCTCGCTGGATGCGCTGCGGCTACGGGCAGCCGGCGATGAGATTGCCCAGACGAACGCGCAGGCCGTTGCTGAGGTCGAGGGCGCCGAGCACGGCGCCGCCGCTGACGAGGCGCAGCGCCTGGAAGTCGATGGTCTGGCCTTCGAGCGCTGGCGTGTTGGGCACCGGCACCCCGAGGCTGGCCGTGCCGCTGCCGTCGGCGAGGGCGCTGACGGGGCCGACGATCGACAGCAGGTCGCCGGTGTAGGCCGCGCACCCCGGCGCCAATTGCAGCGTGCCCGGCACGGTGCTGGCGACGAAGCCGCAGGCCGTGCCGGGGACGTTGCCCGTCAGGCGCAGGCCGAAGGAGGCGTTGGGCACGAAGGCGCGCGCCGGCGCGCCGGTGGCCGACAGCGCCGGCGCCGTGCCGACGGCGCAGCCGGCGCCGAGGTGCACGTTCCACAGGCCGCCGGGGATCGTCGACGGCACCGACACGGAGAGCGCGCCCGGACCGATGTCGTACTGGTCGAGTTGGGTCGCGCCGGTCGCCGGCGCGGCGTCGCAGTCGAACCAGAAGTTGTAGAGGCAGTTCCAGCGCAGCGGGTTGGGGCTCAGGGAGTTGCTCTGGAACACCACCTCGGCGCCGACGTGCGCCGCCGTCCAGTCGGTGGCGGCGTTGCGGTCCGGATCGTGGAAGCCGAAGCCGCTGACCTGCGCCGAAGCGCACACCGGCACGCGGAACCGGCCCATGCCGCGCTGGTTGTCGCGGTTGTAGACGGCGTACTCGTAGTGCCAGCGGCCGTTCGTCGGCCCAGTCACCTTGACGGCGACGAAGAAGCGGCCGTCGGCGCCGCCGTTGCTCGCCGAGTCGATCGACGCGCCCGCCCACCGCTGCAGCACGCCGCCCTGCTGGAACGAGCTGGCGTCGGCGAGGTCCCACTGCTGCGTGCCGCCGTTCCACGTGGCGGTGAAGCGGCGCGAGCCGAGGTTGTCGCCGCGCAGCGCGTCGGCCTCGTGCGGGATCAGGTAGCCGCACTGGTAGTAGAAGTTGGCGCCGGGCACGGCGAGGTCGTCGTCGTGCACCTTGAGCGCATTGCCGATGTGCTGGTTGAGCACGGCGGCCTGGTTGCCGTCGAGGCTGCGGATGCCGTCGCACTGCTGTGCCGGCGCGACCGGCGGATTGCCGACGTCGAAGTACGAGCACACGGGGTTCCACGTGCCGAGCCACGGGTCGACCTCCTCGGGCGGCCCGAGGTTGAAGTGGTCGACCGCCTGGAAGTTGGCGTACGTGTCGTTGCAGCCCGGCTCGACGTAGCTGGTGAGGCCGGGCGTCAGGCAGTTGCCGCACGGGCTCGGGTCGTTGCTCGAGCCGAAGGTGTGCTTCACCCAGCTCCAGTTGGAGATCTGCACCAGCCGGCCGTCGGACTCGCGCAGCACCATGTAGTGGATGTACGCGTGGTTCGGGTTCATCGGCGCGATGAACGGGATCGGGCTGGAGCCGGGGTTGCAGCACACCGTCCACGTGCCGATCGCCTGCGCGCCATTGGGGTACGCGCCGGCGCGGGCGTAGCGCTCGATCCAGAACGCGTCCTGCAAGCGGATGTCGCGGCCGGCGATGACGTTGCTCTGCGCGGCGAGCGGCGCGGCGAGGGCGACGAAGGCGAGGGACAGCGCGGCGTGGACGCGTCGGCGGACGACGGAACGGGGCAGCATGGGACCTCCAGGGACGAGCCCGAGCGGACGTGTGAGGCCTGCGAGTCTACGTCGACGCCGACGGCGCGACGATCCCCGCCCGCCGATCCGCCCCCCCCCGCCGCGGCGTCACTCGCGCAGGGCGTCGACGTTCCAGGTGGCCATGCGGCAGCCGTTCTGGAACACGTCGAGCGCGCCGATGCCGCCGTGCGGCAGGTTGAGCGACAGGCAGCGCGACAGCCGCATGCCGAGCATCGCCGCGGTGAAGCCGCTCAGCACCGAGCCGGGCAGCACCACAACGAGTTCCTTGCCGAGCACCTTGGGCATCGTCTCCGCCCACCACTGCAGCGCGCGCTCGACCGCGTCGCCGAGGTTCTCGCCGCCGGGCGCTTTGCAGTCGCCGAACTCGCTGAAGAACGTGCGCACCGCGCCGTCCTCCTCGCGCATGACGTCGTTCCAACCGCGGCCCTGCCAGCGGCCCATGTTCTGGTCGCGCAGGCGCGGGTCGGCGACGGCTTCCTTCTGCTGCGCCTCGGCGAGCGCGCGCGCCGGACCGAGGCACTGCGGCTGCGGGCTGCTGTGCACCGCTTCGACCGGCAGGGCCTTGCAGATCTCGAGCCAGCGCAGCACCTGCGCGCGACCGCGGCGGCTGAGTTCGGCGGGGCCGTCGCCAATCGCCATGCTGGCATGGACGGCGTCAAGTTCGGGGTGGCGGCACAGCCAGAGGCGGCAGAAGTCGGTCGTTTCGGGCAACACGCGGCCATGCTCGCCGAACGGCCACCGCGACGCCACGATCCATCGCCGCCGACCGACCTCCGTCATGGCCCCGCCCCCGCGGCGCCGGTACCCTCTGGCCCGTGACGTTCGCCACGCTGAGGACCGGCATTGACGGGCTCGACGGCATCCTCGCCGGCGGCATCCGCTACCCCGACGACGCCGCGGTCTTCCTCTGCCTCGCCGGCGGCCCGGGCACCGGCAAGACGCTGCTGGCCCTGGAGATGGTCGTGCGCGCGTGGCTCGACGACGAAAACGGCGCGACGTTCCTCTACTACTCGGTCGAGCACGCGCCCGAGGCGATCCAGAAGAAGCTTGCGTCGGACTTCGACTGGTACCGCAAGAAGCGGGCGATCGAGCCGCAGCCGCGCGAGGTGCCCAACAAGTTGACGCTGCGCGCCGCCGGCAGCGGCAGCGAGCTGACGTTGACGCAGGCGCGGCCGGCGGCGCTGCAACAGAAGCACGCCCGCGGCACCACCGTCGACATCGAGTGGATCCTCGCCGAGATCGAGAACCAGCGCATGGTCGGCCCGATCTGCATGGTGGTGATCGACAACGTCGGCCTGTTGCTGACCGACCTCGAGTACTTCGAGAAACGCGCCGCGCTGCTCGAGTTGCGGCGTCGCCTGCTCGAGCACAAGATCCACGGCATCTTCGTGATGGAGGAAGCGCACCCGCGCGACCTCCGGCTGCCGTCGGCCGAGGAGTTCTCGACCGATCTGATGCTGCACCTGTCGTTCCAGGACGAGGCCGCGAACTTCAAGGCGCGCGCGCTCGAGATCAGCAAGGCGCGGCACCAGTACTACTACCGCGGCGTCCACCACTTCTCGATCGCCGGCCGCGGCATCACGCGCGATGTCTACCTCGGCGCGCGCAACGAGCGCGGTCCTGGCATCCACATTTATCCGTCGGTGGCGGCGCAGTTGTCGATGGCGCGCGACCAGGCGCAGTTCGCGGTGCCGACGCGCGGCGACACGCCGATCGGGCTGGGCCACCCCGACCTCGACCGCGCCTTCCTGTACGGCACCGGTCCGGTGCTGCGCAGTTCGATCGTGCTACTCGCCGAGCCGGGCACGCGCGCGACGTTCCTGGCGCTGCGCTTCCTCGCCGCCGGCTTGCAGAAGGGCGAGCGCGCGCTGTTCGTGAGCACGCGCGAGGACCGCGACGCCGTGCGGCGCATCTGCCAGCGCGAGCCGGCGCTGGCGGCGTGCCTCGACGCCGAAGGGCGCTTCACCGCCAACTTCCGCGTCGTCTACCTGCACCCCGAGTTCATTGCGCCGGGCAAGTTCAACTGGGACCTGATCCGGCTCTGCCAAGGCGGCCACGCCGACGGCGCGCCACAGCCGGTGACACGGCTCGCGTTCGACAACATCTATCGACTGCAGGATCGCTTCCCGCTGATCACCGACCAGCGCTTCCTGATCGCGGCGATGCTCGACATGCTGCGCTACCAGGGCGTCACGCCGTTCTTCGTCGACATGGCGCCGCTCGGCGCGTGGCAAGGCCGCGGTGACTTCGACCCATCGCCCTACCTCGTCGGCTTCGACACCGTGATGCACACGTGGTTCGCCGACGAGAACCGCAACCAACCGTTCTTCCGCGTGCTCAAGTCCGTTGGCAACGACTACGCCAACGAGCCGGTCGCCATCGACTGGCTCAAGGCCTGAGCCGCAACCGACCGACGGTCCGAAACGAAACCACCCGAAAACCATCATGCGCGTTTACCTCGCCGTCGCAGCGCTCGCTGCCGTTCCCGCCATCGCCGTCGCCCAGGACGCCGTCGCGCCGCAGGCCCCCGCCGCCCGCGAGACCGACGCAACCGCCAGGGGGCGCTTGGGCTTCGATGTCACCTCGCAGTACTTCTTCCGCGGCATCCGCCAGGCCAGCGACGGCCTGATCCTGCAGCCGTGGGCCGAAGTCGGCTGGTCGCTGATCGACGGCAACGACTCGCTGCGCGGACTGGAGTTGACCCTCGGCACGTGGAACAGCCTGCAGAGCGACACGCCGAACGCGGCCGATGGCTCGTGGTACGAAGGCCGCGGCTACATCGACCTGACCGCGTCGGTCGGAGAGAAGTGGACCTTCGGCATGCGCTACACCGCCTACGGCAACCCGAACGGCGGCGGCACGTACGAGCAAGCGACCGAAGGCTTCGGCACCGTCCAGGAGTTCGCCTTCCGCGCGCAGCTCGACGACCGCGGCTACCTCGGCGAACTGATCGAGAGCGGCCTGCAGCCGTACGCGTTGCTGGCCCTCGAGACCGCGGGCGAGCGCGAGTACTACTTCGTCGACCCGAACAGCATCGACGCCAACGGCGGCGTCTACGCCGAATTCGGCATCACTCCGAGCTTCAACACTTCCATCGGCGACGATGACCTGCGCCTCTACGTACCGATCAAGCTCGGCCTCAGCGTTAGCGACTACTACCAGGACACCTCGACCGGCAAGGACGAGCACTTCGGCTACCTCGACGTCGGCGTCGAGATCCGCCAGCCGCTCAAGTTCCTGCCCCACCGCATGGGCCCGTGGCAGGCGGTTGTCGGCCTGCACTTCCTGCTGCTGGGCGACAACTGCGAGGAACGCAACAAGAGCACCGACGCCCCCTCGGTCAGCGGCGACGAACTCGAGTTCATCCTCAACATCGGGCTGTCGACGAGCTTCTGAGCCAAGCGACCCGCGCGCGCCAAGGTAGGCCAGCGCGCCGCGGCGCTGCTGCGGCCGCCAATCGAACAGCAACAGTTCGAGCGGCCGTCACGCCGCCGCTCACCGGCCCGCCTTGTGCCCCTGCACGATCTGCTCGACCACCTGCGGCTCGGCCAGCGTGGTGATGTCGCCGAGCTCGGTGTAGTTGCGCTCCGCGATCTTGCGCAGGATGCGGCGCATGATCTTGCCGCTGCGCGTCTTCGGCAGGCCGGGCACGACCTGGATGCGGTCCGGGGTGGCGATCGGGCTGATGACCTTGCGCACCACCTGCTTCAGCGCCGCCTCGACCTCGGCCGCCGGCACGCCATCGGCCGGCTTGCCGGCGATGACGTAGGCGTAGATGCCCTGGCCCTTGAGGTCGTGCGGGAAGCCGACCACCGCCGCCTCGGCGCAGAACTCGTGGCTGACCAGCGCGCTCTCGATCTCGGCGGTGCCGAGGCGATGGCCGGCGACGTTGAGCACGTCGTCGACGCGGCCGGTGATCCAGTAGTAGCCGTCCTCGTCGCGCCGACAGCCGTCGCCGGTGAAGTACAGCCCTGGGTACATCGCGAAGTACGTCTGCTGGAAGCGCGCGTGGTCGTTGAGGATCGTGCGCGCCTGCCCCGGCCAGCTGCCGGCGAGGCACAGATTGCCCGAGACGCCGTTGCCGACCAGTTCCTTGCCCTGGTCGTCGACCAGCAACGGTCGCACGCCCGGCAGCGGGAACGTCGCCGAGCCCGGCTTGCACGGCGTCGCGCCCGGCAGCGCCGAGATCAGGATGCCGCCGGTCTCGGTCTGCCACCAGGTGTCGACGACGGCGCAGCGTTTGTCGCCGACGACGTCGTGGTACCACTGCCAGACCTCGGGATTGATCGGCTCGCCGACCGAGCCGAGCACGCGCAGGCTCGTGCGCGCGTGCTTCTTGACCGGCTCGTCGCCAAAGCGCAGCAGCGCCCGCAGCGCCGTCGGCGCGGTGTAGAAGATGTTGGCCTGCACGTCGTCGACGATCTGCCAGTAGCGGCTGGCGTCGGGATACACCGGCGTCGACTCGAACAGCACCGTCGTCGCGCCGTTGCACAGCGGCCCGTAGACGATGTAGCTGTGGCCGGTGACCCAGCCGACGTCGGCGGCGCAGAAGTGCACGTCGCCGGGCCGCCAGTCGAACACCAGTTGGTGCGTGTAGCTGGCGTAGACGAGATAGCCGCCGGTCGTGTGCAGTTGGCCCTTGGGCTTGCCGGTCGAACCCGAGGTGTAGAGCACGAACAGCGGATCCTCGCTGTCCATCCACTCGACCGGGCTGTAGGCGCGCTGCGTCCGCATCTCGTCGGCCATCCAGCGGTCGCGGCCCGCGGTCATCGGCACCTCGGTCGCGGTGCGCTGCGCCACCAACACGGTGTGCACCGGCAGCTCGGCGATCGCTTCGTCGACGGTCTTCTTCAGCGGGATGGTCTTGCCGCCGCGCAGGCCCTCGTTGGCGGTCAGCACGACGCGGCAGTCGGCGTCGGCGATGCGGTCGCGCAGCGAGTCAGCCGAGAAGCCGGCGAACACCACGCTGTGCACGGCGCCGATGCGGGCGCAGGCGAGCATGGCGTAGACCGCCTCGGGCATCATCGGCAGGTAGATGCAGACGCGGTCGCCCTTCTTGACGCCGTGACACCGCAGCACGTTGGCGAGCCGACCGACGTGCTCGTGCAGCTGCTTGTAGGTGATGCGCTCGTACTGGCCGGGCTCGTCCTTCGCCCACAGGATCGCCGTCTGCTCGCCGCGCTCGTCGAGGTGGCGGTCGACGCAGTTGTAGCTGGCATTGAGCTTGCCGCCGAGGAACCACGCGACCTCAGCCTTGGCGAAGTCCTCACGGACCGTGCGCTCGAACTGCTGGAACCAGGTGACCCGCTGCGCCTGCCGACGCCAGAAGCCGGACGGGTCCTGCAGCGCCTCCTGGTAGAGCGCCTGGTACTGCGCGAACGAGGCGACGTGCGCGCGGGCCTGGATGTGGGGCTTGGTCGGAACGAGGGCGTCGGCCATGGCGGAAGGGCGAGGCGAAGTTCGAAGCGAGGCGCGGCGGTCAGAGCGAACGGACCCAGTGCAGCAGCGTGCGCACGGCCGTGCCGGCGGCGCCGCTCTTGTAGTAGTCCTTGGTCAGGCCACCGTACGCGGTGCCGGCAATGTCGAGGTGGACCCACGGCGTGTCGCCGGCGAAGTACGCCAGGAACGCGCCGCCGGCGATCGAGCCGTTGCCGTGCTGCGGGCCGTTGATGTTGGCGAGGTCGGCGAAGCGGCTCTTCATCTGCTCCTTGTGGCAGTCCCACAGCGGCAGCTGCCACAGCGGCTCGTCGGCGGCCTTGCCGGCGGCGATCACCGCGTCGCACAGGCCCTGGTCGTTGCCCATGATGCCGGCGACCTCGTGGCCGAGCGCCACCACCACCGCGCCGGTCAGCGTGGCGAGGTCGACGATGTGCGTCGGCTGGTGGAACTTGCGCGCGTAGCAGATCGCGTCGGCGAGGACGAGACGGCCCTCGGCGTCGGTGTTGAGCACCTCGATCGTGTGGCCGTCCATCGCGCGCACGACATCGCCAGGCTTCTGCGCGTCGGGGCCGACGGCGTTCTCGGTCGCGGCGATCAGTCCGACGACGTTCACCTTCGGCTGGCTGCCGGCGAGGCCGCCGTGCTTGAGCGCGTGGAACAGTCCGAGCACGGCGCCAGCGCCGCACATGTCGTAGCGCATCTCGTCCATCTTGCCGGCCGGCTTGATGCTGATGCCGCCGGTGTCGAACGTCAGGCCCTTGCCGATGACGCAGACGCTGCGCTTGGCGCCGGGCGTGCGGCGCTCGAGCACGAGGAACTTCGGCGGCTCGGTCGCGCCCTTGGCGACGCCGAGGAAACTGCCCATGCCCAGCCTCTCGCACTGCTTGCGGTCGAGGACCTTCACCTTGATGCGGCCGCCGGCGAGCTTCTTGGCGGCGTTGGCGAGGTCGCTCGGCGTGCACAAATTGGCGGCCTTGTTCTCGAGGTCGCGCGCGAACGCCTGCGCCGCAGCAGCGACGGCGCCAAGCTGCAGGCCCGCGCCGAAGGCCTTGTGGTCGCGGGCCGACAGGCCCTCGACGGCGACACGGCAGGCGGTGGCCTTCGGCGGCTTTTGCGGCACCTTGCGCGGCGGCTCGTAGCGGTAGGCGCCGAGTGCGAGGCCCTCGGCGATCGCCATGCCAGCGGCCAGCGCGTCGACGCCGGCGAGCGCGGCCTTCGGCACGACCAGCGCGAAGCCGGCGACGCCGAGTTCGGCGGCGTGCGCCTGGGCGACGGCGGCGACGCGGCGGAGCCGCTCGGTGTCGATCGCCTTGCTGGCGCCGAGGCCAACGGTCACGACGCGCTTTTGCGCCGACTTCGGCGGCTGATGGAACACCGTGACCGCGCGGAACGACGTCTTCAGGTCGCCAGTCGCCTTGGCGGCGGCCAACGGGGCCTTCAGCGCCGCGCCAACCACGGGGACGACGCCATCGACGACCAGGACGAACACCGCGTCGCCGCGGCTGGCGGCGGCGACCGGAACGAGTCGGCTCTTCATGGCGTCGTTGTAGCGGCGCGCGGGGTCGCCGGCCACGGCGCGGAAACTATGGCTGCGGCTTCGGCAGTTCGCCGACCCAGCGCACAGCGTCGCCGTCGCGCAGTTGCTCGCGCTTCCAGATCGGCGCCTCGGCCTTGATGCGATCCATCAGCCAACGGCAAGCGTCGAACGCCGGGCCGCGGTGCGCCGACGCCACCACGACGACGATGGAGGCCTCGCCGACCGGCACGAGCCCAAGACGATGCGCGACGCGCACGCGCGTGATGGCGAAGCGCGCGAACGCCGCGTCGAACAGCTTGTGCAGCACCTGCTCGGCCATCTCGGGATACGCCTCGTACGCCAGCGCCACCACGGCGCTGCCGTCGTTGTGGTCGCGCGTCGTGCCGGCAAACGTCACCACCGCGCCGTCGTGGTCGGTGCGGCACTCGGCCTCGAGCAGCCGCGGGTCGAGTGGCTCGCGCTGGAGCACGAAGGCCGCGCGCGCCACCGGTGAGCCGCCGCTGATCGGCGGGATCAGCGCCGCCTCGTCGCCGTCGGCGAGCAGTGTCTCGGGCCGCGCGTAGGCACGATTCACGGCGAAGGCGACCGGCAAGCGGGCCAGCGCGGGCGCGCGGGCGCACAGCATCTCGCGCAGGCCAGCAACTGTCGTTCCGATCGGGACTTCGAGCGGCAACACATCGACGCCAAGGGCCTCGCGTACGGCGGCGAAACACCGCACGGTCACCCGTATTGGCCGGACCGGTTCCATTCCTGGTCTATTCTGGGCCTGCGGTGGTCACCGAGGCCAGAATCGAGCTAGATTCCTACACCGACTCCGCTTCGGTCATCCGAGTCCGTATCCGCACCATCGTCATGCGCATCCTCACCTTCGTCCCGTTCGCCGCGGCCTTGGCTTCCGCGCTGCCCGCCCAGTGGACGCTAATGGCGCCGATTAGCTCGCCCTCGGCGCGCCGCGCCGGCGCCGCCGCCTTCGACGCGAGCCAGAACCGCATGCTCTTCGTCGGCGGCATCCAGCCGAGCCCGAGCACGATCCTCGGCCAGACGTGGAGCTGGAACGGCTCGCTGTGGACGCAGCTCGCGCCCACCGGCGGCACGGTCGCGCGCTGGGGCCACGGCATGGTCCGCAATACGAATAACAACCGCTTGATCGTGTTCGGCGGTCGCTCGCCGACGCTGAGCGCATTCGCCAACGATACGCAGGAGTGGACCGGCACGGCGTGGCAGACGATCGCGACCGCCAACGCGCCGAGCGCGCGCCACCAGTACGGCTTCGCGTTCGACAGCGTGCGCGGCTGCGCCGTGTTGTTCGGTGGCCGCACCAGCACGCAGACGCTCGCCGACACGTGGGAGTACGACGGCGCCAACTGGACGCAGCGTGCCCCCGCGACGACGCCCCCCGCGCGCCAGGAGATGGCGATGGTCTACGACGCCAGCCTCGGCATGGTCGTGATGTTCGGCGGCTTCGACGGCACGAGCACGGTGTTCGGCGACACATGGGTCTACGACGGCAACGATTGGGCGGTAGTGAACCCCGCGGTCGCGCCGTCGGCGCGCTACCGCATGGCGGCCGTGTACGACTCCGTGCGCCAGCGCACGGTCCTGTTCGGCGGCTACTCCGGCACGGCGATTCTCACCGACACGCACGAGTTCATCGGCGACGACTGGCGGCCGGTGTCCACCAGCGTGACCGTGCCGACGGCCTCGACCGAGACCTACCACGGCTACGACCCGGTGCGCCGCAAGTTCGTCCTCTTCGGCGGCTTCGGCGGCACCTTCAGCAGCCAAGTGTGGGAGTACACCGGCGCCAACACCGGCTACTTCTCGACCTTCGGCACCGCTTGCCCGACCGTGCTCGGCGAGCCGCTCTTGACCAGCAACATCCCCCGCATCAACCAACCGTGGACGGTGATGGTCAACAATGTGCCGACCACCTGCGAGATCGTCCTCTTCGCCTTCGGCCTGTCCAACACGACGTGGGGCGGCGGCGCGTTGCCGTTCGACCTCGCGCCCCTCGGCCTCGGCGGCTGCAACCTGCTGGTCGCTCCCGACCTGATCAACGTGCAGCTGGCCACCGGCGGCATGGCGATGAACACCTTCACCTTCCCGAACAACACCGCGCTGCTGAACCAGCGCATGTACACGCAGGGGATCCTGCTCGACCTGCTGCCCGCTGGCGACTGGACGCTGCTGGCCAGCACCAAGGGCGGCCGCGCGCTGATCGGCCAGTGATCGGCCCGGTCAGCGCCCTCGCTGTCCGTCCGCGCCGCGGCGCGCGCTGACGCGCCGCTGGCGCCAGCTACGCGAGCATCGCGCCAGCTTCGCGGACGTCGCCCTTGCTGCCGAGGTAAAGCGGCGTGCGCTCGTGCAGCTTGGTCGGCACGATGTCGAGAATGCGTTGCCGACCGTCAGTCGCAGCGCCGCCAGCCTTCTCGCACAGGAACGCCAGCGGCGCGTTCTCGTACAGCAAGCGCAGCTTGCCCTCCGGCTTCTTCACTTCGCCGGGATACATGTAGATGCCGCCCTTGAGCAGCGTGCGGTGGAAGTCGCCGACCAGCGCGCCGGCATAGCGCGCCGCGCGCTTGCCGCACTTGGTCTGCTGCGTGCGGAAAGCGCGCACCACCGCCTTGGTCTTGTCGTCCCACTTCGACTCGTTGGCCTCGTTGACCGAGTAGCTGCCCTCGCCCTCAGGGATCTGGATGTTCGGGTGCGTGAGGAAGAACGTGCCGATCGAGCGGTCGAGAGTGAAGCCGTTGACCGGGCCGCCCGCCGAGTAGATGAGCATCGTGCACGGGCCGTAGAGCACATACCCAGCGGCGACGAGATCGCGCCCCGGCTGCAGAAAGTCCGCGAGCGTCGGCACGCCCGACATCGTGCGGCGGCGATAGATGCCGAAGATCGTGCCCATCTGGCCGGCGACGTCGACGTTGCCGCTGCCGTCGAGCGGGTCGACGGAGACGATGTACTTGCCGCTCTCGCCGCCCGGCAGGATGTGAACTTCCTCCATCTCCTCGCTGGCGACGCCGCAGACCATCGGCATGTTCTCGAACACCTGCAGCAGCGTGTCGTTGCTGATGACGTCGAGCGCGCGGACGTTCTCGTCCTGCACGTTGGTCGTGCCGGTGTAGCCAAGCTTGCCGACGAAGCCGGCGCGCATGATCTCGCTCGCAAGCATGCGGGCGAGCAGGCTGAAACGGTTGAGGACGGTCGACAGGCCACCGCTGGCGGCAGCGCTGGCCTGGTCGCGGAAGAACTGTTCGCTGAGGGTCAGGCGGTTCATCGTCGGCAGTCTGGGGGTTGCGGCGCATTCTTCCGGACCGCCCCGAACCTCACAACGGCGGCAGGAGCAATCGCGGCGCCGGCGCGCCGCCGACCCGCAGTTCGCCGCCGGCGCGCGGCCGGTCGGCGAGGCGGAGCACGGCACAGGTCGCCACGTCGGCGGTCAGCAGCGTGCGCTCGGCGCCAGCGGCGGTCCGGCGCGTCAGCGTCTCCCCCGCCGCCAGCGGAACGAGCGCGTAGCGGGCGCCATCCGGGCCGATACCGAGGTCGCGCGCGGCCGACGGCCGGGCCGGCATCGCGCCCTGACCCCGCCGCCAGTACAGCCGCATGCTGTCGCCGCCGGGACGGCCGTTGTCGACGTCCGGATCGTCGAAGCGGGCGATCTCGACGAGGTCGCGGGTCGGATCGAAGTCCGGCGCAACCCAGCGACCGCAGGCGTGTGGCTGCGTCGGATCGAGCGCGAACTGCGCCGGGTTGTCGAGCACGCAGCGCACGCCCTGCGCGTCGAGGAAGGCGGCGAGTTCGCCGCGGCGCAGCGCCGCGAAGCTGCGCGCATCGACGACGCCGTCGAGATTGACGACGCTGCGGCGCGGGCCGCCGCGCGCGGCAGCGAGCACGTCGGCGTGCCAGGTGACGATGCCGCTGTTGAAGCAGCCGATGCGTTCGTCGGCGGGCAACAGGTCGGCGAGGTGGCGGCCGGCCATCGCCATCTCGACCTGCGCGCGCAGGCCTTCGTCGCCGAGGCGCGTGCCGTCGAAGGCGTTGCAGTAGGCGAACGCGGCGAGCAGCCACGGCGTCCGCGCCGCCAGCGCGGCCGCGGCCGCGAAGCCGGCCACGGCGAGCGGCGCGACGTAGTAGCCGCGCGGGTACCAGCGCACCGCCCAGTGCAGCGCGACGATCCCGGACAGGCCGAGCGCCAGCCAGAGCACGGCCGGCAGTCGCCGCCGCGATCGCGCCGCCGCCGCCGGTCGCGCCGACAGGAAGCCCGCGCCGAGCAGCGCGATGCCGACGTCGCGCGCGCCGACCGCGAACGCCGCGCCGACGGCGACCACCGGCGCGAACCGCCACGCGGCAGGCACGACGGCGCGCAGCCAGAGCCACAGCGCCAGCGCCCAGCCAAACGTCGACGCTGCCGCGAATGGCGCGCCAAGCAACAACGGCCGCGTGAACCACCATTGCTGCCGCCAGAAGCCGACCCCGTCGGGATGCGCAAGGTCCCAGTTGGCGTGCCAGAGCCACGCCATCGGCAGCGCCGAGTCCTGCAGCCAACTGCCGCCGACGGCGCGATTCAACGCGGCCTGCGCAACGAACGCGGCGAGCGGCGCCAGCAGCGCGCGGACGCCGTCGCGCCGCCACCGCCAGCACGACAGCGCCGCCACCGCGGCCAGCAGGTCGGTGCGCGCGAGCACGGCGGCGACGGCGAGCGCGATGAACGTCGGCAGCGGCGCGCGCCGCGCCCACCACAGCGCGCACGCGCACAGGCAGGCGAGCGCCGTCTCCTGGCCGTTCTGGCTCTCGCGCAGCAGCAGCGGATGACCGAGCCAGCACGCGGCGAGGCCTAGGCCCAGCCAGCGCGACCGCGCTGTGGCCGCCCACCCGATCGCCGTCGCCACGTGCAGCGCGAAGCCGAGCCACGGCGCCACCGTCGGCAGCGCCGCCGGCCCGACGAGTCCTGCGACGAACGCCAGCAGCAGCGTCCACAGCCACTGCACACCGCTGGTGGCCACCCCGTCGCTAACCGTCGGCCCGCGCCCGGCAGCGACGTTCGCCGCCCAGGCGAACTCGTAGAAGGCGTCGTCGCGCAGCCGGTTGGCGAGGTCGGGGGCGCCGGCGAAGGCCAGCGCGCCGCCGGTGGCGAGCGCCAGGACCGCGGCGACGATGGCTGCGCGGCGGTGGCGGGAGGCCGGCGGCGGGGCGGGCGACGGGGCGGGCGTCAAGGCGGTGACGATAGCCACCCGCACCCCGCGATCCCCACGCCCTGGGCTCAGAGGGGCGACGCCATGGCCCCGAGACGCTGGTCGAGGCCCACGGCCGCCGCGCCGGCGCGCAATCGTCCCGCGGCGGGAAGATTTGCCCCGCGACTTCGTCCCAGCGATGCATTGGTGGCGGGTCGAATGCCGATGGCGAAGGCCTCGCCTCTGCTCCCGACCGCAAACCGCGTATACCGTTGCCGCCGTGACGCCGTTCTCGAACCGCCGACCGACCACCGCCCGCCGGCGCGAGGCGCGCGCGTGAGCGCCACGCGGTTCGGCCTGCTCGTCGCCGCCGCCGGCGCCGTGGCCGTCGCGCTGTGGCTGCGGCCC
>VGZG01000046.1 GCA_016872675.1 Planctomycetota bacterium
CGCGGCAAGTGACGCCGTGACGCTGCCGCCGTCGTCCGCGATCGTCGACTGGGCCGCGCGCGTGCGCGCCGGCGGACCGGTGCTCGACGTCGCCGCCGGCGGCGGCCGCCACGCCGCGCTGTTCGCACGCCGCGGTCATCCGGTAGTCGCCGTCGACCGCGACGTCTCGGCGCTGGCTGCGCTCGCCGAGCCCGGAGTCGAGATCGTCGCCGCCGACCTCGAGAACGCGCCGTGGCCGCTGCCGGACCGCGCGTTCGCCGCGGTCGTCGTCGCCAACTACCTGTGGCGGCCGTTGTGGCCTGACCTGCTGGCCGCGGTCGAGCCCGGCGGCGCGCTGCTCTACGAGACGTTCGCCGTCGGCAACGAGCGCTTCGGCCGCCCGCGCAATCCGGACTTCCTGCTGCGCGAGGGCGAACTACGCGACGTCGCCACGGCCGCCGGCTTCACCGTCATCGCCTACGCGCACGGCGAGGAAGGCGAGCCGCCGTCATGCGTGCGGCAGCGCCTCTTCGCCGTGCGGCCGGCTACAGCCAGCCGCGGTTCCTGAGCCAGCGCAGCATCAGCAGCGCCATGCCGAGCATCGCCGCGAGGCACGCCGGATAACCCCACCACACGCGCAGCTCCGGCATCCAGTCGAAGTTCATCCCGTACACGCCGACCAGGAACGTCAGCGGGATGAAGATCGTCGAGATGATGGTCAGCAGCTTCATAACCTCGTTGAGGCGATGGTTGACGTGGCTGAGGTGCAGGTCGAGCAGGCTCGACGTCAGTTCGCGCTGGCTCTCGATCAGGTCGATCAGCTGCACGACGTGATCGTGCACGTCGCGCAGGTACGGTCGCACGTCAGCGGAGAAGTTGCTGCCTTCGTCTCGCATCAGCACGCTGGTCGCCTCGCGCAGCGGCCAGACGGCACGGCGCAGCTCCAGCAGCGCACGTCGCACCGCGTGCAGCTCAGCGACGGCTTCCTTCGACGCCTTGTCGGCGAGGATCTGCTGCTCGATCTGCTCGAGGCGGTCGTCGAGCCGTTCCAGCGTTGGGAAGTAGTCGTCGACCACGGCGTCGAGCAGCGCGTAACCGAGGTAATCGGCGCCGCGCTTCTGCAGCTGACCCCTGGGGTCGCGCAGGCGCTGGCGGACCAACTCAAAGCAGTCGCCCGGCCGTTCCTGGAAGATCAGCACGTAGTCGGCGCCGACGAACATGGCCAGCTGCTCGGTCTCGGCGGGGTGCTGCGCGTCGATCATGCGCAGCACGATGAACGTGTGATCGTCGTAGTCCTCGACCTTGGCCCGCTGGCCGACGTTGGCGACGTCCTCGACGGCCAGCCGATGCAGCCCGAACTCCTCGCCGAGCGCGCGCAGCATGGCTACGTCACCGAGGCCGACGACATCGACCCAGACGACGCCGCCCTGGCGACGCAACGCCTGGATCTCAGCGATCGTCGCGCCGCGCTTCTCGACCACGGCGCCGCAGTTGTAGCCGATCGCCGCGACCTGCAGCGGCAGGGCGTCCGGCGGCGGCGCGATCGTGCCGGGCGAGGCGCCGACCTTTGTCGCGCGATGACGCCGGCGACGCGCGCGGCGACCGCCGTCGGCAGGCGGCGTCGGCGGGACGGGCGACGAGGGCGGCGTCGGTTCGCTCACGCCGCGCATTGTGCCGCGCGCCGGCGCGGCGCGCCCGTCAGTTCGCGAAGCCGGCGAGGGCCGCGGCCGCCAGCGGCGCAGCCGCGCGCGCGATCTTGCCGGCGTCGGGCTGCAGTTCGACGAACGGCGTGAACTCCGGCACCAGCAGGTCGCGCCGCACCTCCAGGCAGAGCGTCGCCTCCGGTCGTTGCACGGCAAAGTGGTGCGCCAGCGTCGCCGGGTGCAGCGGGTAGCTGGCGTTCTCCTGCACGTCGAAGCCGGCCAGCTGGAACTCGCCGCGCGCGCGGTCGACCATCGGCCGGCTCGCCAGCTCGACGCCGTCCGGGTCGCGGGTGATCAGGTCGACGCCCGGCCGCAGCGGCCAGCTGCCGATGCGGTCGGCGGCGTACGCCGCGCGCAGCCGCTCGCCGATGCGCTCGTCGACGGCGACGTCGATGCTGCGCGGCGCGTACGTGTGCACGAAGAGCGCGACGCCGCCCGTCGCGGCCGTCGCCGCGAACGCGCGCTCGACGACGGCGCGGTAGGCGAAGTAGCGGTCGAGCAGCAGGTCGCGATCGCGCGGGTCCTGCACCCACGCGGGCAGGCCGGGCGTCATCTCGCCAGGCCGGCTCGCCGTCGGCAGCGCGTCGCGTTCGAGCTTGCGGTTGCAGTCGACGAACGTGCGCGGCAGCAGGCAGCGCACGATGCAGGCGACGCGGCTGGGCTGGCGCTCGGTCACGCGGCGCGCGACCGCCAGCGCGAGCTCCGGCGAGCCGACGTCGGTGTTGACGAAGAAGAAGTCGCGCAGGCCGTCGCCGTAGCTGCCGCGCAGCTCGGCGCGCAGGCCGTCGAAGTGCGCGGCGCGCGTCGCCCCGTGGGCGCACTCCAGCAGCACGTCGGGCATGGCGTCCGGCGCCGCGGTCGCGCCACGCACGATCTCGACCTCACACACGCCGGCGACCGAGGCCGGCGACGCCTTGTCCGGCACGCCCATGACCGCGCCTATATCGGCGCGCGCGGCGCGACGGCAATAGGCCGATGCGCGCAGACCCGAACACCTACTTCGGCTGCACCACGACCCAGTCGTCGGTCGCCTCGAGCACGAGGTCCTCCGATGCGCCGCCGTCCCAGGTCAGGCCGAGCTTCACCGACATGCCCTCGACCGGCACGAACGGCAGCTCGACCCGGCCCTCGGCGTCGGTGCGCAGTTCGCTCCACTGCCAGTGGCTCGCATGACGCAGCTGCTGCAGCGCCGACTGCAGCGGGTCGTTGGTGCCGCGCGTCGACGTGCCGCGGGTCGCCACCCACGCGCCGGCGATCGGCGCGCCATCGGCGCCCTTCAGCTGCAGGCGCATGCGCGGCTGGTGGCGCATGGCGAGCGGCGCCTCGATGCGACCTGCGGCCCACTCGAACACCTCGGCGCAGTAGCCGTCCGCCGACCACGCGACGACGACCCACTCGCCGGGCGCGAGGCGCAGCTGCGCTTCGCCCCTGCTGTCGAGCGGCACGCGCACCGAGCTGTCGCGCACGAACACGCCTTGCTGGCTCGCCGGGATCAGGTAGCCGACGAGGCCGCGGGCCGGGCCGCCGCGCGCGTCGGCGAGCCGCAGCGTCACGTCGGCGTAGCCCGGCTCCTTGGTCGGCGCGACGGCGTCCGGCGCGACCTCGGGCGGAAGTTCGCGCGCGCTGCGCATCGGGAACATCGGCGCCGGCCCCTGGCCGGCCGGCGGCACGACGCTGAGCCGCAGCGCGTGGACCTCGGCCGGCACGTCGTCGAACACGAACGTGCCGTCGACCGCGACGACGGCGCGGTAGCCGCGCGCGTCGTGCCGGTAGCTGCCGCGATCGAGGTACAGCTTGCACACCGCCGCGAGGTGCACCTCGGTGCCCGGCGCGACCTTGCCGAGCGCGCCGGCGAGCGGCGGCGCCGGACGCAGCGTGAACACCAGCGCGTCGCCCGTCGGCGGCGTCGCCTTGCGGTCATCGACGAAGAAGTCGCCCGTCGACACGCCGCCGGCCACCGCCGGTCGGCCCGGCGCGCCGACGAACAGCAGCAGGTCGCCATGCTTCTGGTCGCGCAGCGGATCGGCCGCGTACGGTGCCTCGATCGCGAGGCTGCCGTCGTCGCCGGTCGTGCCGAGCACGCGCCAGCGATCCTCCGCCACCGCGCCAAGGCCGTCGATGTTCCAGGCGCCGCGGCGAGCGATGCGCTGCCGGACGGTCGCGCCGGCGATCGGCGCGCCCTTCTCGTCCTTGGCGAGCACGCGCAAGGCGCGCGGCGGCGGCAGCGTCAGTTCGCCGGAGCGCCCCGGGAAGCCCCACCACAGCGGCGCGCCGTCGGCGGTGCGGATCTCGAGCCAACCCGTCGGCCCGGCCGGGATCGTCAGCGCGCCGTCGGCCGCGGGCGTGAGTTCATCCTCCGGCCCCGGCAACGACGCGACGTGCACGTAGCGCAGCGGCCCGCGATGCGCCCACGCCGCGGTTCCGGCGACGCGCACGCTGCCCGCCGTGCTGCGCTGCAGCGTGCGCAGCGTCGCGACGCCGCCGGCGGCGAGCCACGAGGTCGGCTGGCTGTACGGCGCCGAGCCTTCGCCATCCGGCGCGCCGACCGCCCAGGCGACGTAGCACAGGCCGGGCAGCAGCTTGGCCTGCGCGCGGCCGCGCTCATCGGCCTGCACGTGCACGACATCGGTCGGGCCGCTGGCGCCGACGAGGTGCGGCATGTGCCCGGCGAACGTCACCGTCGCGCCGGCCAACGGCGCGCCGTCAGCGATCTCGACGCGCACGAACGTCGCGCGCCGTTCGACGGCGATCGCGCCGCTGCCCTGCGCCAGTGCGGCGACAGCCAGCGCGAGCACGGCGATGCATGCAGCCGATGGGCGCGGCATGGGGTCAGTATGCCGCGCGCCGTCGACCGCGCTACCGGTTGGGCGCGAGCACGCGACCGACGAACAGGATCGCGCACGGCGAAGCGCAGCAGGGCGACGGCGGCGGCGCGACGCTCGCTCCGGCCGCATCGGACGATGCCAGCCACAGCGCGCCGAGGCCTCCAGTTGGACGGCGAACCGGCCGATGACCTGCCCATGCGACTGGTCCTTCCGCGCCGCGGCGTCGTCGCCGCCCTGCTGCTGCCGCTGCTCGCCGCCGCGTGCGGCGAGGACCGCGACCTCGCGCCTGCGCGCGCGGCGTTCGTCGCGTTCGAGCAGGCCCTGCGCGCCGGTGACGAGAATGCCTGTCGCGCGTTGCTGACGCGCGACTCGGCGGTCGCGCTCGCCGAGATCCCGTGGGCCGCAGTCCGCGCGAAGCAGCCGCTTGCCGTAATCGGCGCGCGCCGCGTCGGCGGCGAGTTCCGCGTCGACGTACGCGACCCCAATGCCGGCGGCGCCGCCGGCGAGTACGTGATCGTGCGCGAGTACGGCCGCATGGTCGTTGACCTGATCGCGACCGCAGCGCTGACCGCCGAGGTGCGCGAGAACCCGGACAGCGCCGACGTGCTCGAGCCGTGGCCGCTGACGCCGGCGGAGCTCGACCGCATCCGGCTGCACGAGCTGGCCACGCCGCCGAAGTAGTCGCCACGTCGCGCAGCGGCGTGCTCGCCGGGCCGTCGCGGACTTGCAACGCCCTGTGCGGCGCGCTGGCGAGCGACCTTCATGCCGGCGGCGATGGAGCGGGCACTTGTGCTGGCGGCGGCCAGGGCGCGGCGTAGCATCCTCCGCCGCGCTGAGTCCCCCATGAGCGAGACCCTCAAGACGCTGATCCTGGGCTCCGGCCCCGCCGGCTACACCGCTGCCATCTACGCCGCGCGCGCCAACCTCGCGCCCGTGCTGCTCGCCGGTCGCCAGCCGGGCGGGCAGCTGACGATCACCAGCGAGGTCGAGAACTACCCCGGCTTCCCGCACGGAATCATGGGCCCGGAGATGATGGACAAGTTCCGCGAGCAGGCGACGCGCTTTGGCACCGTCGTCCACGACGACATCGGCGTCAGCGTCGACCTGAGCAAGCGGCCGTTCACCGTCACCAGCGAGACCGGCACGACCTTCCGCACCGAAACGCTGATCATCTCGACCGGCGCCAGCGCGCTGTACCTCGGCCTGCCCAACGAGAAGGCGCTGCAGGGCCGCGGCGTGTCGGCGTGCGCGACGTGCGATGGCTTCTTCTTCAAGAACAAGGTCGTCTACGTCGTCGGCGGCGGCGACTCGGCGTGCGAGGAGGCCAACTTCCTCACCAAGTACGCCAGCAAGGTGTTCCTGGTCGTGCGCCGCGAGGCGCTGCGCGCGTCGAAGATCATGCAGGACCGCGCGCTGAGGAACCCGAAGATCGAGGTGCTGTGGAACCAGAACGTCACCGACGTGCTGGACGTCAGCAAGGGCAAGGTCACCAGCCTCGAGCTGACGCACACCAAGACCGGCGAGAAGAAGATCGTGCCGGCGGACGGCCTGTTCCTCGCCATCGGCCACAAGCCCAACACCGAGCTGTTCCAGGGCGTGTTGACGATGGACGACAAGGGCTACATCAAGACCGTGCCCGGCAAGGCGGCGACCAACGTCGACGGCGTGTTCGCCGCCGGCGACTGCCAGGACAGCTACTACCGCCAGGCGATCACCGCGGCCGGCACCGGCTGCATGGCGGCGATCGAGGTCGAGCGCTGGCTCGAGGGCCAGCACGGCTGAGCAAAGCGCGCGCGGCGGGCGCTACGGCAGCACGGGCCCGAGCACGACGCGCAGGCCGCTGCCCATGAAGCCGTACGTCGGCAGCACGTGCGCGCGCGCGGCGGAGCGGCACAGCGCCGCGGTGCTGTTGTAGGCGCCGCCGCGCAACACGCGATGGACGCCGGACTGGCCGAGCGGATCGACCTCCGCGCCGGCGGGGTAGTTGGCGCTGCCGTCCCATGCGTCGAGGCACCACTCCCACGCGTTGCCGTGCAGGTCGCGCAGGCCGAAGCCGTTGGGCGGATGCGAACCGACGACCGTCGCCTGGCCCTGCGTGATCGCCGACGGCGCGCAGTACGTCGCCGCGAGATGGTTGGCGTCGGCGCACGTCAACGCGGCGCCGACGTTCCACTCGCTCGCCGTGCCCGCGCCACAGCAGTGCTCCCACTCGGCCTCGGTCGGCAGCCGGTACTGGTAGCCCGCCGGCACGCGCCCGGCCGCGCGTTCGTGCGCATCGAGCGCGGCGCAGGCAGCGAGCGCGGCGAGCCGTCGATGCGTCATCGCGCCTTCACTGCACGCGCAGCAGCTTCAACTGGTGCATGTGCGCGGGGTCCGGCGCCGGCATCGGCTCGGTGAGGCCGGGCGCGAGCGGCGGCGGCACCGCCGGGTTGAAGATCGGGCCGTAGGCCGGCCCGCCGGCGGTCGTGCTCGCGTTGGGGAACGACTGACCCAGGCCCATGCCGAACATCACGCTGTCCATCGCCACCTCGTCGTAGGCGATGACGAGTTCGTCGCCGACCTGCACGGCGTCGTAGCCGAGCCAGCCGACCTGCGTCGTCGCCAGCACGAACGGCAGCGACAGGCCCGGCGGCATGCCGGTTTGCGGCACGAACGCGCTGGCGACGAACGACGCGCGCGTCAGCGCCTCGTCGACGCGCTCACTGACGCCCCACTCGGCCCACGAGGCGCGATGCAGCTCCGTGCCGGCCGCGCGCGTCGCGAGGTAGAGCACGTCGACCTTGGCCGCGCCGGGCGCGGCGCCGTCGCGAACGAACACCGTCGGCAGGTGGTCGCCGGGCTGACCAAACGCGGCGGCGACGGTCCACGCGAAGCCGCCGTCGTCGCTGGTGGCGAGGCGCAGGCCGTCGCGCACTTCGTAGGCGTAGAAGATCTGCAGCGTCTCGCCCTGGCCGCGAACGGCGACCGTCGGGTCCATGCCGAACATCTCCTCGCGGTCGACCTCGGCGTGCTGCCACGACTCGCCCCACAAGCGGGTCGCGCAGCGGAACTGCGTCGTGCTGCGCCACGCGCCACCGGGCACGGCTTCGAACCAGTTGGCGGCGTAGCCGACGACGAGGTCGCCGCCATCCGACCACGCGATGCCGGTCGTGAGCGGCGTGACGTCGAGTGGCGTCGTGTAGAGGACCTCGGCCGGCGTGAACACGTACCACGTCGGCGAGCCGTTGCCGTCGTAGGCCATCGGCACGCCCTCGACGACGACGAACTCCTGGCCGTCGGCGCTGGCGCGTTGGCGCCACGCGGCGACGGCGATCGTGTAGTCGGCGGCCATCGCCGTCTGCACCAGTCGCGCCGGCGCGAAGCCCGGCAGCAGCGGGACGTCCTGCGCGAACGTCGCGCCGCGGTCGAAGCTGAGCCGCAGGCGCACGCCCTCGGCCTCGCTGCGCGCCACGGCGAGCACGTTGAAGAGCGCGGCGACCTCGTGGTCGCGCCAGAAGCCCGAGTCGGCGGTCTGCAGGGCCTCGGCGCCGCCGGTGACCGCGCCGGTCTGCGCGTCGTGCTGCAGGCGCTGCTCGTAGCGCGCGAGCGTGTTGGGCTGCTGGCGATCGCCTTCGTAGCAGACGATGCTCGTGCGGTCGCCGGAACGCGCGACGGTCGGCAAGCCGAACTGCCACGACGCGCTCGAGTGGATCGTCTCGCGCGACAGCACGGACGGCGGCTCGGGCTCGACGGCCGGCACGCGATTGATCTCGCTCGCGAAGCCGATCTCGACCTCGACCACGGTGACGCCGCCGCCGTCGGTCCAGACCGCGAACGACTGTTCTTCGGCGATGCGACCTTGCAGCGTCAGGCGGCAGAAACCTTCGCCGGTGGAGAAGATCGTGTCGCCGCTGCCGGCGAGGCCTTGGCCCGACGGCTGCACGCCCGCACGCGCCAGCGAGAAGCCGTCGGTCGCCGTCGCCGCGCCGCCGTCGCGCAGGTGCCGCACGGTGACGAAGTCGAAACCGATCGGCGAGCCCCACGTGACGAGTTCGAACTGGAACGGCTCGTCGGCGGGCGTCGACAGTCGGTAGTAGGCGTCGATGCGCGCGCCATGGAGCGCTTGCACGTCGACGACCGCAGGCGACGCGATGGTCGGCTCCAGCACGGTCGTGCCGGCGGTGACCATCAGCCGCTGCTGTTCGGGCGGCGGGGTGCGGTCGCCCGACGAGCCGCGGCCGCACCCGGCGAGGACGACGGTCAGTGCAGACGCGAGCGACACGGCGAAGCGACGGGCGGCGGGCATAGGCGCATTATCGGCGGGCGCGCGCGCAAGCCAACCGGCCAAGTCCGCGGATGGCCTCGCCCCTGCGGCCCGACACGAAGCGCGCCGCCGCCAGTCTCGGCATGGCAGGCGATCCGCCCGCCGGAACCGCCGGCCTCATCGGCCGGTCACCGGAGCTCGACCGCGTCTTCGCGCCAACCGCGACGCGTCCAGCGCAGCGCCGGCGGCGCGCCCTCGGGCCCGAGGTGGAAGGCGCCGACGAGCGTCTCGCACTGGCGCGCGCAGCGGCACGGTCGCGGCCTTGGGGCTCCAGCCGAGCTTGTGCTCGGCATCGGGCGCCTGCGGCGCCAAGCGGACTGCGATGGGCGACGGCGGCGCAGCGGGGCGTTCCTGGGGAACCAACAGCGACGCCACGAGCAGAAGTTCCATGGCCGCGCATCTTCGGTGCGACGCATTGGCGGCGTACGACCGCGATGGCAAGCGGGACGAGAACGATGCAGGAACCCGCCGCCGCCCCGACTGGCGCCCACGGCGGCAGCGGGCACGATGGCGGCGATCGTCGTAGCGTTCGCTCGTTCGTCGCGTCCGCCAACCAACCTGGAGCAACCATGCAACTGATGCGCCTCGCCGCCGCCGCGGCCCTGTTCGCCATCCCCGCCCTCGCGCAGAGCTCGTACTGGATCGCCAACCGCGGCTCGCTCGACCTGATGCGCGTCTCCGAGTGGGGCTCCGTGCTGCAACGCGTGCCGACGCCGACGACGCTGCGCACCTGCGTGCGCGCGCCGGACGGCAAGGTCTGGGTCGTGCGGTTCGGCTCCGCGACCATCGACATCTACGACCCGGCGACGGCGACCTTCAGTACCGCCGTGCTGGCGGGCGGCACCGCGCTCAGCATCGCCTTCGACGCGGCCGGCACGGCTTGGGTCACCGCCAACCTCAACTCCGTCACCAACTTCGACGCCAACGGCGCGGTGGTGCAGACGATCGGGCTGTCGGTGACCTCCGCCCAAGGCATCACGATCGACGGCACCGGCAACAAGTGGATCGCGCACCGGATCGCTCCGGCCTCGGTTTCGCGCGTCGACCCGAGCGGCGTCGCCACCAACTTCCCGATCGCCGGCGCGACCACGCTGCTGCCGATCGGCATCGTCGCCGACTACCGCGGCATCGCCCAACCGAGCCGCATCTGGGTCACCGGCGACAGCGCGTCGCAACTCGCAGAGATCGACGGCGCGACCGGCGCGACGGTGAACCTCTACACGGTCCCGTTCGCCAGCGTGTCGTACCCGCCGACCTTCGACCGCAACGGCCGCATCTGGGTGAGCAGCTTCGGCAACGCCAACATCGCGCAGATCGACCAGACGAGCGGCGCGGTGCTGACGGCGATCACGCTGCCGCCGAGCAACACGCAGATCACGACCGACAACTTCGGACGCATCCGGGCGACGTCGCGCATCACGTTCTCCGGGGTCGGCCCACCCTGTGAAGTCCGGCGGCTCGATCCGACGACCGGCGCGGTCGAGATCCCGACGAAGCTGCAATTCGGCGCGTTCAGCGCCACCGGCACGCAAGCGCCGCTGAGCACGCAATGGCAGTACTGCCTCGTCGTCAATCCGATCGGTGACCTCGACGGCGACGGCGAAGCGAACTTCACCGAAGTCACCAACGGCACGTCGCCGACCGACCCGGACAGCAACGGCGGCTTCGCGGTGGAGTCGTTCGGCTCGACGCAAAACGGCGCGACGCCGACGTTCGCGATCACCGCGCCGTCGACGCAGCTCTGGGTCGTGGCGTTCTCGCTCGGCCTCGTGCCCCCGACGCCGGTGCCCGGCTTCGGCGGCACGCTGCGGATCGACCCGGCCCAGCAGGTGCTGTCGGCGGCCGGCCTGGGCAACGGCAGCCTGCCGATCGTGATCCCGGGCAACCCGGCGCTCGTCGGGTTCGAGTTCTTCGCCCAAGGCGTGACCTTCAACGGCGTCGGCTTCGACTTCCGCAACCTGTCGGGAATGCTGGTCTGGTGAGCGACGCGGCCCGGCAGCGCCCGGGCGCGGCGGCGACGGCGGTTCGCCCTTGATGCGGCCGCCGCAGCCCGCTCCCATGCGGTGCATGATCGCCCACATCACCCCCCTCGAAGCCCCCATCGTCTGGCTGGCGTTCGCGGCCGGCATCGCGACCGGCGCCCTCGCCACGTGGTACCTGCTGTCGCGCCGCGCCGCGGCCCGCGACTGAGCCGGCGACGGCCTGAAGCGACATGGGCTACAGCGACTTCGAGCGCCGGCTGCTGGCGACCTACTTCTCGGTCGTCGACGGCCCCGAGCACGGCGACGTCTACCTCGTGCGCAACCTGCCGCAGGAAGTCGCCGCGACGCTCAACGGCGTCTACTCGCGGTCGAGCAAGTCGATGCGCGACCAATTCCTGGAGCGCCTGCGCGCCGGGTTGGAGTCGCAGGGCAAGGCGCTGGAGTCGCTGCCGCTGCCGGACGCGCCGGTCGACGCGCTGTCGGCGGTGATGGCCGACAAGTCGGGCCAGTTTCTCAAGACCTACGCCATCGACCACGGCCACAACTCGCTGCGCGAGGGCTCGGTCGTGCACCTCGCGATCGAGCGCGTCTCGCAGCTGGTCACGCGCTTCATCCAGCGCGAGCGCCGCTGCAGCTTCGAGGAGTCGTCGACGCGCTACATCCCGTTCACCGCCGAGACGCACTGGCGCGACCCGGACGTGCTGGCCGCCGGCGGCGAGATCGCCGCCGCCTACGAAGGCGTGCTGCAGGACACGTTCGCGCTGTACACGGCGTCGACCGAGAAGCTGCTGGCGCACCTGCAGACGCTGCGGCCGCTGCAGCCGGGCGAGAAGGAAGCGCCGTGGCTGCGCACGCTCAAGGCCGAGGCCTTCGACGCGGCGCGCTACCTGCTGACGCCGGCGATCTTCACCAAGTGGGGCATGGTCGTCGACGCGCGCACGCTCAGCGACGTCGTCACCGAGCTGCGCAGCCATCCGCTGGCCGAGTTCCGCCTCGTCGGCGAGCGCATGCAGCGCGAAGGCGAGAAGGTCCTGCCGACGCTGCTCAAGCACGCGCGGCCCAACGCCTACGCGCAGGCGCTGCAGCAGACGCTGACGGCGATGGCGCAGGAGCTCGGCGTCGCCAACGCGCACGCGCACAAGGGCGCGGCGAGCGGCCACACGACGCTGCTGGCGTGGGACCGCGACCTCGACGACCGCCTGCTCGCGTCGCTGCTCTACGAGCACAGCCAGCAACCGTTCGCGGCGCTGCTGGCCAAGGCCAAGGCGCTGACCGCCGGCCAGCGCGCCGAGCTGCTGCAGAAGGCGATGGCCGGCCGCGGCGCGCACGACGCGTGGCCGCTCGGCTTCGAAGGCGCGGCGCCGTTCGAGTTCGAGACGCTGGTCGACTTCGGCGCGTACCGCGACATCGGCCGCCACCGCAAGGGCTTCCAGCAGCAGCAACTGCTGACCACGACGCACGGCTTCGCGGTGCCGCCGCTAGTGCAGGAGGCCGGCCTCGGCGCCCAATACGCGGCGACAATGGAGCGCACGGCCGAGCGCCAGCAACTGGTCGCCAAGCGCTTCCCGCACGCCGCCGGCTACGTCGCGCCGTTCGGCTTCCTGCAGCGCGTGCGCATCACCTTCGACCCGCGCCAGACCGACTACTTCATCGAGCTGCGCAGCGGCCCCGAGGGCCACTTCTCGTACCGGCAGGTCGCGCTCGACATGCTGGCGAAGGTCCGCGAGGTGTCGCCGCTGTTCGCGCAGTACATCCGCGCCAAGGAAGGCGGCGCGTTCCTCGGCCGCCTGGACAGCGAGATGACCGCCGACGAGCGCCGGCAGCGGCGCATGCAGGCCGCCGGCGACGCCTGAGGGCGGGGGCTCGGCGGCGCCGAGCCTCAGCGCAACTGCACTTCGGCGGCGTTGCTCGGCGCGCCCGTCGGCGCCCACGGCCCGTCCCAGACGAATGCCGCAAAGTTGAGGCGATAGCCGTTGAGGCCCTGCGGCAGCGGGATGCCGGCCAAGTCGAGGCCGCACGCCGCGTCGCCGGCGGCGTCGAGGAAGCCGAGGAACCCGGCGAACGGCGCCGATGTCGACGCGACGGACTCGATGGCGAGCCAGTCGACGTCGATCGGGATCGTCGCGTTGAGGTAGACGGCGCCGGGTGTCTGGCCGCTCATGCCGACGGCGACGAAGTACGGCAGGCCGGCGCGGACGGCGCCGCCGCGCAGCCGCGCGACGATCGGCGTCGGCGCGGCGACCTCGAGCCATTGGCGACCGACGACCAGCTTTGGCGCGACCGGCTGCAGCGGCAGCTCGAGCCAACTGCCGACCGGGTCGCCGTGCACGACGTCGACGCGGAAGTCGTGGAACAGCGGCGCGACCTCGAGGCGAGGCTGCATCGGGTGCTCCCGCAGCCACAGGTTGCGCAGCCGCAGGCGGATGGTCGCGCCGGCGGGGATGCGCGCGGCGACCGGCGGCAGCCGCAGCACCCGCGTCTCGGCGACGCCGGGCACGCTCTGGTCGGAGACCAGCGCATCGGCCGCGAGCAACACCTCGGCGGCGCCCTGCTGCGGCGGCTGCACGGTCATCGCCGCCGCCAGCAGCCAGCGCGCGCTCTGCGGCACGAGCCGGGCGTGCAAGGTCGCGCTCGCGGCGAGTTCGCTCTCGGCCGGCGCGACGAACGAGTAGACGCGCTCGCGCAGCGGGCAGGCGGCGAGCACGGCGGGCAGCGCGCGGACGGCTGGCTGTGCAAGGTACTGAGCCGCCGTGAAGTGCGTTGCCTGCGGGTCGATCGTCTGCTGCACCGTCGCGTCGACCTGCGGTGCGACCGGCGCCGCGAGCCGGAGTCCGCCGTCGTCGTGCAGCCAGTAGCGCGTCGCTGCCGCCGGCGTGGTGACGGTCTCGAGCCCGACGCGGTTCCACAGCGAGGTCGGGTCGTCGCGGACGACGCCGTCGAGCGGCAACTCGGCGAGCGTGAAGCGCGGCTCGGCCTCGACCTCGTTGAGCTCCTGCCAGAGCCAGCGGTGCAGCCAACGCAGCGTCAGGGCGCGCCGGAACTCGCGCTCCTCGGCGTTGTTGGGAACGTCATGCCCGATCGTGCCGAGCAGCGCGCGGCGCGGCACGTTCATCGCCTCGATCTGACGCACCGCCGTGAGCGGGTGGTCGACGAGGTCGTGGTACGCATGTGCGTAGAAGATCGGCACGCTCGACTGCTGCAGGCGCGCCCCTAGCGGCCGCCCCTCAGCCGTGAACGTCGCCAGCAGGCTGCCGGGATTCTGCGCCAAGAAGGCGTCTCTGCATTGTTGTAGCCACACGGCGTCCAACGCGAGGCCGGGCACATTGCTGTCGATCGCCTCGACCCACCAAGTGCTGAACAGCATCCCGTGACGGATCCAGTCGTCGCACGTGTCGGCGACGAAATCGCTCGGTGCGACACAGGCGATCGTCGGCATCGTCGCGGGGGGACGCCCCGGGACCGTGAACGTCTGCTCCGACCACGCCGCTGCGCTCCAAGCGTGCGCGCCGCCCTGGCTGACGCCGACGACGGCGACGCGCGTCGCGTCGACGATGCCGACCCACGCAGGATTGGCGGCGACGAAACGAATCTGCTCGACGAGGTCACATCGTTCGACCGGGCCCCACAGCGTGGTGCCACGGTTGGGATGCAGCGGATTCGCGGCGAAGGCCGCGCCTTGGCCGCGCACATCGTAGCTCCAGACGGCGTACCCCTGTCCGGCGAGCATCAGCTGGAACTCCAACTGGAAGCCGCGCGACTGACCCAGCGGATGCACGTGCACGACAAGCGGCCAACCGCACGCAGGCGGCACGCCATCGGGACGCAGGAGCGAACCAAAGGTCTGGTAGCCGTCGCTGTACGTCACCGGCACAACGAGATCGATCGCCGTCGGGTGGCCGCCGGGCGGCGGCGTCGGACGCGGCAGACCCTGCGCCGTGGCGGCGGTTGCGATCAGCAGGACGATGGCGAGGCGACGCATGGTCGAACGGATCGGTAGGTTAACTTGCCCGGCGAAACCGTGGGTAGGGCAAGGTTGCCCCGCGCCGCAATCGTCGCATCGGCGGCAACGATCGCCCGGCGTCATGGTCTGATCGCACGCGCGCAAGCATGCACCTTTCCTGCAACGCGTTCAGCCGGACGCGCCACCGAACGCGCGCCACAGCAAGGACCGACCTGCGTCGTCGATCGCGGCATCGAGCGCGCCATGGCGCAGCAGGAAGTGCGTGGCGACCAGCGCGCTGTTGGGCTTCCACAGGTCGTCGCCGGCGAGCGAACTCACGACCTTGGCGACGGGCCACAACGCGAACGACTCGACCTCGCCGTCGACCGGGCGCGGCATGAAGTCGGCCGGCAGCTCGAGGTCGAAGCAGGCCAGCGTGTCGGCCTTCCACGACTTGCCGTCCTGCTGGTCGTAGCGCAGCTCGCCCACCGGCACGGCGCGCTCAGCGAGCGCCACGGGCACCCCGGCCTCCTCGTGGCACTCCTTGCGCAGCGTCGCAGCGTCGGCGAAGCCGACCGACGAGCCGCCGGCGACGAGGTTGTCGAGGCGCCCGGGGAACGTGCGCTTGCCGCGGGCGCGCCGCGCGACCCACAGCCTCAGCCCATCGGCGGCATGCACGAAGCCGTTGAGGTGCACGCCGCGCGCGCTGACGCCGAACCAGGCGACCGCAGCGCGATCGATCTCGAGCAGCGGCGTGCGACAGGCGCCGGCGACGCCATAGCGTTCACCGAGCAAGCTCGCCAACTCCCCCGCGACGGCAAGTCGCTGCGCCAACGCCTCGAATGCATCCGTGCGCGCTCGGTAGTCGGCGCCGGACACGACGAGACGGTCGCCGTCGCGACGGAAAGGCGTCGGCGCACGTTCGACCAGCGGCACGCGCTCGCGATGGATGCGACCGACGGCGATCCCATCGACGAACCATGGCTCGAACGCCGACGGATCAGCCCGGTGGCAGACGGCGATGCGAGCCAACAGGGCGGCGAGGATCATGTCGGAGGACTGCGCGCCGGGCCGATGAACCGCGGCGGCACGGGGACTTCGTGCGCGGCGCGTTGCCCGATGCGGGATAGGCGTCCTACGCTAACCCCCCATGACCTTCGCCCAGGCCCACGCCATCGGCGGCGACCTCGACGCCGCCGTGCGCTTGGTCGCCACGCAGTTGCACAAGCGCCTCGGCAAGGGACCGCTCGACCTCGTCGTGGCCTTTGCGTCGGCGCAGCACGGCGAAACCCTCGACGACCTGCCTGAACGGCTGCACGAGGCGCTTGGCCCGTGCACGCTCGTCGGCTGCACCGGCGCGCGATTGCTGGACGGCGCCGTCGGCGCGATCGACGCACCGGGCCTCGTCGTGCTGGCCGGGCGCGCGCCGGGGGCGCGGCTCGACGCTGTGGCGATCGCGCCGGACGAACTGCCCGACCCGGATGCGCCGCCGTCGGCGTGGCGAGCCCTGCTGCCAGCGCGCGACAGCGGGTGCGCTGGCATGCTCGTGCTCGGCGAGCCCAACCACGCCGACCCTCGCCGACTGATCGCGGGGCTCGATTTCGCCTTCCCCAGCGTGCCGAAGGTCGGCGGCATCGCCAGCGGCAGCCGGCGCCCGCACGGCCACGCGTTGTTCTGCGGCCGGCGCGCGCACCGCAGCGGCGCCGTCGTGCTCGCCGTTGGCGACGGCCTCGCCATCGAGCCCGTCGTCGCGACCGGCTGCCGCGCATTCGGCCGCGCTGGCCGAATCACCCAGTCCGAGGGCAATCGGCTCATCCGCGTCGATGCCACGCTGGCGACCGACTTCGTCCGGGACCAGATCCAGGGCCTCAGCGAGGACGAGCGCGCCGTCGTCGCGACCAGCCCGCTGTTGATCGGCGTCGACGCCGATCCGTTCGCCACGTCCAATGACGAGCCTGACTGGCTCGTTCGCACTGTGATGGCGGTCGACGGCCGTGGTCACATCGTGCTCGGCGAGCACCCGCAGGTCGGTCGACGGATTCGTCTGCTCGTGCGCGACACGACGGCGGGCGCCGATGACGCGCACGGTCGCTTGCTGCAGGCCAAGCCGGCGGGAGCGGCGGCTGCGCTGTTGTTTCAGTGCCTGGGGCGCGAGAGCGACGACTGCGTCGCGTTCAGCGCGGCGTCCGGCGGCGTGCCGCTCGCTGGCTTCGGCTGCAACGCCGAGATCGGCCCCCTGGCGGGACGGACCGAACTGCAGGCGCTCACGGCGGCGTTCGCGGTGCTGCGCACCACGGGGTCACGATGAACAAGCCGCTGGCGCTGGTTCACGCGTGGCTGGCGCTCGACTTCTTCGGTGACGCGCGCCGCGACGGCAAAGGCCACGCCAGCACGCTGACGACGACGATCTTCGCGCAGTCGTTCCTGGCGCTGGCGTTCGCCGCGCTGCTGTACCCGGAGACGCCGCGCGTGCCATTCGCGGCCGCGAACCTGTCGCTGTCGACGCTGCTCCTCGCCATCGGCACGCTCGGCGCCGAAGGCCGGCCAGAGCGGCGGGCCGCCGACGCCGTGCTGCTGCGCACCGCCCCACTGACGCCACTGGCGGTGGCGACCGCGCGCGCGCTGCACGCTGCATTCGCGCTACTGCTGGTGACCGCCGGCATGGCGCTGCCACCGGCGATCCTGCTGGCGTTCCTCGTCGGCGATCCGCTGCAAATCCCGCTGTACGTGGCCTGCGCCTGCCTGTGCAGCGGCCTCGCCGCCGGCGCGCTTGGCCTGTGCGCCCGCGCGCTCGACGCCTGGGCCGGCCCCGATCGCACGGCGCTGGCGATGGGCACGCTGAAGGCCGCGCTCTATGGCGGCGGTCTCGTGCTGTTCGCGCGCTCCCTGCCCGCGCTGGACGCCGATGCCGAGGCGCTGCCAATCGGCCGAGCGACGCTCGCGTTCTTGCCGCCCTACCACGCCGCGAAGTGGCTGGCGGCGCCGATCGCCGAGGCGTGGCGGCCGCTGGCGCTGCTCGGCGCCGGCGCCGGACTCTGGCTCGCTGCGGCGCTGGTGCGCGACGGCGGCGACGGGTCCGCCGCCGCGAAGCGCAGCGCCGGGCCGCTGCTGGCGCTGCTGCGGCGCATCACGCCGGCGGGGCCGAGCCGCGGCGTCGCCGAGTTCACCGCCATCGGCATCTGGCGCAGCCCGGGATACCGCGTCCGCGTGCTGCCGCTGCTCGGCATTCCGGCAGCGCTGGTCTTCCTCGTCGTCGGCAGCGGCAGCGGCGTCGCCGATCCGCGCCTCGTCGCCGTGCTACTGCAGACACCAGCGATGTACCTGCCGTTCCTCGCCGCCTTCTTGCCGCGCGCTGACCAGCCGGGCGCTTCATGGCTGTTCGCACACGCGCCGGGACTCGACGCGGGAACCGTGCGCGATGCGGCCTGGCGCGCGCTGGTCAGCCACGTCGTCGCTCCGGTCGGCGTCGCGCTGGCCCTTGCCGTCGCCTGGCTCGCGCCGGGCGCCGGCGGCTGTGGGGTCGCGGCATCGCTGTTCGCCAGCGCTCTCGCCGTGCTCGCCGCGCGCGCCGCGGTCGCGGCGCTGCCGGCGCCGCCGTTCACCGTCGCCGCCGAAGGCGAGACCGGCCCGGACCTCGGCGCGCTGATGGTCAGCAGCATGGCGCTCGGAGTCGCCGGCTTCGCCTTCGCGGCATGGCTGCCGCCAGCGCTGCAATGGCTGGTGGCCGGCGCGGCGTTGGCGCTGGCCGTGGCGGCGCTGCGGCGACCGCGCGCGCGCGGCGACACGATCGACGTCGCTGACGCTGACGCGCCGACGACGGCGACTCCGACGAGCGCGCCGACCGCCGACGCGGCGGCGCCGAGCCTGCGTCGGGAACTGCGTGCGATCGGCGTGCTGTACGCGCTGACGAGCCTGCTGCCGCTGGCGATCGGCGCGCTGTTCGCGCCGTAGCGCGCACCGGCGCCGCCGCTGCGACCAGGACGATCAGACCGCGCCGTCGAGCAGCGCCTGCATGTCGGCGGGCAACGGCGCCTCCAACTCGATCTCGCGGCCCAGGTGCGGGTGATGGAAGCGCAACGTGTGCGAGTGCAGCGCGTGACGGTCGAGGCCGAGGTCCGCGCGCGCGTCGTCGTCGAGTTCGCCCTCCAGTTCGCGCAAGAACATCTGCTCGTCGCCGCCGTAGAGCTTGTCGCCGACCAGCGGGCAGCCGATCGACGCCATGTGCACGCGAATCTGGTGCGTGCGACCGGTCTCGGGGCGGACCTCGAGCAACGTGTGCTCGGCATTGCTGCGCAGGGCGCGGTAGTGCGTGATCGCCGACAAGCCCTCGCCGGGCTTGCCGGTGGTCAGCTTGAGCCGCACGGCGCTGGCCTTGTCGGGCACGATCGGAGCGTCGATCGTGCCCTCGGCACGCGCCGGGCGACCGCACACGACCGCCAGGTAGCTCTTCGCGACGGCACGGTCCTCGAACTGCGCGCGCACCTGGGCGTGGAATTGCTCGTCGAGACCGACGGCGACGAGGCCGGAGGTCTCGCGATCGATGCGGTGCAGCAGGCGCGGGACGACGTCCCGCTCGGGCTCGTCGGGACGGCGATAGCGGCGGTGAAGCTCGTGCAGCAGCGTGCCGCTGAGGTGGCGACCGGACGGGTGCACGGCCATGCCCGGCGGCTTGCTGACCGCGATCATCCACTGGTCTTCGTAGACGATCGGCAGTTCGAGCGACGCGTCGTCGCGCGGCGTCGCGACTGGCGTCGGCGGCAACTCAACGACGATGGTGTCGCCGAGGCGCACGCGCCGCGACGCGGGGGCGGCACGGCCTTCGAGCCGCACGAGGCCGGCGTCGAGCAGTCGGTGGATGCTGGAGCGGGAGCGCCACGTCAGCACCGTCGCCAGCGCGACATCGAGGCGCTGGCCGGCGAGGCGCGCATCGACGAGAATCTTGATCGATTCGAGCGGTCTGCTCAGGTCGCGCGGCGAGTCCCCGGGGAACCGTGGCAGCATTGGCGGAGGACGAACGGCCGCCCCGGGCGACGGACTATGAATCCGTCTTCTGGATCGTCGTGTCGGCGGTCAGCGGGTCGAAGTCTGGCTGGTCCGAGCCACGGCGGTCAGTCGGCTTGCCGCGCTTGGCGCCGCGCTTCTTGTTGCCGCGGCCCATCGGCGCGCCCGAACGCTTGCGCTCGGCCATCACGATGTTGCGCAGACGCTCGCGCCCTTCGCGGCGCCGGCGATCGCTGGCCTTCTCGTGGTAGGCGTGCTTCTTGGCGAGACGGAAGATGCCGGCGTAGTTGCACTGGCGCTTGAAGCGACGCAGGGCTGCTTCCAACGGCTCGTTCGGACGGACCTGGACTCGGATCATGCGAAAGGGAGGATCGCGGCAGACGACAAGCCCGTCCGGGCGCCGGATGGCGCCTGGCAACGACGTCGCGTACCGTGACGCCGGTGCCCTGGACGGGCTAAAGGGCGCGACAGGGTAGCGGATCGCGCCCGCAGGGCAATGCCTCCTGCGACCTCACGATGACGAAAGACGGCCCGGAACGCGACGTGACCCTGACCGGCACGATCGAGCGCTTCACGTTCCGCAACCCCGACTCCGGGTGGGCGGTCGTGAAACTACGGGTCGAGGACGCAGACGAACTGGCAACGGTCGTCGGATCGATGGCGCAACTCAAGGAAGGGCAGATCCTTAGGATTTCCGGCAAGGAGGTCGCCCACCCGCAATTCGGGCTGCAGGTCAAGGCTGAGTCGTTCGAGGCAGTCGCGCCGTCGACCGAGGAGGGCATCGCCGCCTACCTGGCGTCGGGATTGGTGCGCGGCATCGGCCCAGCGACCGCCGAGAAGATCGTGCGGATGTTCGGCGCGGACACCCTGCGCATCATCGAAGAGGAGCCCGAGCGGCTCCGGCGCGTGAAGGGCCTCGGCGAGAAGCGCGTCGAGGAGCTGTCGCAGGCGGTGAAGGCGCAGAAGGACCTGCAGAACGTGCTCGTCTTCCTGCGCGCGCACGGACTCGGCGCCGGACTGGCGGCGCGCATCGTGCGACGGTTCGGCGCGAGCGCTTCGGCGCTGGTGCAGGCCAATCCGTATCGACTCGCCGACGAGGGCATCGGCATCGGCTTCCGCACCGCAGATCGGCTCGCGGGCCAGATCGGCATCGCGCCGGAGGCGCCCGAGCGGCTCGACGCGGCGCTCGAGTTCACGCTCGGCCAGGCGGCGAAGGACGGCCACTGCTACCTGCCTGAGGACGAACTCGTCGCGCGCACGTCCGAACTGCTCGCCGCGCCCGAGCCGGCGTTGCGCGCCCGCGTGCTGGAACTGGCGAGCGCCAACCGCATCGTGCGGCAGTTGCCGCCCGGCCCCCTGCTGCTGCACGACGATCCCAAGCCGGTGTGTTATCCGATGGCGCTGGCGCTAGCCGAGACTGGCGCCGCGCACGCCCTCGACAAACTGCTGCGCCGCGAACGGCCGCCGCTGGTGCGCGACGCCGATGCGGCGATCGCCTGGTTCGAGCGCACGAGCGGGATGGCGCTGCACGCAGCCCAGCACGACGCCGTGGCGCGCGCGCTGACCGCGCCCGTCACCGTCATCACCGGCGGTCCCGGCGTCGGCAAGACGACGATCGTGCGCGCGCTGGTCGCGATCCTGGCGCAGAAACAGCAGAAGGTGTTGCTGGCCGCCCCCACGGGGCGCGCCGCCAAGCGCCTGGAGGAGTCGACCGGACACGCGGCGAGCACGCTGCACCGACTGCTCGAGTACACGCCAGGCACGGGGCGCTTCGCGCGCCAGGAAGACAATCCGCTCGAGGGCGCGTTGCTGGTCGTAGACGAGACCTCGATGCTCGATGTGCAACTCGCGCATGCGCTGCTGCGGGCCGTGCCGCCTACGATGGCGCTGGCGCTCGTCGGCGATCGCAACCAGCTACCGTCGGTCGGCCCGGGCAACGTGCTCGCGGAGGTGATCGCCTCGGGCCGCGTGCCGACGACGGCGCTGACGCAGATTTTCCGTCAACAGACGGGATCGGACATCGTTCGCGTCGCGCACGGCATCCTCGACGGCGTGGCGCCCGAATCGGGCAGCGAAGGCGGCGACTTCTTCTTCATTGAAGCGCGCGATGCCGACCACAGCCGCCGCGTCATCCTCGAGGTCGTGGCGCAGCGCATCCCGAAACGCTTCGGCCTCGATCCGCACCACGACGTGCAGGTGCTGTGTCCGATGTACCGCGGCGACGTCGGCGCCGATCGACTCAATCGCGATCTGCAGGATCTGCTCAATCCCGGGCAGGTTGAAGTCGAACGCAACGGCAAGCGCTACCGCGCCGGCGATCGCGTCCTGCAGATCCGCAACGACTACGACCGCGAGGTCTGGAACGGCGACGTCGGCCGCATCACCCACCTCGACACCGGCGCCGCGCGCGCATTCGTGCGCTTCCCAGAGCGCGAGCAGGAGTACCGCTTCGAAGAGCTGTCGGATCTCGTGCCGGCGTACGCGATCTCGGTGCACCGCTCACAGGGCAGCGAGTATCCGGCGGTGGTGCTGCCAGTCGCTACCGAGCACTTCTTGATGCTCAAGCGCAGCCTGCTCTACACCGGCATCACGCGCGGCAAGAAGCTGGTGGTCGTCGTCGGCTCGCGCAAGGCGCTAGCGATGGCGGTGAAGAACGTCGACGAGGGCCGGCGCAACTCGGGCCTGTGCGAACGGCTGCGCGATTTCCTGCGCGGGGACGGCGTGCGGCCAGAGCGGGCGCTGCCGCCCCGGCCGGGAACGCCCAGCAGCGGCCGGTCCCGCCGCGACTTCGACGTATGACGCGAGGGGTCGGCGCGGCGGCACCAGGAACCCGTCAGAGTCCCAGCGCGGCATGCACGGCGAGCGCCGCCGAGCTGCGGTTGAGCGTGTAGAAGTGGATGCCTGGGGCGCCGTCGCGCAGCAGCGAGCGGCCCTGATCCACTGTCCACTGCACGCCCGTGGCGACGACGGCAGCTGGGTCGTTGGTGACGACGCGAAGCCGACGATAGAGCTCCTGTGGGATGCGTGAGCCGCACATCTGCGTGAAGCGCTCGGTCTGGCCGACGTTAGTGACCGGCATCAGGCCCGGAACGATCGGCACGCCGATGCCGGCCGCGTGCGCGCGGCGGACGAAGGCACGGAAGTCATCGTTGTCGAAAAACAGCTGCGAAATGAGGAAGTCGACGCCACAGGCGACCTTCTTCTGCAGGTTGGCGAGATCCGCCGTGAGGTCGCGCGTCTCGATGTGGCCTTCCGGATAGCAGGCGGCGCCGATGCAGAAGTCCCACGGCTGCTCGCGCACGAAGGCCACGAGCTCGGAGGCGTAACGGAAGCCGTCAGCGACCGGCTTGAACTCGGTTTCGCCCTTGGGTGGATCGCCGCGCAGAGCCAGGATGTTGCGGATGCCCGTGTCGTGCAGCCGTCGCAACGTCTCACGGATCTCAGCGCGCGTGCTGCCCACGCACGTCAGGTGCGCCATCGTCGTGATCCCGAGCTCGCGCTGGATCCGACCCACGAGTTCGAGCGTGCGGTCGCGCGTGCTGCCACCCGCGCCGTAGGTGACCGAAACAAACGATGGCCGGCACGGGCGCAATTCCTCGACGGTCCTGTAGAGCTGCTCAACACCCTCTGCGGTCTTCGGCGGGAAGAACTCGAAGGAGACCACCGGGCCACCGCGGCCGAACAGTTGGGAGATCTTCATGTGCATCCTGACTCTAGCGGGGATGAGGCGGCTACGACCGCCAACCCGCGAGCAAGCCGGCGCGACGAGTCGCCACGGCGCCGGCGCTGGAAAAGACGAACGCGACCGTCACCCTGATGGGCGACGGTCGCGTTGAGTATTGACCCGGCACTGACCTACTTTCGCGCTAGGCACTATCATC
>VGZG01000047.1 GCA_016872675.1 Planctomycetota bacterium
GCCAACCTCGCGGCGATGCGCGCCGGCTTCGCCTACGCCGAGACCACCGAGGTCTTCCAGACCGCGTACCGCGTGCCGCCGGCGCCGATGCGGGCGGGCACGTACCGCAACATCATGGGCAACCAGGCCCTGTGCCTGGGCCTCGTCGCCGGCGCGCAGAAGGCCGGCCTGCAGTTGTTCCTCGGCAGCTATCCGATCACGCCGGCGTCGGACATCCTGCACCAGCTGAGCGGCTACAAGCACCTCGGCGTCGTCACCTTCCAGGCCGAGGACGAGATCGCCGCCGTCTGCGCCGCGATCGGCGCCTCGTACGCCGGGCGCTTGGGCATCACGTCGACGTCGGGTCCCGGCATCGCGCTCAAGAGCGAGGCGATGGGCCTCGCGGTGATGGCGGAGCTGCCGCTGATCGTCATCGACGTGCAGCGCGCCGGACCGAGCACCGGCATGCCGACCAAGACGCAGCAGGCGGACCTGCTGCAGGTCATGTACGGCCGCAATGGCGAGTCGCCGGTCTGCGTGCTGGCGGCGTCGACGCCCGCCGATGCGTTCGAAGTCGGCTACGAGGCCGTGCGCATCGCGACCACGCACATGGCGCCGGTCGTGGTGTTGTCCGACGGGTACATCGCCAACGGCAGCGAGCCGTGGCTGCTGCCCGACCCCGACGCGCTGCCGGCGATCCCGGTGGCGTTCGCGCCGGCGGGCGAGCCGGGCGTCAAGTTCATGCCGTACGCGCGCGACCCGAAGACGCTGGCGCGACCGTGGGCGCGGCCGGGCACCAAGGGACTCGTGCACCGCATCGGCGGCCTCGAGAAGGCCGACGTGACCGGCAACATCTGCTACGAGCCGGAGAACCATCAGCACATGGTGGACACGCGCGCGCAGAAGATCGCCAGCATTGCCGACGACCTGCCGCCGCTGCAGACCATCGGGCCGCGGCAGGGCGACGTGCTCGTGCTCGGCTGGGGCAGCCCGCGCGGCGCCATCACCGCGGCGACGCTGCGGCTGCAGCAACAGGGCCTCAAGGCCAGTTGCGCGTTCCTGCGCCACCTCAATCCGCTGCCCAACGACCTCGGCGACTTGATGAAGGGCTTCCGCCGTGTCGTGCTGCCGGAGCTCAACAAGGGCCAGCTGGCGATGATGCTGCGCAGCAAGTACCTGGTCGACGTGCAGAGCCACAGCCAGGTCAACGGCCAGCCGTTCAAGAGCCACGAGCTCGAACGGCATCTGCTGAAGGTGTTCGCCGAACTCGGAATAGAGGTGCGCCCGTGACCGCCGTCGACCGTCCCGTCATGCAGAAGAAGGACTACAAGACGGACCAGGAGGTCCGTTGGTGCCCCGGCTGCGGCGACTACTCGATCCTCAACGCCGTGCAGGGCGCGTTCGCCAAGCTCGGCAAGCAACTGCACGAGACCGTGATCATCAGCGGCATCGGCTGCAGCTCGCGCTTTCCGTACTACATGGAGACGTACGGGTTCCACACCATTCACGGCCGCGCGCCCGCGCTGGCAACCGGCGTGAAGGCCAGCAACCCGTCGCTCGACGTCTGGGTCGTCACTGGCGACGGCGACGCCTTGTCGATCGGCGGCAACCACTTCATCCATGCCATGCGGCGCAACGTCGGGCTCAAGATCCTGATGTTCAACAACCGCATCTACGGGCTGACCAAGGGCCAGTTCTCGCCGACGAGCGAGCAAGGCAAAGTCACCAAGAGCTCGCCGCTCGGCACCGTCGACTACCCGTTCTCGCCGATCGCGCTGGCGCTCGGCGCCGGCGGCACGTTCGTCGCGCGCGGCGTCGACATCCTCGGTCCGCACCTCGAGGACGTGGTCTGCCGCGCCAGCGCGCATGCCGGCACGGCCGTCGTCGAGATCTACCAGAACTGCAACATCTTCAACGACGGCGCCTACAAGGGCTTCACCGACAAGGAAGTTCGCGACGCGCGTCTGCTGCCGCTGCAGCACGGCCAGCCGTTGCTGTTCGGCGCCAACAAGGCCCAGGGCGTCGCCTTCGACGCCAACTTCCGGCCGTACCTCGTGACGGGCGCGGACCTCGGCAAGGCCTACGTCTGGGACGAGACCGCCGAGTCGCCGGCGCCGGCGATGGCGCTGGCGACGATGAGCGAGAGCGAGTTCCCGGTGCCGATCGGCGTGTTCCGTCGCCGCGAGAAGCCGACCTTCGAGGAGGGGCTGCAGGCGCAGATCGCCGCCGCCGCGGCGAAGAAGCAGGAGTCACTGCGCGACCTGCTGTACGCCGGCGAGATCTGGGACGTCCGGTAGGCGCTGCCGCAACAGACCTTCCGTCCGCCGTTGCGGTCGACCGAACCAGGAGGTCGCAGGTTGGTCCATGGAATATCACGATGTCGTGATATATTGATCCGACGATGGTGACGGCCCTGGTCAGCCTGCAAGCGACGCTCAAGCTCCTGTCGGACCCCGTCCGGCTGCGGCTGTGCGCGCTGCTGGCGCGCAACGAGCTGGCAGTGCAGGAAGTGGTCGCCGTGACCGGCATGCAGCAGAGCCGCATCAGCAACCAGCTGTCGCTGCTCAAGCGCGCCGGCCTCGTGCGCGACCGTCGCGAAGGCACGTGGAGCTTCCACAGCCTCGTCGAGCCGGCCGACGATGGGCCGTTGTCGCCGTCGCTGTTCGCGGCGACCGTGCAGCCGTGCCTCGACAGCGAGGAAGGCTGCGCCGACCAACAGGCTCTGCGCGCGGTGCTCGACCAGCGCCGGCAGAAGAGCCGTCAGGCGCACGACGCGCTCGCCGATCGGTGGAGCGCCGTCGGCGAGGAGTTCGCGCTTGGCACGCTGCGCGCCGAGCTGCTCGCGCACGCGTGGCCGGTCGGCGGCGTGGTCGCCGACCTGGGCTGCGGCGCCGGCTTCCTCGCCCGTTGGCTGGCCGAGCGCGGCGGCGAGGTGGTCGCCGTCGATCACAGCGCGCGCATGCTCGGCGAAGCCAAGCGCGGCAGCCGCACCGCGCGCGTCGAGTTCCGCCAGGGCGAACTCGATGCGCTGCCGCTCGCCGACGGCGAGGTCGACGCCGCCTTCTGCAACCTCGTCTGGCACCACCTGCCCGACCACGAGGCCGCCGCGCGCGAGACGTTGCGCGTGCTGCGTCCGGGCGGCGTCTGCGTCGTCAGCGACCTCGAGCCGCACGAGCGCGAGTGGATGCGCGAACGCATGGGCGACCTGCGCCTGGGACTCAAGCCCGACCAGGTCGTCGCCGCGCTGGCCCGCGCCGGCTTCCGCGACCTCCGCGTCGAGCGGCTCGCCGACCGTTACCGCGTCGCCGACACCGTCGGCGCACCGACCGACTTCCCGATGTTCGCCGTGCGCGGCCGCAAGCCGCTGCGCGGCGTGTGACCGACTCTGCTCCGTTTCTCCGACAACCCAGAAGAACGATGACTGCCACCAACGCTCCGAAGACGAAGACCCCCAAGGCCCGCGTGCTGGGCCCGAACGACTTCAAGGTGAAGGATCTCGCGCTGGCCGACTTCGGCCGCAAGGAGATCCTGCTCGCCGAAGTCGAGATGCCCGGCCTGATGGCGCTGCGCGAAGAGTACCGCAAGAAGCTGCCGCTCAAGGGCGCGCGCATCACCGGGTCGCTGCACATGACCATCCAGACGGCCGTGCTGATCGAGACGCTGGTCGAGCTCGGCGCCGAGGTCCGCTGGGCCTCTTGCAACATCTTCAGCACGCAGGACCACGCCGCCTCCGCGATCGCCGTCGGCCCGAAGGGCACGGTCGACAAGCCGATGGGCGTGCCGGTGTTCGCCTGGAAGGGCGAGACGCTCGAGGAGTACTGGCGGTGCACCGAGCAGGCGCTGACGTGGCCCGGCGAGGACGGCCCGAACATGATCCTCGACGACGGCGGCGACGCGACCATGATGGTCATGAAGGGCGCCGAGTGGGAGAAGGCCGGCAAGGTCCCGGTCGCCAAGAAGGACGACGGCGAGGACTGGGTCGAGCTGGTCAAGTGCATGAAGGCTTCGCTCGCCGCCGACAGCGGCAAGTGGAGCCGCATGCTGCCGGGCATCCGCGGCGTCTCCGAGGAGACGACGACCGGCGTGCACCGCCTCTATCAGCTGCAGAAGTGCGGCTCGCTGCCGTTCCCGGCGATGAACGTCAATGACAGCGTCACCAAGTCGAAGTTCGACAACGTCTACGGCTGCCGCCACTCGCTGACCGACGGCCTGATGCGTGCGACGGACGTCATGCTGTCGGGCAAGGTCGCGGTCGTCTTCGGCTACGGCGACGTCGGCAAGGGCTGCGCCCAGTCGCTGAAGGGCCAGGGCGCCCGCGTCATCGTCACCGAGATCGACCCGATCTGCGCGCTACAGGCGGCGATGGAGGGCTACCAGGTCCTCACCGTCGAGGACTGCATCGACTACGCCGACATCTTCATCACGGCGACCGGCAACTATCAGGTCATCACGGTCGACCACATGAAGCGGATGAAGAACAACGCGATCGTCGCGAACATCGGCCACTTCGACAACGAGATCGACATGGCCGGCCTCGCCAAGGTCAGCGGCATCGAGCGGCAGAACATCAAGCCGCAGACCGACCGCTGGGTGTTTCCGGACGGCCACGGCGTCATCGTGCTGGCCGAAGGTCGCCTGATGAACCTCGGCTGCGCGACCGGCCACCCGAGCTTCGTCATGTCGAACAGCTTCACCAACCAGGTGATGGCGCAGATCGAGCTGTTCAACAACAGCAAGAACTACGACAAGTGCGTCTACACGCTGCCCAAGCACCTGGACGAGAAGGTCGCGCGCCTGCACCTCGCCAAGCTCGGCGTGAAGCTCACCAAGCTGAGCAAGAAGCAGTCCGAATACCTCGGCGTGCCGGTCGATGGCCCATTCAAGCCCGGCCACTACCGCTACTAGTCGATCGTCCGGCGGCCGCGAGGCCGCCGTCCGCCGCGGCCGTTGGCGCGGTCGCGGCGCCGGCCCAGGCGCTCAGAGCGCCGCGACCCGCGCCGGCGGCCACAGCCGCGCGCGCACGACGCCGTGCAGCAGTTCGCACGGCACCAGTCCGAAGGCGCGCGAGTCGGCGCTGACCGGTCGATTGTCGCCGAGCACGAACACGTGGCCCTCGGGCACCCGTGTCTCCGCCACGTCGCAGCCATTGGGGAAACACGCGGAGTCGTCTGCTGCGGTGCCGTTGATGAACAGCACGCCGCCGCGAAGCGCCACGTAGTCGCCCGCGACGCCGACCACGCGCTTGACGTAGTCGACCCCGGATTCGATCGGGCTTCGGAGGACGACGATGTCGCCGCGCGATGGCGCGCCGAGCGCGCAGACGATCCGGTCGACAACGAGCCGGTCGCCGTCGCGCAGGCTTGGCTCCATCGAGGCTCCGCGCACGACCTTGACCTGCACGACGAACAGTTGCAGCGCCGCCATCGCCAGCGCGCCGAGCGCCATGGCGCGCAGCAGGCCGGAGCTCGGCGCGGCGACGCGGTGGCTGACGGCGTTCGTGGTCACGTCGCCGCTATCGGTCCTCGGTCACCTCGCGCCGGAGCCGCGGCGCCGGCGTGGCCAACGCCGGCGCGCGCCGTCTGGCGCTGTTCCCGCCATGGGAACGCTGCCACTCGTACGCCTTCAGGCCCAGCGTATGAACGCCGAAACAACGCCGACGCCGACCGACGAGGAAATTCGCATGAGCCGCGCGACGCTGAATGTGCTGGCGCAACGGGAGACGACCCGTCGCGACATCTTGCAGAAGAGCGACCTGATTCCGCCGCTGCCGGATCTCGTCACCCGCCTGCTCGTCGTCCTCAACGAGCAGTCGACCGAGCCGGCCGACCTCGAGGCGTTGCTGCAGAACGACCAGGTCCTGGTCGCCAAGATGCTGGCGATGGTCAACTCGCCGTTCTACGGCCTCAACCGGACGATCCGGACCATCAAGGAAGCGGTGATGGTGCTCGGCTTCCGCGGCGTGCGCAGCCTCGTGCTAGCGACTGGCGCGGCCCGCTACCTGCAGCGCGACTTCCGCTTCTACGGTCACGAACCCAAGGGTCTGTGGCTGCACGCGGTCTGCGTCGCTGCCGGCTCGCGCCATTTGGCCAGCCGCTGCAAGCTCGGTGTCGACGAGGCGGAGATCGCCTTCGTTGCCGGCCTGCTGCACGACATCGGCAAGCTGCTGCTGATCGGCTTCGCCGGCGATGCCGAGCCGCTCGCCGGCACGATGGCGCGCGTGTGCGAGCAGGAGCGGCGGCGTTTCGGCATGGACCACACCGAGGCCGGCGCGCTGGTCGTCGCCAAGTGGAACCTCGCGCCGGAGATCCAGCACGTCGTGCGCACGCACGAGGACGCGCCGGCCGGCGAGGACGGCAAGCTCGCTGCCGTCGTGCGCTTGGCCGAGGCCTTCGCGCACGAGCGCGGCACCGGCTACCTGCGCGGCATGCAACCGCCGGCCGAGGCGCACTTCGCCGACGTCGCCATCCTCGGGCTGACCGAGGAGACTTGGCTCGGGACGCGCGACGGACTGACCGTCGCCATGGATGGCGCCATCGCCGCCTTCGGGAGCGCCAGCGGCTGAGGCGCCCGTGCCGTTCCTCGCGCCAACTCCGCGACACTCGTCGCTCTCGGCTTTCGCCGAGTTGCACGCGCTCCGCACCGACGACGAACTCGACCGCGCCTTCATGGTGGAGTTCGCGACGCTCGCGCCCGGCGTGCCGGCGGCTGTGTGCGTTGACGCGGACGACGGCGCCTCGATGACGGTGCGGCTGGCCATCGGCGCCTGCCCGCTGCGCGGCGGCGAACGCGTCGCGTGCGACGCCTGGCGGCCGCCGGCGAGCCAGCGCCTGCCGCTGAGCTTCCGCGGCGAGGAGTTTGGCGCCGTGTTGGTCGGCGCCGTGCTGCCGCCCGACGTCCGTTCGCGGTTGGAGGCCTTGCTGGCGCACTTCGCCACCGCGATCGCCAACCTCGCGTTCCTCGACCACTGGGAACAGCGCAACGACGCGTACGCCGCCAAGTTGTTGGCGATCGAGGAGAGCATCGCGCTGTTCCAGGAGGAGGATCCGGCGGTCGTGCGCGCGCGCCTGCTGCAACTGGCGGCCAGCCTCGTGCAGGCCGCCGCCGGCATGCTGTACGTGCTGCCCAAGGTCGGCGACCCCGATTCGGGCCTCTTTCTCGCCGAATCGCTCGGCATCCCGGAGTCGCTGCTGCAGTCGTTCCACGGCATGGACGGCTCGCCGTGGCCGCATGGCTTGCTCGACGGTCCAGTTCGCATCGAGCGCCGCGGCGACGACGACGGCGCCGGCCGCGGCCTCGCGGGTCTCGATCCAAGCTGCATGCCGGTGATCCTGCACGGCGTGGTCGTGCTGCCGCTGCGAATCCAGGGCGTGCCGACCGGCGTCTGCGTGCTGTTCAATCCGGACGTGCCGGCCGAGGAGCACGCGCAACTCGCCGATCGGCTGGAGCTGTTCGCTTCGATGGCGGCGGCGTTGCTCTACCGTCTCTGCATCGAGGCGATCGCCGCGCAGAGCCGGACGATGGCGCGCGAACTGGAGATCGCCGAGTCGATCCAGCGGCGTGGCATCCCGACGCAGGCGCCGTCGACGCAGGCCTATGCCTTCGCCTGGGCGTCGACGCCCGCGCAGCAGATCGGCGGCGACTTCCTCGACCACGGCATGTCGCACTCGGGCGACGTGCACGCGGTGGTCGCCGACGCGTCGGGCCACGGCATCAACTCAGCGCTGTTGATGAACACGTTCCGCGCGCACTGGCGCGCCGGCGCTTTGACCAACGACGGTGGCCCATCGGCGCTGGCCGGCGAACTCGACCGCATCGTCGCGCATGACGCCGGCGCCGCCGGCATGTTCGTCACCGCAGTCTTCCTACGCCTGGCCAGCGACGGGTCGTCGGTGCAATTGTGCGGCGCCGGCCACAATCCGACGCTGCACTGGCGCGCCGCCGAGGGCCGGCTCGACGTCATCGTCGCCGACGGTCCGCCGCTCGGCCTGCTACCCGGCAGCGTCTACGGCGGCCGCGATGTCGCGCTGGCGCCGGGCGACGTGCTGCTGGTCTACACCGACGGCATCCCCGAGGCTACGCGCGATGGTGGCCCAATGTTCGGCGACGATCGGCTGCGCGCCGCGTTCGTCGCCGCCGCCGACCGGGAGCCGGCGGCTATCCTGGCGGCAGTGCGCCGAGCGCTGCACGACTGGACCGGGCGCGAGCGGCAAGATGACGACGTCTCGCTGCTGGTCGTGAAGGCGCTGGTCGGCGCCGACTAGAAGCGCTTGCGGCGCGTGCTGCTATCGATCCCCAGCGCCGTGCGGTACTTGGTGATCGTGCGCCGCGCGACGTGCACGCCGCGCTTGCCGAGCTCGTTGACGAGTTCGTCGTCTGACAGCGGATGGTCCTTGTCCTCGCTGTCGACGATGCCCTTCAGCGTGTCCTTGATGGCCTGCTGGCTGACCATGTCGCCGGCGTCGGACATCGTGCCGCTGCTGAAGAAGCGCTTCATGTCGAAGATGCCTTGCGGCGTCTGGATGAACTTGCCCGACGTCGCGCGGCTCACCGTCGAGATGTGCACGCGCACCGCGTCGGCGATGTCCTGCATCTTCATCGGCTTCAGGTGCTGCACGCCGCGGCGCAGGAAGCCTTCCTGACGCTGGACGATCTCGATGGCCACGCGCTCAATGGTGTTCTGCCGCTGGTGCACGGCTTCGATGAACCATTTGGCGGCGTCGATCTTGCGGCGCAGGTACTCGTAGACCTTGGGGTCGTTCTTCGCCTCCTGCAGCAGGTTGCGGTACACGCCGCTGATGGTCAACTCGGGCAATGAGCCGCGCTGCGACTTGACCTCGAATTTGCCGTCGACCTCCTCGATGACGACGTCAGGAACGACGCCGGTCGCTGGCCCGGGCTGGAACTCGGCGCCCGGGTGCGGGTTGCAGTGCACGCGCAGGAACTCCCAGCACTCCTTGATCTCGTCGATCGAGGCGCCGGTCTCCTTGGCGATCTTCGGCAGCTTGTTCATCGCCAGGTCGTCGAGGTGGTTCTCGACGAGCCGGCGCGTCAACGCCGGCACATACGTCATCTGGCTGAGTTGCATCAGCAGGCAGTCGCGCAGATTCTTGGCGCCGACGCCGATTGGCTCCAGGTCGCGGATGACCTGCACCGCCTCTTCGGCAAGCGGGATCGGCACGAGCAGCTGTTGTGCGATCGCTTCGGGGCTGTCGGCCAGCCGGCCGTCCTCGTCGAGCGAGAAGACCACGTGCTCGATCACGCGCACCAGCTCCGAGTCGCTCTCCTGCGTGCGCACCTGCGTCATCAGGTGCTCGGCCAACGAGGTGGCGCGGCCGGGCGTATTGGCCAGGGCTTCGAGCTTCTTGTCCTCCTCCTCGCCGCCGAGCGCGCCGCTGCGCTGCCGCCACGTCGGATCGCTGCGCGTCTCGAGCTGCTCGATCTCGGCGGCGAACTCGCGCTGCAGGCGGTCCTCGTAGGGCGCTTCGACCGGAGCGGCCGGTTCCTGGCCCGCGCCGGCGTCGGTCCGCTCGGTCTCGTCCTTGCGCTCGAGGAAGACGTTCTCCTGCAGTTCCTGGTCGATCTGGTCCTTGAGCTCCATCAGCGGGAGCTGCAGCACCTGCATCGCCTGGATCATCTGCGGCGACTGCATCAGCCGCTGCTCGGCGCGCATGGATTGTGACAGACCGATTCGCATGCCGTCCTTGTAGCCCAGCGTCGGGCGATCGTCACGGGCCGAAGGACCCGGACGCGGCGTGATCGTCAGCGGCCGCCGCGCAAGGCCGACAACTGGCCGAAGTACCCGCCGAAGAACGAGACGACGATCCAGACGACGCCGACGACCGCCGCGGCGTAGGCCACGTTGCCGGTGACCTTGGCGAGGCGGGTCATGGCGCGGCCGTGGACCTCCCGCCGGCGGCGCAGCGCGCGGCCGAGCGCGTCTTCGAGTTGGCCGGCGGTTTCGCCGATCTGCAGCAGCGCGCGCGTCTCCTGGTGCAACGCCATGGCGGTCGCCAGCGCCTCGGCGAGCGATCGGCCTTGTTGCAGCACACGGTCGGCGACGCGCAGCCGCTCGGCCGCGTGCCCGGGCGGCGCCGTGCCGACGGCCGCCGCGTTGGCCGGCAGCAGCGGCACACCGGAGCCGTACAACGCGTGCAGTGTCTCGAGGTAGGGGATCTCGGCGGCGCCGTCGAGCAAGGTGGCGGCGAACGGCAGCCGTCGGGGCCACGTCGCGCCCTTGCTGGCGGCACGACGGACGGCGACCAGCGCGACAGCGAGGCTGGCGTAGAGCGCGACCAGCGTCATCGCCGGCGCGGAGCCGATCACCTTGCTGGTGGCCACGCTGGCGAGCAGCAGCATGGCCGCGAGCAACGCCGGATACCGCAGGCCGGCGATGAGTTCGCGGGCGAACGTCGCACGCAGGCTGCGCGCCTCGGCGCACGCGCGCAGCGTCGCGCCGGCTTTGCCGGCCTGCCAGCCGTGTCGCAGGGCCAGGTCCTCGGTCGCCGTCAGCGTCACGCCGCGGCCCGCGAGCGCGGCGTGCACGGCCCGGTCCCCAGCCGCCGGATCGCCACCGATCGCCGCGAGCGGCAGGCCGGCGTCGAGCGCGCTGGCGACATCGGTGAAGCACAGGGCGGCGCGTTCGTCGGTGGCGATCGACTGCAGCATGGCGGGAGTCTCGGCGGTGGCCGGCAGAGCGGCAAGGCGCGCGCTTCTGTCGGCGGCGAACTTCTGCGACGATGCGGCGATGCGCCTTATTCCTCTCGGTCTCGCCGTCGCCGCTGCCGCTCCGCTCACGGCCCAGTCGGAGGCGTTCTTCGCCCGCATGGACGCGCCGTTGCAGGGGCTGTACCTGCACCTGCACCAGAATCCGGAGTTGTCGTTCAAGGAGGTCCAGACCGCCGCGCGCATGGCCGCCGAACTGCGCGCGCTCGGGCTCGAGGTCACCGAGAACGTCGGCGGCACTGGCGTCGTTGCCCTGCTGCGCCGTGGCGACGGCCCGGTCGTGCTGCTGCGCGCCGACATGGACGCGCTGCCGGTCGCCGAGGAGACCGGCCTGCCGTACGCGTCCAAGGTGCGCGCCGAGTCGGCCGACGGTCGCGCCATCGGCGTCATGCATGCCTGCGGCCACGACCTGCACATGACCTGCCTGATCGGCGCGGCGGCGCACTTCGCCGGCGACCCGGACAGCTGGCGCGGCACGCTCGTGTTCCAGCTGCAGCCGGCCGAGGAACGCGCCGGCGGCATGAAGGCGATGCTCAAGGACGGGCTGCTGACGCGCTTCCCGCGACCCGCGTTCGCGATCGCGCTGCACACCGCCCACGACCTGCCCAACGACCAGGTCGGCATCCGGCCGGGCTACGCCATGGCCAACGTCGACAACGTCGACATCACGCTGGTCGGCAAGGGCGGTCATGGCGCCGCGCCGCACCTGACCATCGACCCGGTGACGATGGGGGCGCAGCTGGTGCTCGAGCTGCAGACGATCGTCGCGCGCGAAATCGATCCCATCGACCCGTGCCTGATCACCGTCGGCTCGTTCCAGGCCGGCAACAAGCACAACATCACGCCCGACCGCTGCCATCTGCAGGCGACGGTCCGCAGCTACACGCCGCACGTGCGCGACAAGCTGATGGCCGCGATCGTGCGCAAGACGAACGCCGTGGCGGCGTCGTTCGGCGCGCCGGCGCCGACGGTCGAGTTCTCGGAGCCGACCCCGGCGCTGCGCAACGACCTGGCGCTGACCGACACGGTGCGCCAAGGCCTCGTCGCCGCCTTCGGCGCTGGCAAGGTCACCGAGGTGCCGCCGGCGATGGTCGCCGAGGACTTCGGCCGGCTCGACGGCGAGAAGATCCCGCTGTGCATGTTCCGCGTCGGCACCATCGCGCCGGAGCGCCTCGCCAAGATGCAGGCCGCCGGCGACGTGCCGGCGCTGCACAGCGCGCGCTTCCATCCGGACTACCAGGTCGCGATCCGCACCGGCGTGCGGGCGCTGGTCGCCGCGGCGCGCGCGGCGGCGGCGAAGAAGTGACGGCGCGGCGGCCGCTCAGCCGCGGAAGTGTTTGCTGAGCTTCAGGCCCTGGCCTTGGTAGTGCGAGCTGAGGCCGCGGTCGCCGTAGCAGATCTCGGGCTGTTCGAGCGTGCGGAAGAACTCGAGCTTGAAGAACACCTGCGCGTCCTCGAGCAGGAACGGCACGTCATGCGGCCGCACCTCGAGCACCGCGCGCGTGCCCTTGTCGCCGCCAAAGCCGTTGTCGAAGAAACCGGCGTAGTTGGTGCGCAGCTCACCGATGCCAACGTCGTAGGCGACCATCTCGGCGGCGAGGTGGCGCGGCACGCGGATGCGTTCCTTGCTGGCAAAGATGTAGAACTCCTCGGGCTCGACGATCAGCCGGCCGTTGCGCGGCTCGTGGATCACGTCGAAGTAGCCGTCGGCGTCGTGGCCGTTCTCGAGCGCCATGTCGACGACGCCGGTGTAGCGGCGCGCGACGTAGCTGACCGGGCCGGTGAGGTCGCGGTCCTTCTTCAGCGCGATGCCCATCATCAGGCCGCGGTCGATGCGCAGCTTGTTGATCGGCAGCGGCTTGCCGGCGTCGTCGAACAGCAGGCCGCCGTTCTGGTGCTCGGCGCGCAGCTCGTCGTCGCTCAGCGACGCGTTGCCCTGCGAGAAGCGGATCTGGCACAGCGACAGCCCGGCCTTGACCTTGACCGGGAAGCTGCGCGGCACGATCTCGAGGAACAGCGGGCCGGTGTAGCCCGGCGGCAAAGTCTCGAAGCGGCCGCAGCGGTCGGCGAGCAGACGCGTGAACAGGTCCAGGCGCCCGGTCGACGACTTCGGGTTGGCGCGGACGAGGTACGGCAGCGGCTGCTCGATGCGCTCGAGCAGCGGCACGATGTAGCAGTGGCCCTTCTCCAGCACGGCGCCGTCGGTGAGGTCGAAGGCGTAGAGTTGCATCTCCTCGATGCGGTCGGCGACGCGCACGTTCTCCGGCAGGAAGCCGGAGCGCACGCGGTAGCCGCGGGTCGCGAGGCGTAGGTCGAGCGAACTCGGCTGGATCTGGGTCGGCGCGATTGCGGGGGTCGAGGCCAGCGCGCCGCGGGCGATCAGGGCCTTGATCTGCTGGTAGACGAGGATGCCGTCGGTCACGGGGCGAGAAGGTAGCGACGGCGGCGCGGAGATTCCCCTGCGGAGGCGGCGGAAAGCGCGACGTGGCGGTCAGAGCGGCCGGCTGAAGAACAACTCGCAGCCATGGTGGCCGGTGGCGCCTTCGGCGGCGGCCTGCGGCGCGAAGCCGGCGGCGCGGTAGAGCCGGTGGGCGGCCTGCATCCTGGCAGTCGTTTCCAGGTAGCAGCGGCGATAGCCCGCCTGGCGCATCTCGGCGAGCAGCAGTTCCATCATGGCTCTGCCGAGCCCGCGGCCGCGCGCCACCGGCAGGAAGTACATCTTGCGCAACTCGCAGACGCCGTCGGCCGCAGCAGTGCCGTGTAGTCGCGCGAAGCCTGCGCCGCCGAGCGCCGCGCCGTCGCGCTCGACGACGTAGTAGCGGGCGTCGGGGGCGGCGTAGGCTCCGCTCATGCCGTCGACCTCGGCGTCGTGGATGGCGAAACCCGGCCCCGACGCGCCGTGCGCGGTCATCACCTCGCGGATGATCGCCGCCATCGCTCGGTCATCGGTCGGTCGGATCGGCCGGAGGATCCACGGCGGCATCACGGCCTGAGCATCGCGCGCACGGCACGCGCCTCCTGCAGCACGCGGTCCCACTGGAAAGCGGGGCCGGGGTCCCGCTTGTTGGTCTGCACGTGGAAGTGGCCGACGATGCCGTCGAAGCCGCGCACCGCCGCCTCACCGAGGGCGCGGTTCACGACCGTGCCGTCGGGATTGCGCGGCGCTTCGAGCCGGATGCGCGGGAAGACCTGGTTGAGGCCAGCGCACAGCCGCGCCAGCGCCGCGTACTGCTGCGGCGTGAAGTCGATCTGGTGGTAGACGCTGCCCTGCACCTCGCCGGCGACGATGTCGGGGCGATCGGGGCGCGCGACGAAGCCCGGCGTGCGGATGCCCGGCGCCTGCATCCACGCCGGCGTCTTCATGAACCAGCCCTGGTCGTCCTTGCCGTACCAGCGCGCCATGTCGGCGTTCATCGGCTGCTTCCACGCGCCTGGGTGCGCGATCTCGACGCCGATCGAGAAGTCGTTGGCGTAGGTGGCGTGCCACGCCTTCTCGTGCAGGTCGAGCGTCTGGTAGATCGTGCCGTCGACGTCGAGCAGGAAGTGCACCGACAGCGTGCGCAGATCCTGCAGCACCTTGAAGCACTGCCGCGAGGTGCCGGCGACGTCGTAGTGGATCACGACCGTGTGCACGACCTGCCGCAGCTCATCGAGCGACAAGCGACCGCGCTCGGTCGCGGCGGCGGCGAGCGCCGCGGGCAGGTCGCCGCGCAACGGCGCGTAGCGCTTCTTGCCGTCCGGCGGCTCGCCGTCGGCGAAGCGCTTGCCCTCGAGGTAGGCGTCGTAGGCGCCGGGTTCGCGCCAGGTGACGACGCGCGCGCCGATCGGGAAGGCCTGGCCGCAGGCGACGATCGCCCGTTCACGTTCGGCCAGCGATGGGCCGTTGACGCAGCGCGCGACCAGCAGCAGCGCCAGCGCGGCGAGCGCGAACAGCAGGCGCCGCTGCGCGATGGGGAACGCTCGGAGGTTCATCTGGTCAGCGCTGGGCGCGCGCGGTGGTGATCGGTCACGCGCTGCCACGCGGCGGCGACGGCGAGCAGCGTCGTTTCACCATACAGCGAACCGACGAGTTGCAGCATTGTCGGCCGGCCGCCGTCGCGTTCGCTGCGACCGACCGGCAGCACGTAGGCCGGGTGGCCAGTGAGGTTGGTGGCGACCAGCGTCGAGCCGCCGTGCGTCGGCGCGACCACGACGTCGAGTCCGTCGAGCGCGCGCTGCATGTCGGCGCACAGCTGCGTGCGGGCGCGGCTCGCCTGCAGGTACTCGACCGCCGGGATCGTGCGGGCGCTGCGAAACTGGTTGGGCCAGTCGTTCGGGCCCTGGCCCGGCAGCTGGTCGAGCAGGCCGTTGCGCGTCGCTTCGTCGAAGGCGGCAGCCGCCTCGGCGTGCAGCATCGCCAGCATGCCGCCGTACGGCGCGTCGGGCAGCGTCACCTTGCGCACGCTGTGGGCAGCGCCTTCGAGCCACGCGAGAAACGCCTTGTCCTCGGCGCGCGACGGGAAGCCCTTCTGCTCGACGACGCCGACGCGCACGTGCTTGAGGTCGACGTCGAGCTCGGCCCGGAAGAACACATCGCGCGCCGCCGGATCGCGGCCGTCGGCGCCGCGGATCGCGTCGAACACCAGCGCCGCATCGACGGCGCTGCGCGCGATCGGGCCGACCTTGTCCATCGTCCACGACAGCGGCATCGCGCCGTGGCGGCTCACGGCGCCGAACGTCGGTCGCAGGCCGGCGACGCCGCACTGCCGGCACGGCGAGACGATCGATCCGAGCGTCTCGGTGCCGAGCGCGAACGGCACGAGGCCGGCGGCGACCGCGCTGGCCGAGCCCGCCGACGAGCCGCTGCTGCCCTTCTCGGGGTCGTACGGATTGCGCGTGCGCCCGCCGTGCCACAGGTCGCCCATGGCGAGCGCCCCGAGCGCCAGCTTGGCGACCAGCACAGCGCCGGCGTCGTGCAGCTTCTGCAGCGGCGTCGCCGTCGCGTCCCAGACGTGGTCGCGCCACGGTGCTCCGCCGAACGTCGTCGGCGCGCCGGGCCACGCGAACAGGTCCTTGGCGCCGTAGGGGATGCCGTGCAGTGGCCCGCGGTCGTTGCCGGCGGCGAGCTCGGCGTCGAGCGCCTTGGCGCGCGCCAGCGCTTCCTCGCGCAGCAGCGTGACGACGCAGAGCAACTGCGGGTCGAAGCGCTGCAGCCGGTCGAGCGTGAGCTGCGTCAGCTGCACGGACGTGACCTTGCGCTGGCGCAGCAGGCTGGCGAGGTCGAGCAGCGGCGCGAAGGCGAGGTCCGCGTCGCTCGCCGGCAGCGCTGCGTCCAGCGGGATCGACAGGGTCGCCTTCGGCGTCCACTGCGGTCGGCTCGCACCCGGCGGCAGCGGGTCGAAGGCGGCGCACGGCGGCAGCGCGAAGGGGATCTTCGTCTGCCGCACGGCCGCGTAGCCGTCGCGCAGTTCCTGCAACTGGCTCTTGGCCTGCCGGCGTTGCGCCTCGTCGAACGCGAGCCCGGCGAGCCGTCCGGCCGCCGCCATGTCGTCGGCGTCGTCGGCGCGCTGGCCGGGTCGCGTTGGCAACGCCAGCGGGGCGGCGGCGCCGAGCAGGAAGGCGCGGCGGCCCAGACGGGGCGACGGCGGCGGGGGCGTGGTCATCGGTGGCGACAGGGCAGCAGCCGGCGCGGCCACGTTGGCCCGATCCGGCGATCGTCGTATTGTCGCTCGGCTCGCTCCTGACACCAACGACCCTCTGATGCTCCTCCGGCCGCTGCCGTTCATCCTCTTCGCCGCCGCGCTGTTCGCCCAAGCTCCCGCCGAGACCGCGCCGGCCGCGGCGGCCACGCCGCCGACGCCACCGGCGGCGATGGCGACGATCACCAAGGACGAACTGCTGCGGCACGCGGCGTTCCTCGCCAGTGACGAGTTGCAAGGCCGCCTCACCGGGTCGCCCGGCCAACTCGCGGCGGCGACGTACATCCAGAAGCACTTCGCCGGTCTCGGACTCGAGCCGCTCGGCGACGAGAAGGACGGCGTCCGCGGCTGGTTCCAGAACTACGGCGTGCGTCGCACGTACGTGACCAAGGAGACGAAGCTCGAGTTCGGTGGCCTCGCGCTCGTCGACGGCTTCGCGGTGCTCGGCGGCCAGCCGCTCGAGTTCGTGCACAAGGGCGCCCTGCGCTTCTGCGGCCTCGGGCGCGTCCGCGGCGCCAACGCCGACGTCAAGGAGGACGAGTCGCTCGATGGCGCGGTCGCCGTCGTCGTCGCGCGGTCGCCGAAGGGCCGCATCGAAGGCAATCTGACCGTCGAGCAGAAGTTCGGCATGTCGTTCCAGACGTTCAACCAGATCGGCTCGACCGCCAAGGCGCTGGCCAAGAAGGGCGCGGTCGCGGTGGTGTTCGTGCAGCTCGAGGACCGCTACGGCCTCGCCGACGTGCTCAACTACCTCGCGGTCGCACCGGGCAAGGACTCGTTGCAGGCGCGCTTCGAAGGTGGCGAGGACGGCATGGGCGGGCTCGGCGCGATGCTGGGCGGCGGCCCGACGCCGAAGTTCGTGCTGTCGCAGCCGACGAGCGCCAAGCTGCTGGCCGAACTCGGCCTGCAGGTCGACGCGGTCGCAGCCTTCGTCGCCGGCACGGGCGAGCGTCCGCAGGCCAAGGAGGGCGTCGCCGCGAACATCGCGCTCGGCGTCAAGGTCGACGAGGCGGCCACCGCCTGCAACGTCGTCGCCGTGCTGCGCGGCAGCGATCCCGAACTGGTCAAGGAGGCGATCGTCTACAGCGCGCACATGGACCACGTCGGCACGCGCATCGACGGCGAGGTGTTCAACGGCGCCGACGACAACGCGTCGGGCTCGGCGGGCCTGTTGGCGATCGCGACCGCCTACGCCAAGGCGGCCGAGAAGCAGAAGCGCAGCGTGATCTTCCTGTCGGTCTCCGGCGAGGAGCTCGGCCTGTGGGGCTCGGCCTACTACGCCGACAACCCGACCTGGCCGGCCGACCGGATCGTCGCCAACGTCAACACCGACATGATCGGCCGCAGCGGCCCGGAGTCGGGCCCCGACGAGGTGACGGTCACGCCGAGCAACAAGCACAACATGTTCTCGACCATCGTCCGCGACGCCGCGACCTTCGGCGACACGATGGGCATGAAGTTCTCGTCGGGCGACAAGTACTACCAGCGCAGCGATCACTACAACTTCGCCAAGAAGGGCATCCCGGTGGTGTTCTTCTGCAACGGCGAGCACGAGGACTACCACCAGGTCAGCGACCACGCCGACAAGCTCGACGGCGCCAAGATGGAGCGCATCGCGCGACTGGCGTTCTGGACCGGCTGGTCGGTCGCCAACGCCTCCCACAAGCCGAAGAAGCTCGGCAAGCAGCCGGCGTGGCGCTGAGCCGGAGCCCCGCGATGCGCCAGCACGACCCGGACGTCGCCGCCTTCCTCGCCGTCGGCTCGTTCGCCGTCGTCGGCGCGTCGGCCGACCGCGGCAAGTACGGCAACAAGGTGCTGCGTTGCTACCAGCAGCACGGCCTGCCGGTCGTCGGCGTGCACCCGAAGCTGACGAGTTGCGAGGGCGCGCCGGTGCATCCGTCGCTCGCCGCCGTGCCGGGGGCGCCGCGCGCCGTCTCGATCGTGGCGCCGCCGGCCGCCGCGGCCGCGATCGTGCAGGACGCGCTCGCCGCCGGCTGCAAGCAGCTGTGGTTCCAGCCGGGCGCCGAGGAACCGGCTGCCATCGCGACCGCTCGCGCCGCCGGCCTGTCGGTGATCGCGGACGGCCCATGCGTGCTGGTGGCGCTCGGCTTCCGCGACGTCTGAGCGCGCGCCGTTGAGTCGGATCGGCGGGCCGGCTACCACTCGCTTATGAGCCTCGCGCGCGTCACCCAGGCCGCGGTCGCCGAACTCGACCGCCTGCGCTTCGCGCCGCCCGTGGCGTGCGTCTACGACCCGCTCGACTACGCCTGGCCGCTGCACGAGCAGTGGCTGCAACGCTTCGGCCAGGGCCAGAAGGAAGTGCTGCTGCTCGGCATGAATCCGGGGCCGTTCGGCATGGTGCAGACCGGCGTGCCGTTCGGCGAGATCGCGGCGGTGCGCGACTTCCTCGGCCTGTGCGCCGATGTTCGCCAGCCGGCGATGGCGCATCCCAAGCGCCCGATCGAAGGCCTTGCGTGCAAGCGCGCCGAGGTCAGCGGCCGGCGGTTGTGGGGCTGGGTGCGCGATCGCTTCGGCACGCCCGAGGCGTTCGCCCGGCGCTTCTTCGTCGCCAACTACTGCCCGCTGGCGTTCCTCGGCGTGAGCGGCGCGAACCTGACGCCCGACAAACTGCCCAAGGCCGAGACGGCGCCGCTGTTCGCCATCTGCGACCGCCTGCTGCGCGCCGTCGTCGACGAAGTCCGGCCGGCGTGGGTGGTTGGCGTCGGCGCGTTCGCCGAGGCCCGTGCGCGCGCCGTGCTCGGCGACGCGGTGCGCATCGGCCGCATCCCGCACCCAAGCCCGGCGAGTCCTGCGGCCAATCGTGGCTGGGAGAAGCTCGCCGACGAGGCGTTCGCGGGACTCGGCATCGCCGTGCCCTGACGCGGCCGCCGGCCCGCGCCGTTCAGGCCTGGAAGCAGGCCGGCGGCCGGCGCAGGCGGCCGAGGTGCTGGTGCAGCGCGCCGAACAGACGCTTGCGGGCGCGCATGATGCGGATCGCGACCGTGCCGGTGGGCAGGCTGAGCAGCTGGCCAGCTTCCTGGTACGGCTTGCCCTGGCGGATGCACAGATCGAACACCGAGCGGTAGGCATCCGGCAGGTCCTCCAGCGCCTGCTGGAAGGCCGTCATGAACTCCGCCTCTTCCAGTTCCTGCGCCTGCTCACGTGCCGGCAGGTCAGCGAACGGATCGGCGTCGCCGGGCAGCGCGAGGTTGCTGACCGGTCGCGGCAGCCGCTGCCGCGTGCGGATCGCCGTCAGCGCCTGGTTGCGCGCAACCTCGAACAGCCAGGCGCGGAAGTTGGTGCCGAGCCGGTAGAGGTTGTTCTTCATCAGCACCTTCTCGAAGACGTCCTGGGTGACGTCCTGTGCCAGGTGGCTGTCGCGCAGCATGCCGAGCACGAGGTGGTAGATGCGCTTGCCGTAACGGCGCTCGAGTTCGGTCAACGGCGCGTCGGTCTCGCCGCCCTGCATGCGGGCCACGAGGTCTTCGTCGGACAGCAGGTCGAGCGGCTTGGTGGAGCCAGCGTCCATGCTTGGGTTCGGCAACTGCCGTGCCACGTCGCGTCGTGCCGCCGTCGGCGCGGCGTATCCTTGTGAAACAACGGTTTACGGCAAGTTTCGGACAGTGGCTGCCGCAGCTGCCGCAAGCTTACGGCACCTACTGCCGCGCGGCGGCGGCGGCGAATTTCAGATTTTCGGCGGCGCGCGCGGCAGACCGTCGCGGCGACGCCGGCCGCCAACGATTCGCCGCTCAGGCCGGGAAGAAGCTGGCGCCGCCGTCGAGCGCGGCGTCGAGCAGCGCGAGATTGGCGCTTTGCCGCGGGTCCTCGTCGCCGTGCGCCACGTAGCCCCAGCGCAGCCGGCGCAGCGCCATATGCACGACGGCGCTGCGGATGCCCCATTCCGTGCGGATGCGGTCGCCGCCGTAGGCGCCGCCGATCCAGCGGCCGAGCAGGGCGCGCTTCCACTCTGGGCGCCGCTGGCTGCGGATCCAGAAGGTCGCGAAGTCGTGGTCGCGGTTGCCGATGCCGACGCACTCGAAGTCGACGAGGTGCGGCAGGCCGTCCTCGGTGACGACGATGTTGCTCTCACAGAAGTCGCCGTGCACGAGCACGTGCTTGCGACCGTCGGTCCAGCGCACCGCGTCGCCGAAGAAGCGCTGCACACCGCGCCAGCGCGCCTCGCCGATGACGACCAGCACGGCGTCGTACATGTGGCGGATCTCGTCGAGGTAGGCGATCGGGTCCCAGTGCTCGAGCGGGAAGCTGCGGCGGCCGATCAGGCGGTCGATCGGCATGTCGGCGAGTTTGTGCAGCAGTCCGAGCACTTGGTCTTGGCCGATGACCTCGGTGGCCGGGCCGGCCGCAAACGGCAGCCAATCGAACAAGACCCAGCGCGGCGGATCACCCGGCCCGAACGCGATCGTCCGCGGAGCTGGGAAGTCGCGGCGGTCGGGGTCGACGCTGTCGAGGAAGCGGTAGAAGCCCGACTCGCGGCGACCGTAGTCCTCAGCGTGCGCGCCCGCCGGCAGGATCGCCGCCGCGTGCAGCGGTAGGTAGTACTTGAGCAGGAAGCGCTTACCGCCCGCGCCTTCGGCGAGGATCGGCAGCGAGGTGCGCTGGGCGGACATCAGGCCGCGCGGTTGCTCGATCTCGCGCAGGCCGAGTTCGGCCAGCACGGTGCGCGCGTCTTGCCAGTGGGTTTCGGTCGAAGTGGTGCTCACGTGCCCCGCCAAGGCCGCATCGGCGGTTTGCCCCCCGGTCCGAGAGGGCCGAAGGGCGGTCGTCGCCGGCGCCCTTGGCGCCGGTTGTAGGACACACGCCGGGGGGGCTGCCAGCCCGCGCTGCGCAGGAATCGGGCGGCCGCGCAGGATGCGTCAAGAACCGCCCCAGGACTGGACGAAAACGAGGTGCCGATGTCCCAAGACGCGACGCCAGCCGAACTTGCTCCGCCGAACGCCGACGCCACCGAGCTCAAGGTGCGCATCGGCGCCTTCGTCGACGCGCTCGTGCACCACGACGACGCGGCGTACGAAGAGCAGTTCGTGCACTTGCTGACGTGCACGCGGGCGCTGGTCGATCGCAAGCTGCGCATGGACGGCAGGAAGTCGGACACGCGCGATGTGCTGGGCGAACTGATGTTCACCCGGCTGCGGCAGGCGATGCTGCAGTTCGTCGGCGCCGATGACGCGCGGCAGGCGACCAAGGCCGCCGCGTGGGCGATGGGCGCGCTGTGCGCCGTGGGCACGCTGCAGGAGTTCGCCAAAGCCTTCGACGAGTCGCTGCTGCGCGCCAGCGCCGACGCGCGCGACTTCAACTTCGCCGGCCGCACCGACTTCATCTGCGTCGAGGAGGTGCTGCAGATGCTCGCCGCCGGCAAGCACCTTGGCTGCCTGAGCCTGGAGAAGGCCGACAACCGTCTCGACATCTTCCTGAAGGACGGCCGCATCGTGCTGCTCGACCCGCACCATGTCGTGCGGCGCGTGCTGCCCGGCGACAGCATGCGCCACCGCGAACTCAGCGAGGCGATGGTCCACGAGGCCGAGACTCGCCGCGTCCGCGACGGCGTGCCGGCGCTGATTGCGCTCGTCGAACTGGGGGCCTGCAAGCCCGAGGAGTCGCGCGAACTGCTGCGCGCCTTCGGCAAGGAGATGCTGTTCGAGTTCATGCGCGAGGAGACGCCATTCCTGTTCTCGTACCGGCGGCTCGACGCCTTGCCTGCCAACGTCGAGGCGCATGACATTCGCGTCAACGTCACCGCGGCGTTGCTCGAGGGCAGCAAGCTCAACGACGACTGGAAGCGCCTGCAGCAGGCGTTCCCTGACCTCGACGCGCCGATCGAGCCGTGCGCCGACATGTTCGCGCGCCTGGCCAACACGCCGCTGTCCGTGCTCGAGATCAAGCTGCTGAGCCTCGTTCAGGGCGACACGTCGCCGCGCGCGATGGTCAGCCGGCTCGGCCTGCCGATCTTCGACGTCTGCGAGGTGCTCGCGCGGCTGGCCAGACTCGGCATCGTCACGGCCGCCGTCGGGCCGCGCGCGCTGCTCGGCGTTGGCGACGATCCGGCGCCGACCGACGTCAAGGAGTCGGTGCGCGCCGCCATGCAGGCGCTCGACGCCAACGACGACCAGGCGCAGCGCCGCAGCGCCATCGACCGCGTGTTCGGCGCGACGCCGGCGACGTCGGCGCTCAGCGCGCTCGACAAGGCGCTCGACAAGGCGCTCGACGGCAAGGACGGCGACGGTGGCCTCGACCAGCAATTGCTCAGGCTGCTGAAGCGACTGGGCGGCTAGCCGAGAGTCGACGGCGCGCGTTCGAAGGCCGCGACCCACAGATCGCGCGCGAACGGCAGCTCCGCGGCGACCGCCGTGCGGCGGAAGCCGTGGCGCGCGAACGCACGGTCGATCGCGCCCAGCGTGCGCGCGTAGCGACGGCTTGGGCGGCCAAGCCAACTGCCGACGAGGCGGCGCAGGCCGTGCGCGCTGCACGGATGGAAGAAGCTGGCGACGACGAAGCGGCGGGCGACCGCGCAGGCGCCGGCGATCGCCCGGTCGGCGGCGTCGGCCGGCAGGTGGTGGAGGAAGCGGAAGCACACGACGCCGTCGACGGAGCGGTCGGCGAACGGTGGCGCCAGGGCGTCGGCCTGCGCCCGTGGCGCCGCGGCGCGCGCGGCGGCCTCCCGCAGCATCGCCAGCGAGCCGTCGGCTTGTAGCACGCGCGCGCCGAAGCGCTCGCGCAACAACGACAGCAGGCGGCCGGCGCCGCACGGCAGGTCGAGCACGGTTTCGCCCGGTCGGCCCGGCCAGACGCGCGCGAGCAGTCGCATCTCGCGGGTCGAACGCGCCGGGTTGCGTCCGGCGTACGCCGCGCTCTTGCCCGGCGCATCGTAGCGGTCGGCGGTCGCCCACGGGGGCGCGGCTTCCAGCAGGCCGACGTC
>VGZG01000048.1 GCA_016872675.1 Planctomycetota bacterium
CCGCAGCGGCTTGGCGCCGTGCTGCAGCGGCTCGCCCCGGGCGAGGTCGCCGCGCGCCTAGGCACGGTGGTGGACGTCGCCGCGCGCGGTGATGCCGTGGCGCGGCAAGTGCTCGCCGATGGCGCCGTCGACCTCGCCGCGCTCGCCGACGCCGCCGTGCGCACGGCGGGCCTGCCGTGGCAGAGCCTGCGGACCGCCGCGGGCGGCGGCGTGTGTGACGCCGTGCCGGACTACCTCGCCGCGGTCGCGACGCGGCTCACGGCGCGCGGCGCCATCGCGCCCGTCCTCGTCGCGCCGCGGTCGGCCGCGGTCGGCGCCGCGTGGCTCGCCGACGGTTGGCATCGCGGGCTGTCGCCGCAGAAGGAGTGGGTGGACCGTGTCGCGTTCTGACCTGTGGCTGCGGGACGGGCGCATGATCCCGAAGGACTGCTTCCACCTGAGCTTCTCGCGCAGCGGCGGCGCTGGCGGCCAGCACGTCAACAAGACCGAGACCAAGGTCGACCTGCGCCTCGACCTCGCCGCCGCCGAGGCGACGCTCGGCACGGTCGACGTGCAGCGCATCCGCACGGCGCTGGCCAGCCGCCTCGACGGCGAGGGCATGGTGCACGTCGTCTGCAGCGAGCACCGCAGCCAGTTCCAGAACTACGAAGCGGCGATGCAGCGCATGGCCAACCTGATCGCCTCGGCGCTGGTGCGGCAGAAGCGCCGCTTCGCGACCAGGCCGACGCGCGGCAGCCAGCGCCGCCGGGTCGACGAGAAGCGCCACCGCGGCGACATCAAGCGCGGCCGCCAGGGCGGCGGTGGCGGCGGCGACTGAGGCTCGGTGGCGGCGGCATGTCGCTGTCGTCACGCGACGTCGGTTCGGGTGCGCTTGGGCCAGCAACCAGCCGCGCGGCGGCGGGCGGGACGGATGCGCCGGCGCCATGTCGCCGCGAAGCGGCGGCGCCAGGGATCAGATCAGGCGTAGATGCCCCGTTGGCGCGTCGTTTCGGCGACGCGATTGACGCCGAGCATGTATGCGGCGATGCGGTTGCTGACCTGGAAGCGGCGCGCCATGTCGACCACCGAGCGGAAGGAGTCGACCATGATGTGCTCCATGCGATCCTCGACTTCCTTCTGCGTCCAGAAGAAGGCCATGCGGTCCTGCACCCATTCGAAGTAGCTCACCGTCACGCCGCCGGCATTCGCCAGGATGTCCGGGATGACGAAGATGCCCTTCTGGTCGAGGATCTTGTCGGCGTTGGCCGTGCACGGACCGTTGGCGCCTTCGGTGACGATCTTCGCCTTGATGTTGGCGGCGTTGCGGGTGGTGATGACGTTCTCCGTCGCAGCGGGCACCAGGATGTCGACCGGCAGCTCGAGCAGGTCGCTGTTGCTGATGCGCGAGCCGCCCTCGAAGCCATCGAGCTTCTTGTGCTTCTGCAGGTACGCCTTGACCGCATCGAGGTTGAGCCCGGCGGGGTTGTGCAGGCCACCGTGCATGTCGCTGATGGCGACGATCTTCACGCCCAGCGTCGCCAACTGCAGCGCCGAGATCAGGCCGACGTTGCCAGCGCCCTGGACGGCGGCAGTGCAGTCCTTCGGGTTCATGCCGAGGTGCTTGAGCGCCTCGCGGGTGGCCAGCATGACGCCGCGGCCGGTCGCCTCGATGCGGCCGAGCGAGCCGCCGAGGCTCACCGGCTTGCCGGTGACGATCGCCGGCATGTAGCTGCGCTGGTGCATGGAGTAGGTGTCCATGAACCACGCCATCACCTGGCCGTCGGTGCCCATGTCGGGCGCCGGCACGTCGCGGTCCGGCCCGAGCAGATCCATGATGCCGGCGACGTAGCGCCGGGTGATGCGCTCGAGTTCGCCCTTCGACAGCCGGAACGGGTCGCAGATGACGCCGCCCTTGCCGCCGCCGAACGGCACGTTGACCACGGCGCACTTCCAGGTCATCCACGCCGCCAACGCGCGGACCTCGTCGCGGTTGACGGTGGGGGCGTAGCGGATGCCGCCCTTGGCCGGGCCGCGCGAGGTGCTGTGCTGCACGCGGTAGCCCTCGAAGACCTGCACCGAGCCGTCGTCCATGACGACCGGCATGCTGATGGTGATCTCCCGCTCGCAGGCGCGCAGGACGGCGATGACGTTCGGCTCGAGTCCGAGTCGGGCCGCGGCGAGGTCGAGCCGGGCCTGCATCGCTTGGAACGGGTTCTCTTCGCTGGAGGCGGGTTGGTTCATGCCAGATTGGTGCTTGCAGCGCACCCGAACCCGGAGCAACCTACCTCGGCCCATGCATACCGGCAACAAGTCCGAACTGCCCGATTCATCTCGTCTTGCGGCGTCGCTTGGGGGGTTGCAAGGGGCCGTCGACGGGCTTTGGAGCGGTGCGCTCGGTCGCATCGTCCGTTGCGTTCCGACGCGGTGGACCGCCGCGCTGGCGACGCCGGAGGGCTGGATCTTCGCCAAGACGCGGCTCGGCGCCCGCCGCGACGCCGCTGCCGAGTGGTATTGGTTGCACATGATGCCCTTGCTCGGGCTGCGGACGCCGGCGCCGCTGGCCTGGCTCGGCGACGGCGCGGGCAAGTCGATGGTGGTGACACGCGGCGTGCCCGGGCGGGCCTGCGACGTTTGGCTCGCCGAGGCTGCGGCCGACGGTTGGCTCGTCGAATTCGCGGCGTGGGCCTGCCGCGAGGTTGCCCCGCGCGTGCGCGCCCTGCACGACGCCGGACTGGTCTACCGCGACCTCTACTGGAACCATGTCTTCGCCGACGATCCGCGCCGCGGCGGCGAAGCGACGTTCCTCGACGTCGAACGCGTCTGCCGCGTGCGTTGGCTGCGCCGCCGGTGGTTGATCAAGGACCTGGCCGGACTGCTGTCGTCGCTGCCGATCGGGGTGCCGTTGCGCCTGCAACTGCGGTTCGCCCGCTCGTATTGGCGTGAGCCGCTGCGGCGGCGGCGCCGTTGGCTCGCCGCGATCGTGCGCAAGGCGGCGCGCATCCGGGCGCACGCGCCGCGCTACGGTTGAGTGGCGCGCCGGGCCGCAGGCGACGCGCCGACCGGGCTCAACTGCGGCGCCGGATCAACGCTTGCGCATGCGGCGCAGGCGCGCCGTGATGGCGACGCCGACGAGGCCCGTGCCGACGAGCAGCAATGTGCTCGGCTCCGGCACCGGGTTGGATCCCGCAGGGCCGCCCTGCGGCATGGCGGTAGCCGCTGCGGGGAGCGCATTGGCGAAAGCGGCAAGGACGATGGCGAGGAGCAGTTGCACGGGCCGACTTTGGAGGTGCAGAGCGAGGGAGAAACGGCGATCGGCGCGGAGAGACACGCAGGATGCTATGCATGACCGTACCCCACATCCGCACTTGGGCAAGCCCATCGCCGGGACCGGAGTCTCTGCCCTGGTAGGGTCACTACGTTAGACCGAAGATCGCCGCCTTGTGCGGCCTTGGGCCGGCCCTAGACTCCCCTTCGCTTGGTCCCTGGACGGCCGCCGGCGGCTTCGGCCGCGGGAGGAAAGTCCGGGCTCCACAGGGCAAGGTGGTGGGCAACGCCCACCGTCCGTGAGGACAGGGAAAGTGCCACAGAGATCAGACCGCCGGACGGCCTGCGCAAGCGGGCGACGGCAAGGGTGAAACGGTGAGGTAAGAGCTCACCGCGCCCCGGGCGACCGGGGCGGCACGGCAAACCCCACCTGGAGGAAGACCGAATAGGAGGATCGCGCGGCCCGCGCTGTGGTCCTCGGGTAGGTCGTTGGAGGCCGTCCGCGAGGGCGGTCCTAGAGAAATGGCCGTCACCGCCGACGAGGCGGCACCAGAACCCGGCTTACGGGGACCAAGCTTTCATTTCGCCTGACCGCGGTGGAGGTCGACGCGGTAGCGCTCGAGGATGACGAGCGCGGCGACGCTGTCGGCGAGTTGCTTGCGGCGGCTCGCCTTCAACCCGCCCTGCTTGAGGCGCTCGTGCGCCTCGTCCGTCGAGTGGCTTTCGTCGACGGCGACGACAGGCACCGTCAGGGCCTGCTGCAGCCGCTCGCGGAACGCCGCGGTGCGCACGGCGCGCTGGCCCGACGTGCCGTCGACGTTCAATGGCATGCCGAGCGCCACGACCTGGGTGTCGCGTTCGCGCACGAGTTCGACGATCGCGGCGACCACTACGGCGTCGTCGCGCGCGTCGATGCGGCCGAGCGGCACCGCGATCGAGCCGGTCCAATCGGTGGCGGCGAGGCCGGTGCGCGCGTCGCCGAAGTCGACGGCGAGGATGCGTTGGACGCGCTCGCTCACAGCAGGTCCGCGCGGCCGCTCGCGCGCACGTGCTCGACCAGCGCCTTGAGGTCCTGCGCGCGGTCCTTCGGGCAGACCAGCACGGCGTCGTCGACGGCGACGACGACGAGGTCGCGCACGCCGAACAGCGCCACGGTGCGCGCTCCATCGGCGTAGACGATGTTGCCGCCGCTCTGCAGCGGGATGCACGACCCTCCGTCTGCGGCGACAGCCACGTTGCCGTTGGCGTCAGGCGGCGCGATCGAGCCGAGCGCCGGGAAGTTGCCGACGTCGTTCCACCGGATCGGCGCGCGCACGACGGCGACCTTCGCCGCTTTTTCCATCACGGCGTAGTCGATCGAGCGCTTGGGCGCCTTCAGGAACGCGCGCTGCAGCGTCGACTTCTCGCCCTTCTGCGTCGCGGCCAGCATCGCGTCGGCGGCGGCGCCGAGTTCGGGATCGGTCGCGCGCATGGCGCGCAGGATCGCGTCGACGCGCCAGACGAAGATGCCGCTGTTCCACAAGAAGCCGCCGTGCTGCAGGAAGCTCTCGGCGGTGGCGCGGTCGGGTTTCTCGCGGAAGCGGCGCACGGCGTGCGCTCCGCCATGGCCGGCGAGCGGCTCGCCGCATTCGACGTAGCCGAAGCCGGTGGCAGGAAAGGTCGGCGCGACGCCGAACGTCACCAGCGTCTCGCCGTCCTGGGCGATGGCGGCGCCTGCGCGCAGCATCGCCTGGAAGGCGTCGACCGGCGCGATGACGTGGTCGGCCGGCAGCACGACCATCGTTGCCTGCGGATCGGCGGCGGCGATCGCCGCGGTGGCCAACGCGATGCACGGCGCCGTGTCGCGCGCTTCCGGCTCGAGCAGCAGTCGTTCCTTCGGCAAGCTCGGCAGCAGCTTGGTCAGCGGCTTGGCCAGCTTCTTGCCTGCGACAACCCAGATCTGGTCCTCGCCGCACAGCCCGGCGAGCCGCTCGATCGTCGCCTGCAGCATCGGCTTGCCGTCAGCGAGCGGCAGAAACTGCTTGGGTCGCGCCGTCCGGCTCGCCGGCCAGAAGCGCGTGCCGGTTCCGCCGGCCATCACGACGGCGTGCAGGGTGCTCATGCCAGCCAGTTTCGGGCGCCGCGCGCCGCTTTCAACCGCGGCGCTCGGCTTAGAAGCCTGGCCGCGGCGCCGTGGGGCCCTGCGGCGGCTGCGGCATCACGGCGCGGCGGCCCGGCGGCTCCTCGGTCAGCCAGCGCTTCTCGGCGGCAAGGTTGCCGAGGTAGCCGTGCAGATGAAACGTGACGATGTTCTGCGCCAGGTAGCTCAGCAGCGGCATGACCAGCGGATCAGCCGAGTCGCCGAGCAGATTGGCCAGTGTCAGTTCCACGTCGAGGTACCCGTCGAGGTCGAGGTGGCCGCTGCCGCGCGCGGCCAGCAGGCTGGAGCGCACTTCCAGCTGCGGGAAGGCGGCGATGCCGTCGGCGATCTGCCAGGACAGGTCGAGCGCGTCGAAGCGCGGCCGGTCGGCCGCCGGCAACTGTGCGTAGATGGCAGTGAACAGCGGCACCACGCCAAGGTCGGCGCGCGCGAGGCGCAGACTGCCCTCGCCGCGGGCGCCGCTGACGTCGTTGCCGGCGAGGCGCTGCAGGCGCACGGCGCCCGAGGCGAGGCCGCTGTACGGCGGGTTCGCCTGTCCGGTGGCGGCCAGGAACGCGTAGATGTCAACGCCGGTGAAGGCGAGATTGGTCTGCAGCGCGCCGTCCGGCTCGGTGGCGCCAGGCAGCAGGTAGCGGATCGCCGGCGCGTCGTCGGCGCGGCTGCGGACGAAGCCGCCGTGCAGCCGCGCGTTGAGTCCGCGCAGGTCGATCTGCGCGGCGTCGGCGGTGAACTTGGCGTCGATCGCCTCGAACGGCTGGCCGAGGATGCGCAGCGAGGCGCCGCGCAGCGCGCCGGTCAGCGCGCCGTCGTCGCCGGCAACGGCGCTATTGGCGAGGTCGACGACGCCGCTGATGCCTTCGACGACAAGGCTCTCAGCGCCGCTGCCGAGCGTGATGTCGAGGCCGTAGAGGCGCAGTCGGCCGTCGAGCGTCGTCGCCAGTGGCAGCGTGCTCGCCGCCGTCGGGATGCGGAAGCGCAATTGCAGCGCGTCGACGTCGGCCTTGCCGAGCAGTTGCCGGCGCAGCACCGCGTCCTGCACCGGTCCCGAGAACAGGTTGGCGAAGCCATCGTCGATCGGCACGCCGGTCGCGCGCACGGTGAAGGCGAGCTCGGTGCGCAGGTCGGGCGCCGGCAGCGTGCGCACGCTGCCGGCGGTCGCGACGACGTTGCCGCCGCCCAGCCGGCCGCGCAGCGTGTCGAAGCGCACCACGCCGCCGTCGACGCGCAGTTCGCCGGTCAGCTGTTCGACCGGGCGTGGCAGGATCGGCGCGTCGGAGCGCACGTCGAGCAGGTCGACGACGAGCCGCAGCGGGTCCGCCGTGGCGCCGGTGCGGCGGTGCCGGCAGACGAGGCCGACGCGGCCCGATGGGCGCATTTGCTGCCACATGCCGGCGCCGATCGCGCCGAGTTCTTCGAGCGACGCGCCGAGTTGGGCGTCGAGTTCGAGGTCGCGCACGACGAAGGCGAGGTCCTCGCCGTTGGCCGACAGGGCGCTGCTGCCGAGCACGATGTTGCCGAGCATCGCCAGCGGCGCGGGACGGCTGCCCGGGCACGCCAGTTCGCCGTGCACGCCGTCGAAGGCGACGTGCGTGCCGTTGCCGACGCCCTCGATGTGCACGCCGCCGGCGAGACCGCGCGCGCGCCAAGGCTTGGCCGGCAGCGCCAGGTCGACGTCGCGCAGCGTCAGGCGTGAGTCGTGCGCGAGCGGCGCATCCGGTTCGTCGCGCCAGACCTTGACGGCGCCGTCGAGCCACCCGCTCGCCTCGCTGGCGCGCCACGGCGCCGCCAGCTCGGGGACCAGCACGGCGACAGCGTCGCGCAGTTCGCCGTCGACCGCCAGACCCGCGATCTCGACGCTGGCGTCGAAGCCGCGCTCGCGCCAGGCGTCGTCGTCGAGCGGCAGGAAGCCGCGCATGCGCAGGTTGCCCGCGCCGTGCGCGCCAGCCAGGTCGAAGCGCACGCCGTCCGCGCGCGCGTGCGCTGCGCCGCGCAGCGCGGCGAGGCGGTAGGGGAAGCCGGCCCAGCGCATGGCCGCATCCTGCAAGTCGATCGCCACCGACCAGCCGCCGGCCAGTTGCGCTTCTGGCCGCAGGGCGACGCGGACGTCGGCGCGGCCCTCGGGCGCGAACTTGTCGTATAGCGCGCCGTCGTCGCGCAGCAACGTGCCGAGCGCGCGCCGCAGTTCGGGCGTGAAGGCCACGCCTTCGGCGACGATATCGACCGACGTGGCCTCGTTGTTCGGCTTCGCCGTCTCGACCCGGCCGCTGACGCGAACCACGCCGCCGCCGGCGCGCTCGGCGATTGCTGACTGGATGTCGTCCAGCAGCAGCACGCGGTCGCGCAGTCGCACCCGGCCGTGGGCGTTGGCCAGCGGCAGTGGAAAGCCGACGCGGCGCTGGCCTTCGCCGAAGCCGCGGTAGGTGACGGCCACGTCGCGCAGGCGCAGGTCGAGGTCGGTGGCGCCGCCGCGTTTGTGCGGGTTTTCGATGAAGAGGTCGAGGTCGGCGATGCCGGCCGTCGGCTCGAGCGCGGCGACGACATTGCGTCCGGCCTCGAAGAGTCCGAGCGCATTGACCACGTTGGCGTCGACGACGATGCGTTCCCCGCGCAGGAGTACGTCGAAGTCGGGCTTGCCGTCGACCATCGCGCCGTGGGCGACGAGGTCGAGCGCGCCGCGGTCGGTGCGCTGCACGAGCCGCAACTGCGCGCGGCCACCGTCATCGGTGGACGCCTCCAGGCTGATGGCCGCGTCGGTGACGATCGCCGGCAGCGGGCCGCCGGCAGCGTGCGCGCGCGCGATCTCGGCCCGCGCAACGAGTCGTAGCGCCGCCGCGTCGCCGGCGCGCTGTAGGCGCAGGGTCAGCGCGCGCAGTTCGCCGCCGGCCAGCACGTCGGGCGGCGCGGCGCCGAAGACGCCGGCGACCCGGGCGATCAGGCTCGGATCGATCGTCGTCGGCGCGAACGCCAGTTCCGCTTCGATCGCGCCGGTCGCCGCATCGATGGCGCCGGTGATGGTGAACGCGAGGGGCGGATCGATCGTGCGGGCCTGACCGCGCAGCGCCAGTCCCGGGCTGTCGGCGCGTGGCGCCAGTGCGATGTCGATGTCGACCACCGCGATCGCGGGGGCGTCGCCGGCCGGCTGCCACTGCGCGCGCGCGCCGTCGATGCGCATCGCCGGCAACCGACGCAGATCGAGCCCGCTGCTGGCTGTGCTGCCGTTGGCGCGCGTGCGCAACAGGGCGCCGAAGTCGGGTGGCGTCGGACCCAGGCGCGCATCGAGGCCTCGGACGCGCACGGCGTGCACGCCGATGAGGCCGCCGCCTGCGCCGAAGGCGAAGTCGGCTTCGATGGCTTCCACCGTGGCGGCGACGTCGACCGCGTCCAGGCGCAGGCCGCGCACCACGGCGCTGCCGCGGCCTAGGTCGAGCGCCAGTTCGGCGAGGTCGGCGGGCACGGCGAACAACGCCTGCAGTTCGCGCCGCGCCAGCCTCGTCGCCGCGCCGCCGCGCACGAGCACGGCCCAGGTCGCCACTGTCACGACAGCGACGATCGCAAGCGACAACACCAGCACGCGGCGCCAACTCATCGGGCGCGGACTCTAGGAGCGTGCGCCACGGAAGGCCACGCCGCCCGCCGTGCGTCCGTGTCGCAGCTTCCTGGTCAGACGGCCGAACGGGGCCGTTGCGCGCCGGTTGGCATGCGTCGGATGGCCGAGAAAGGCCGAGAATGGCCTCAAAAGCGCCTATTCTCGGCAAAAGGATGTTGACAGGCGCGCGCGAATCGGCGATTGTCGCGCGAGTTCGCGGGCGGCGTGGCACTTTCGCTGCGACCGGGCGAACGATCTCTACCGAAACTGGTCACACCAATGGCTAAGAAGAACACCAACAAGAAGACGGGCGATCTGATCATCTCGAAGTCACGCACCAAGGCGGCAGTCAAGAAGTCGAACGTTTCGTCGGACTTCTACGGCGCCCTCGACGCCACGGTCCGCAAGATGATCACGGTCGCCGAGTCGCGCGCCGAGGCCAACGGCCGCAAGACGCTTCGCCCGCAGGATCTGTGATCCCCGGCAGCCGTTAGCGGCGCGCTGGGTCGGTCACTCGGAGCGTCGCTGGGGCTGAAGAGCAACCCGGTTCCGTCGCAAGGCGGGGCCGGGTTGCTTGCGTTTTGGGCTGATCGTGCCGACTTGTCCTGGCCTGACGCGGCCCGGGTGGCTGCGCGTCGGCTGGCGAAGTGCGCAGGGTCCGGTGAGCACGCATGGCTCGACCGCGTGGCGCCCGTGCAGCGCCGCCTTTCGCGCTGCAATGTCGGCGGTCGACGCGGCGCTGACCGCTCGCGTTCACTGGGCGCCATCGAGGTCGTCGGCGACGCCAAGGCGCGCGAACGCCAAGCGTTCCGCCGCGAGCATCGCCGCGCGCACGCTTGCGCCGATCGCCTCCATGGCGTCGTCATCAGCAGCGTCGTCCACCAGCGTGGGCGCGCCGTAGGCGACGACCAGCCGGGCGAATGGCTTGGGGATCACGAATCGGTCCCAACTGCGTAGCCGCCAGGCGCGATCGACAGCGATGCCGGTTGGCAGGATCGGCGCGCCGCGCGCGCGCGCCAGCCAGGCGACGCCGCTGTTCATGGCGTGGCGTGGGCCGCGCGAGCCGTCCGGGGTGAGCACCAACTGCGCGCCGCCTGCGAGCGCCTGATCCATCGCGCGCAGCGCGCGGGCGCCGCTGCGGTGCGCCGAGCCGCGCAGCACGCGGTAGCCAAAGCGCCGGAGCGCCAAGTCGGCGAGGCCGCCATCAGCGCTCGGAGAGACCAGCACGGTGATGCCGCGGCCGCGGTGGCCGCGCAGCGGCATCGCCGCGAGCATGCGGCCGTGCCACAGCGCGAGCACCCACGGCGCGCCACTGCGCTGCAGATCGAGGCCCGGCCCCGGCACGAACGTCACTCGCCACGTCGCCGCCAGCGCGCGCAGCAGCAAGGGCGCCAGCCAACCCATCAGTGTCTTGCCGATGTTGCGCCGCAAGTGCCGCCAGCGCACCAGCGCGGGGGCGTCGCGCCCCGCGGCGGCCCGCGCCGCGTCGGCGGCACGCCGTGCGGCGCGGCGGTCGTCGCGTGCGGTGGGATGGGTCATCGCCGTCAGCATCGCACGCGCTCGCGCACTTCGCACGCGCGCCAGCCGGCGAACCGACAAGTTGCTGCGAGAGCGCCGCGCCGCTGCTCGAGGTCGCTCAGCCGGCCAGCGTCACGGCGAGCTTCCAGGCGGTGTAGGCGACCATCACCGTGGTGACGCCGACGACGACCTTGCGCACCGCGCCGACGCCCTTCTGCATCGCCCAGCGGCTCGCCTGGTAGCTGCCGACCGCCGTGCCGACGGCAAGCCATGCCGCCGGCGGCCATGCGATCGCGTCCGCGCTGGCGAAGCTGGCGGCGCTGGCGAGGCCGGTGACGATCACCAGCGTGCTCTTGGCGACGTTGACCGCCAGCAGATCGCGGCCGAACGACGCCGACAGCACCAGCGTCGACAGCAGGCCGACGCCGACCTGCGCGTAGCCCATGTGCACGCCGGCGACGAAGCAGCCGAGCGGCCCGGCCCACGCCGGCCAGCGGCGTTCGGGCGCGTCTGGCGCCGGTTTGCGGGTCTGCTGGCGCAGCAGCAGCGCCAGCACGATTGTCAGGTAGGCCCAGAAGCACCAGTCGGGCGAGCGCAGGGCGAGCCAGCTGCCGAGCGGCGCGCCGGGCACCGCCCACAGGCTGAGCAGCCATGTGCGCGCCGGTGCGCGCAGGCCGTTGCGGCGGTAGCCGAGGAACGCGAACAGCCCGACGCACAGGGCCGCCAGCCGCATCGACGGGTTGGCCTGTGCCAGCGGCAGGCCGCAGGCGAGCTCGAAGGCCATCAGCCCGAACACGCCGGCGCCGCCGGCCAGGTTGTTGATGGCGCCCATCGCCACGCCGGCGACGACGGTGAGGGCGATGGCGACGGGGTCCATGGCTGGCGGTCAGCTCTCCCGGCGCCGGGTCACGACCGCCGTGGCGGTCGGCTGCCGCGCGGCGGCGAGCGATCGGGGGCACGGGGCCATCGGGCGGGCGCTCACGGCCCGAGCGCCAAGCGTTTGGTCGGGCTCGGCGTGGCGGCGAGAGCGGCCGCCAGCGGCATCGTGAGCGTCCGGGTCATGGTGTCCTGGCAAGCGCTCAGCCCAGCAGGTCCTTCACCATCTCGCGCTCGTCGAGCAGTTCCTTCCATGTGATGGCGGCCTTCTGCTTGCTGAACTCGTTCATCGTCAGGCCCGGGACGATCTTCCAGTTGCCCTTGCCGTCGGTCGTGCACGGGAAGCCGCTGACGATGCCCGCCGGCGTGCCGTAGCTGCCGTCGCTGTAGACGCACAGCGCGACCGAGTCGGCGGCGGTACTCACCGTGTAAAGGCTCTTGGCGTGGTCGACGGCGGCCTGGGCTGCCGACAGCGCCGACGACTTGCCGCGCGCTTCGATGATCGCCTTGCCGCGCTCCTGCACGGTCTTGAGGAACGGGCCCTGCAGCCACGCGTCGTCGTTGACCGCCTGCGCCGCCGGCTTGCCGCCGATCGTCGCGTGGTGCCAGTCGGGGTACTGCGTGTTGCTGTGGTTGCCCCAGATGATGACGTTCTTGACGTCGCTCCAGTGGGCGCCGGCCTTGCGCGCCAGCTGCGCTTTGGCGCGGTTCTGGTCGAGGCGCGTCATCGCGGTGAAGCGGTCGGCCGGCACGCCCTTGGCGTTCTTCATCGCGATCAGGCAGTTGGTGTTGCACGGGTTGCCGACAACGACGACGCGCACGTCCGGGCCGGCGGCCTCGGCGATCGCACGGCCCTGACCGATGAAGATCTTGCCGTTGTCCTGCAGCAGGTCCTTGCGCTCCATGCCCGGGCCGCGCGGCTTGCTGCCGACCAGCAGGCAGAGGTCGGCGTCCTTGAACGCGACCTTCGGATCGTCGGTGCAGACGACGCCGTGCAACAGCGGGAAGGCGCAGTCCTCCAGCTCCATGCGCACGCCGTTGAGGGCGTTGAGGACGGGCGTCACTTCCAGCAGCTGTAGCTGGACCTTGACGTTGGGGCCGAAGATGCCGCCGTTGGCGATCAACGGCAGGAGGGAGTATCCGATCTGACCGGCGGCGCCGGTGACCGCCACGCGCTTCACGTTGCTCATCGGGCCATTCCATCGGCGCGCGCGCCGCTTTCAAGCGTGATGCTGTGGGCTGGCCGACCGGGCGGCGCGGCCGCGGCCGCTAGACTTCGTCGCCCTGCGCTGTCACCTGCCGATCGACCAGCGGCGCCAGCAGTTCCTGCCACACCGTCTGGTAGTCCGGGTGGCGGAAGAAAATTTCGCATGCCGTGCGCGACTCGAAGGTCGAGAACAGCGCAAGGTTGTAGCCCTGGCGGTCGGCGGCGACGTTGTGCGCGACGGTCAGGCTGTCGACGCCCGGCATGCGCTCGATCAGTTCCTGCAGCGCCTCGCGCGCGGCGCGCACGCGGTCGATGGCGATCCCAGGCTTGAGCGCAAACAGGATCGTGCAGTGGAACATCGCCGCCGATCGTGGCCGGCGGCGGCTGTCGGCACAACAGCGGAGCCGCTGCGGCTCACGCGCCGCGGGCGACGCGCAGCGGCCGACGGTGGTTCTCTTCTTCGCCCGGCGGGTGGCCAAAGCAGACCGAGCCCTCGCCCTCCTGCCAGCAGAACACCACCTCGCCGCGCGGGCTGCGACCCGGGAAGTGCAGTGTCAACGGCGCCGTGCGCAGCACGGTCAGGCCGAGCGCGCCGAGTTCGCGCAGGCAGTCGGCCATGGCTTCGTCGTGGCGCCAGATGCGCGCGTCGAGTTCAGCGAGTTCGCTGCGCAGCCCTTCGGGCGTGACTGCGGCCTCCAACTCGTCGCGCTTGCGCGCGAACTGCCGTCGCTCGGCCCGTCGCTCCTGCCATTCGGCGACGATCGAGCGGACCAGCGGAAGGGCCTGATTGGCCTCCTGCAGCGAGAAGTTGCGGTTCATGATCGGGGTCCTCCGGGTGGAGGGGTCCGGGCCGGCGAGCGGTTCGAGGCTCCGTCGGTCAGGTGTCGGCAAGCACAGCGGCACGCGGCAGGCAGCGTTGCAGTCCGCCGCTGCATGTAGGTAGTGTGACGCATCCGCGGGGTAACCAAGTCCCGAACGTCTTGTCCTGAGACCGTCATGACCCAACGCGATGTGATGGAGTTCGATGTCGTCATCGTCGGCGGCGGCCCGGCCGGGCTGTCGACCGCGATCCACCTGGCCAATCTGGTCGAACGCCACAACGCCGAGGTGCAGAAGACCGGTCAGGGCCAGGAGATGACTCCGCAGATCTGCCTGATCGAGAAGGCCGCCGAGATCGGCGCGCACTCGATCTCCGGCGCCGTTCTCGACCCCAAGGCGCTCAACCAGCTGGTGCCCGGCTGGCGCACGGCCGAGCCGAAGGCGCCGGTCGAGGCCGAGGTGCACGACGACTACGTGCTGTGGCTGGGCGAGAAGGGCGGCTACAAGCTGCCGGTAACGCCGCCGCCGCTGAAGAACCACGGCAACTTCGTCATCTCGCTCAACAAAATGGTGAAGTGGCTCGGCGGCATCGCCGAGCAGAAGGGCATCCAGGTGTTTCCCGGCTTCCCGGGCGCCGTGCTGCAGCGCGACGGCAAGCAGGTCACCGGCGTGCAACTCGGCGACTCGGGCGTCGACAAGCACGGCCAGCAGAAGGGCAACTTCCAGGCCGGCGGCGTCCTCGCCGGCAAGCTCACCGTGCTGGCCGAAGGCTCGCGCGGCTCGATGACCAAGCAGCTGATCGCCGACCTCGGCCTGCAGGGCAAGAACCCGCAGGTCTTCGGCATCGGCGTGAAGGAAGTGTGGGAGGTCCCCGCCGGCCAATGCCCGCCCGGTCGCGTCGTGCACACGATGGGCTATCCGCTCGACAGCAAGACGTTCGGTGGCGGCTGGATCTACGGCATGGGCGCAACCGAGGGCGGCAAGAACCTCGTCTCCGTCGGCCTCGTCGTCGGCCTCGACTACCGCGATCCGACGATGGACGCGCACCGCCAGCTGCAGCGGATGAAGCTCAACCCCAAGGTCGCCGCGTTCCTGCAGGGCGGCAAGATGCTGCACTACGGCGCCAAATCGCTGCCCGAAGGTGGCCTGTACTCGATGCCGCGCGTCTTCGGCGACGGCTTCCTCATCGTCGGCGACAGCGCCGGCCTGATGAACAGCATGCGGCTCAAGGGCATCCACTTGGCGATGCGCAGCGGCATGCTCGCGGCCGAGGCGGCGTTCGAGTGCCTCAAGAAGGGCGACGTGTCGTCGGCCGCGACCGCGGTCTACGACCAGAAGATGAAGTCGGACTGGCTGCACGACGAACTGTGGCAGTGCCGCAACTTCCACCAGGGCTTCCACAAGGGCCGCCTGTGGGGCCTGCTCAACGCCGGCTTCGCGCAGTTCTTCGGCGGCAAGGGCGCGTTCTGGAGCGATCAGCTCAAGAGCGAAGCGGGTCACAGCTACATGCAGCAGGTCGGCGCCTACTTCGGCGGCAAGGGCAAGCCCGAGGCCGGCAAGCTGCCGCAGGACGGCACGCTGACGTTCGACAAGCTGACCAGCGTGTACGCGTCAGGGACCATGCACGAGGAAGACCAGCCGTGCCACCTCGTCGTCACGCAGCCCGACCTGTGCTCGACGCGCTGCGTCGAGGAGTTCGGCAACCCCTGCCAGCACTTCTGCCCCGCGGCCGTCTACGAGATGGAGCCGAAGCCCGGCAGCAAGCACGGCGTCGACCTCAAGATCAACGCCAGCAACTGCGTGCACTGCAAGACCTGCGACATCATGGACCCGTACCAGGTCATCAACTGGGTGACGCCGGAAGGCGGCGGCGGACCGAACTACGCGAACCTGTGAGACGCCGCGCAGTGGGGGCGCGCGGTCGGGCTTCGTTGCTAAACGCCATGCGCCTGACTTCGTTGCTACCGCTGTCGCTCCTCGCCGCCGTCGCCGCGGCGCAAGACGCTGCTGATCGTGTCGCGCCGCGGACGTGGACCGTCGATGGCGTCGAGCGCAGCGCACTCGTCGCGCTGCCGGCGACGACGCCAACGGCCGCGCAGCCGGCGGCGCTCGTGTTCGTCTTCCACGGCCACGGTGGCCGCAGCGCCACGGCCGCGCGCAGCTTCCGGCTGCACGAACTGCTGCCAGACGCCGTCGTCGTCCATCCGCAGGGCTTGCCCACGCCGGGCCGCCTGACCGATCCCGACGGCAAGCGCAGCGGCTGGCAGGCCGCCATCGGCGACCAGGGCGATCGCGACCTGCGCTTCGTCGACGCGATGCTGGCGACGCTGCGCGCCGAACTGGCGATCGACGAACGCCGCATCCATGCCACCGGCCACAGCAACGGCGGCGGCTTCACCTACCTGCTGTACGCCGCGCGCAGCGAGGACTTCGCGTCGTTCGCGCCGTCGGCGGCCGGCGGCGTGCGCCACCTGCGCGACGGCCAGCCGATCCCGCGGCCGCTGCTGCACGTCGCCGGCCGCAACGACGCGCTGGTGCCGTTCGCGACGCAGCGACGCAACGTCGACGCAATCATCGCAGCCGTCCGCGCCGACGCCGGCGCGCCGTGGGACGCGGTGCCGGGCGCGACCGTGCACCGCGGCACGGCCGGCGAACTGGTCGCCACGTGGCTGCACGATGGCGGCCACGAGTTCCCCGCCGCCGCCGCGCCGGCGATCGCCGCGTTCTTCCGCGCCACGCTCAAGCCCGAGCCGTGGACGACGCCGGCGGCGGCGCTGCCGGGCGTCGTGCAGCACGTCTACGAGAGCCGTGCGGCGCGCACCGCGGTCAGCTACCACGTCTACCTGCCGCCGGGCTACGAGGACGACGCCGACGGCCGCCGCTATCCGGTCGTCTACTGGCTGCACGGCAGCGGCGGTGGTGACGCCGGCCTGCCGTCGGTGGCGCGCGCGTTCGAGGCGGCGATGCGCCGCGGCGACCTGCCGCCGAGCCTCGTCGTCTACCCCAACGGCCTGCCGCAGGGCATGTGGTGCGACAGCGTCGACGGCCGCCGGCCGGTCGAGACCGTCGTGCTCGGCGAGATCGTGCCGCGCATCGACGCCGCGTTCCGCACGCTGCCCGACGCGGCGCATCGCGTCGTCGCCGGTTTCAGCATGGGCGGCTACGGCGCGCTGCGCTTTGGCCTGGCGCGGCGCGACCTGTTCGGCGCCGCTGCGAGCCTCGGCGGCGGGCCGCTGCAGCCGGAACTCACCGAGGCGCCGCGCACCAACGAAGCGCGCCGTCGCGAGGTGTTGCAGACGACCTACGGCGGCGACATGGCGGAGTTCGTCGCGCGCAGCCCGTGGCGGCTCGCGGAAGTCCACCGCGAGCGCCTGCGCGACGCCCGCTTGCTGCTCGCCTGCGGCGCGGCCGACGAAACGCTGCCGGCCAACCGCGGCCTGCACGAGCGGCTCGATGCGCTCGGCATCCCGCACGCCTACCTCGAGCCGCAAGGCGTCGCCCACGAACCGGTGCGCATGCTGCAGGCGGTGGGCGAGCCGATGTGGCGTTTGTTCGCCGACTTGTTCGCCGGCCGCTGAGTTCGTTGCGCCAGCGCCGGCGCCGCGTCACGCGACGCTGACGCCAGCGCGCCGGCCACTTGCCTCCTGGCGTCCCCGCCGGCCGTGGCCTACTCTCTGCAACCCAGTCGCGCGGCCCTGCCGCCGGCGCGCGTCCGAGAACCCAAATGACGACCAAGCAATCGAAGGAGCCCGCCGACGGGCAGGGCGTCCGCAAGCCGCGTGGCATGGGCGGCGTGGTGCTGATCATGGCGCTGTTGATGGCGCTGTTCTTCGTGCTCTCGAACGCCAACCGCGAAGGCCAGAACTCGGTCCACGCCTTCTACAGCTACCTGCTCAACGGCAAGGTCGAACGGCTGGCGGTCGCCGACGGCGTCGCCACCGCCGAGGTCAAGGTCGGCGAGGGTGTGCGGCAGATCGAGGTCGTCGTGCGCGACTTCCTGCGCGCCGAGGGCGACAGCGAGATCGAGCTGTACAGCACGCTGGCGACGCAGCGACTCGACCCGACGCTCTTCTCCGGGCCGACGGCGACGGCCGACTTCAAGAACCAGGTCGACGCCGGCGGGGTGCTGGTGCTGCGGGCCTTCCTGGTGCAGGAGTCCGAGGGCAAGACGCCGACGCTGGCCCGCGCCGGCGCGACCGACCCGCGGCAGGCCGGCTCGTACCTGACGGCGCTGCTGCAGCGCGGTTCCAGGCTGCACTACGTGCGGCTCGACGCGCCGGCCGCCGGCGAGGGCGCGCCGCTGCAGGAATGCGTCGCGGCGCTGGCGAATAAGGGTGTCAAGGTGCGCACGTTCGCGCTCTCGCTCGGCAACGACTTCCGCATCAGCGAGCCGAACACCGCCCTGCTGTACGTGCTCGGCACCGTCGGCCCGTGGCTGCTGGTGCTGGCGATCGTGTGGTTCTTCATCCTGCGCCAGATGCGCTCGCCCGGCGGCGCTGGCGGCGTGCTGAGCTTCGGCCGCAGCCGCGCGCACCTCTACACCAAGGAGAACCGCACCAACATCACCTTCGACGACGTCGCCGGCATGGAGGAGGCCAAGGCGGAGGTGCGCGAGATCATCGAGTTCCTGAAGAACCCCGGCAAGTTCGCGCGCCTGGGCGGCTCGATCCCGCGCGGCGTGCTGCTGGTCGGCTCGCCGGGCACCGGCAAGACGCTGCTGGCCAAGGCCATCGCCGGCGAGGCCGAGGTGCCGTTCTTCTCGATCTCCGGCTCAGACTTCGTCGAGATGTTCGTCGGCGTCGGCGCCAGCCGCGTGCGCGACCTGTTCAAGCAGGCGCGCGAGACGAGCCCGTGCATCGTCTTCCTCGACGAGATCGACGCCGTGGGCCGCAAGCGCGGCACCGGCATGGGCGGCGGTCACGACGAGCGCGAGCAGACGCTCAACGCCATCCTCGTCGAGATGGACGGCTTCGACTCCGACAAGGGCATCATCCTGATCGGCGCGACCAACCGCCCCGACGTGCTCGACCCGGCGCTGCTGCGTCCGGGCCGCTTCGACCGCCAGGTCGTCATCGACCGCCCGGACGTGAAAGGCCGCGAGGCGATCCTCAAGGTGCACGCCCGCAAGGTGAAGATGGCCGGCTACGTCGACCTGCACGTCATCGCCAAGGCGACGGCGGGCTTCTCGGGCGCCGAGCTGGCCGCGGTCATCAACGAGGCGGCGATCCTGGCGGCGATGAAGAACAAGGACGCCGTCGACATGTCCGACCTCGAGGAGGCGCGCGACCGCGTGCGCTGGGGCCGCGAGAAGAAGTCGCGCGCCATCGAGGAGGAGGACAAGAAGGTCACCGCCTACCACGAGGCCGGCCACGCCATCGTCTCGATGATGACGCCAGACCAGGACCCGGTGCACAAGGTGACGATCGTCAGCCGCGGCCGCGCGCTCGGCGTCACGCTCTCGCTGCCGGAGAAGGACGAATACAACCACTGGCGCAAGAAGCTGCTCGGCCGCATCTCTGTGTGCTTCGGCGGGCGCATCGCCGAGGAGATCGTGTTCGGCGACGTCTCGGCCGGCGCGCAGAACGACATCGAACAGGCGACCAATCTCGCGCGCGTGATGGTGTGCGAGCTCGGCATGAGCCCCAAGGTCGGGCCGATCAAGTACACCGCCGACGAGGAGAACCCGTTCCTCGGCAGCGAGTTCCGCCTCGCCGGCAACGTCAGTGAGCGGACGCTGCAAACGATCGACGACGAGGTGCGCCGCATCGTCGACGAGCAGTACCAGTCGGCGACCCGCCTGTTGCAGGACAACCGCGCCCGCCTCGACGCGGTCGCCTCGGCGCTGCTCAAGCACGAGACGCTCAGTGGCGACGAGATCGGCGCGGTGCTGCGCGGCGACGACCTGGAGGAGTACCGGCAAGCGCAGGCGCGCCAGCAGCAGACCGTCGCGCCCAAGCGCGCCGAACCGGCGCCCCGGCCGGCCGCCGAAACCGAGCCGCTGCCAGCCAGCAAGAAGCCGGACGTCGGCTTGTCCGGCGCTTGATCGCTGCGCACGATGGGGCCAAGAACGCCGCCCCATGACGACACGAGCCGTGCCACCGCCGCCCCAGGACACCCTCGCCGAAGGGCTGGGCGTCGCCGCCGAGTGGTGGCCGACGCTGCTCGAGATCGCGATCTTCGCGGCGTTGATCTACGTGGCGCTGCGCTTCCTGTGGTCGACGCGCGGCTCGGTGCTGATCCGGGGCCTCGGCCTGCTGCTCGCCGTGCTGGTCGTCGGCTTCGTGCTGCTGATACAGACCTTCGAGCTCAAGCGCCTGCTGTACGTCGTCGAGCAACTGGCTCCATCGGTCGTGCTCGGTCTCGTGATCGTGTTCCAGCCAGAGATCCGCCGCGCCATCGTGCAGCTCGGTGACAGCTCGATCTTCCGCCGGTTCTTTCGCCGCGACACCAAGATCGTGCCGCGTTTGCTGCGCGCCATCGCGCGGCTGAGCAAGGAGCGCATCGGCGCGCTGATCGCTATCGAGCGCGACGCGACGCTGGCCGAGCTGGCCGAGGGCGGCATCACCATCGACGCTGAGCTCAACAGCTACCTGATCGAGTCGATCTTCTTCCCCAAGAGCGCGCTGCACGACGGCGGCGTGATCGTGCGCAACGACCGCATCGTCGCGGCCTCGTGTCTGTTCCCGCTCAGCCAGAGCCCCGACCTCGACAAGCGGCTGGGCACGCGCCACCGCGCCGCGCTCGGCCTAGCCGAAGAAACCGACGCTTTCGTCGTCGTCGTCAGCGAGGAGACCGGCAGGATCTCCGCCGCCAGCGGCGGCGCGCTGCGTTGCGGCCTGACCCTTGAGGAGTTGGAGGAGCAACTCGATGCGGCGCTCGGCCGCAAGCAGCCCGCATGAAGGACAATCGCCATCAGACCCTTCTCGGCGCGGTCGTCGCCGACCCGTGGCGCAAGCTCGCCGCCGTCGGGCTTGCCGTGCTGCTGTGGTACTTCGTCGACAGCCGCGTGCACCGTCGCATCGAGCGCATGCTGCCGCTGGCCTTCGTCGGCCAGCAGCAGGGCGGCGCCAGCGTGACCGGCAGCCTCGCCGTGGCGCTGCCGACGGATCGCGTCGTCGGCCTGCGCTTCCTCGATGGCGAGAAGCCGATCGACCGGGTTGACGTCGTGCTCAGCGGCCCGCGCTTCCGCGTCGACGCCCTGGAGAGCGAGTCGTTCGACCTGCAAGTCTCGCGTTTCCTGTCGGTCGACTGGACCGAGCGCGCTAGCGCCGAGTTCACCGTCGCCGACCTGCGCCTCGACCAATTCGTCTTCAAGGACGTCGCCGTCGAACTGCGGCCGGCGCGCATCCGCTTCGAGGTCGCCGCGCTGGCCGCGCGCGCTCTCACCCTGACGCCCGAAAACGTCGACATCGTCGAGGGGCCATTTGCGGGCCGCTGGAAGCGCGAGACCGTCGCCTTCACGCCCGGGGCCCCGACGGTCTTAGGCCGCGCCGCCGACATCGACGCGCTCGGCAAGCGCGCTGACAAGCCGTTCCGCGCCGTGCTGGTAGCGGGCGCCAGCGACCGGCAGGCCAGCGCCCATGTCGAACTGATCGACGCCGAGGCGCAGGGCCTGCGCTTCGCCACGCAGCCGCTGCTGACGGTTGAACTGTGGCCGCGCACGGCGGCGTTCACGTTGGAGGTGCTGGTGGTCGTCGACGACATGGCCCTGGCCGCTGAACTGCGCGGCAAGTGGCTGCCGGAAGCCCCGCGGCGGACCGTGCGCGTCCAGGCCGGCGGCGACCTGCGCTCGCGCCTCGTCGGCCTGCAGGAGTCGGTCGACAAGGCGCAGCTCGGCGACTGGGTCGACGAGAACCTGCGCTTGCACGTGCACCTGCAGCGGCCGGCGGCCGGCGCCGCGCTCGGCCCCGAACTCGACGTCAAGGCGCGCCTGCTGCTGCTCGGTCCGCTGAGCGCCACCGTCGATCGCAACGAGTGCTTGCTCGATGAGGTCGTCGTGGTCAAGCTGCGTCGCCAGCAATGACCTCGATCGACCCGCCGAAGTTCGGCACCGACGGCTTGCGCGGCCGCGCCGGCGACGCCCCGATGGACCCCGAGACGCTGCGCCGCGTCGGGGCTGCGCTCGGTGTGCTGCTGCAGCGCGGCGGCGCCGCGCAGAAGCGCGTGCTCGTCGGCGACGACGGCCGCGAATCGGCGCCGTGGATCCTCGAGGCGCTCGGCCAGGGCCTCGCCGCCGCCGAGGTCGCTGTCGGCCACGTCGGCCTGTGCACGACGCCGGCGCTGGCGTGGCTGGTCGCGCGCGAGAAGGTCGACGCTGGCGTGATGATCAGCGCGTCGCACAACCCGGCGCACGACAACGGCGTCAAGATCTTCGCTTCCGACGGCAGCAAGCTGCGCGACGAGGACGAGGCGCAGATCTCGATGCTGGCCGTGCAGCTGCGGCCTGCCGACGTCCGCCCGGCCCGTACGCGCGACCGCAGCGAGCTGCTGACCCGCTACGTTGAAGGCTACGCCGCAGCGTTTCCCGACCTTGACCTCACCGGCCGCAAGGTCTGCGTCGACGCCGCCAACGGCGGCGGCGCGGAGCTGGCGCCGCGCATCCTGCGCGCGTTCGGCGCCGAGGTGATCGAACTCTGCTGCGAGCCCGACGGCTTCAACATCAACGACGGCTGCGGCGCCCTGCACCCGGAGCAGCTGGCGGCGGCGGTGCGCGAGCATCGCGCCGAGTTCGGCATCTGCCTCGACGGCGACGGCGACCGCGGCATCTTCGTCGACGAACAGGGTGGCGTGCGCGACGGCGACGACGTGCTGGCGTTCTTCGGTCGCCGCCTGCATCAGGAGGGCCGGTTGCCCGGCAGCCGCGTGGTCGCCACGGTGATGAGCAATCTCGGCCTCCACAAGGCGCTGCGCGAAGCCGACGTCGGCGTGCACGTGACGCCGGTTGGCGACCGCAACGTCTGGCTGGCGGTGCGTGAGCTCGGCGCCGCCGTCGGCGGCGAACAGTCCGGCCACGTGCTGTTCGCCGACCACGACCTCATCGGCGACGGTCTGTACACCGGCATGCGGCTGCTGGCGGCGATCGGCAAGCAGCCGGCGTCGGCGGCGTTCGCGGCCTTCCAGCGGTTCCCGCAGAAGCTGGTCAACGTGGCGGTGGCGCAGAAGCCGCGGCTCGCGGACGTGCCGGCGATCGCTGCCAAGGCCGCGGAGGTCGAGCGTGCGCTCGGCCAGGATGGCCGGCTGCTGCTGCGCTACTCCGGCACCGAGCCGAAGTGCCGCGTGATGATCGAGGCCGCCGATGCGGCGCTGTGCGACCGTCTCTGCCGCGAGCTCGCTGATGTCGTCGCGCGCGAGCTCGGCGCATGAGCGATCATCCGACGCTGGCGCTGTCGGGCAGCAACCTGACCGGCGACGCGCCATTCTCGGCGGCGCTGCGCGTCGGCGATGCGCTGCACGCTGCGGCTTCGCCGCCCGGCGGTCGCGGCGACCTCGCTGGCCTCGTCGCCGGACTGTGCGCGACAGCGGGCCTGACGCCAGCCGACGTGCGCACGGTGCGCGTTGACGTCGGCCCGGGCTCGTACACTGGTTTGCGTGTGGCGCTGACGTTCGTGCGCTTCCTGCAGCGCTTTGGCGCCGTCGACGTCCAGGCCATCGATAGCCTCGCGCTGTTGGCGGCGCGTGCCCGCGCCGCCGCCGACCGCCGCGTGCACGCCGTGCTCGACGCGCGGCGCGAGCGCGTGCACTGGCAGGCGTTCGATGTCG
>VGZG01000049.1 GCA_016872675.1 Planctomycetota bacterium
GCGCGGCACGCTGGGCGCGGTCCAGAACCGCCTCGGCAGCACGATCAACAACCTGGCGATCACGACCGAGAACCTCGCCAGCGCCGAGTCGCGTATCCGCGACGTCGACGTCGCGTACGAGACCGCGTTGCTGACGCGCAACAGCATCCTGCAGCAGGCGAGCATCTCGGTGTTGGCCCAGGCCAACGCCCAGCCGCAGTCGGCGCTCCGCCTGCTCGGCTGAGCCGCGGCGTGCTGCGAGGCTGCTGGGCGCCGCCCGGCGGGCCACAGGGCCTGCCGGGCGGCGTCGTTTGCGGACCGGGGTCCGCCAGGGCCGGGCGCGGCCGAGGCGGCAGTCGGCAAGGCGGGAGCGGCCCCGCCGGCTCCGCCCCCCCGGCGCCCGGTGGCCGACCCCCCGGCCCGATCGCGACCTCGGGGGTCCCCCGCATCAAGTCCTGCGCCCGGAGCCGCCGATACCGGACGGACGGCGGCAAGTCCGCCCTACCACCATGTCGACCGCAGGAATCAGCTTCGGAGGACTCGCGTCGGGCCTCGACACGAGGGCCATCATCCAGGCCCTCGTCGCCATCGAAGGGCGCCCGATCCGGCAGCTCGAGGCGAAGAAGACCGGTTACGCCAAGCAGAAGTCGTTGTTCGGCGACCTCAGGGGCTTGCTCGACAAGCTGACCACCGCCGCCAAAGCGCTGAAGACGAGCACCGACTTCCTGCAGCGCAAGGCCACCTCCAACCGGGAGGAAATCGTCACCGCGACGGCCAGCAGCACGGCGACGCCGGGCAGCTACAACCTGCGCGTGCTGTCCCTGGCCAAGGCCCAGGTCAACGCCACCACCGGCAGTCCGTCGCCGACGACGAGCCTTGGTTCGCCGGCCTCGCTGCAGATCGACATCGGCGGCACCACCCACCTGATCTCGGTCGGGCAGGTCGTCAACGGCGTCGTCGAGCCGCCAACGCTTGAACGCATCGCCGCCGCCATCAACGCCGAGGACGACGCCACCGACATGGGCGTGCGCGCCGAGGTCGTCGACACCGGCAACACCGCCAACGGCGGCGCCAACCGCTACCAGCTCGTCGTCCGCGCCACCAAGACCGGCACGGAGGGCGCGTTCTCGGTCAGCTTCGACGACGGCGATCCGGCCTTCCAGGCCGTGATCAACAACCTGTCGGGCAATGTCCTGACCCAAGGCTCCGACGCCCAGGTGCAGCTCAACGGCGGCGTCACGATCTACCGCGCGTCGAACACGATCAGCAACATCATCCCGGGCGTCACGCTCGAGCTGAAGTCCGACGGCAGCCCGACACAGGACGTCGTGATCACTGTCTCCAACGACGCGACCGCGACGACCAAGAAGGTCCAGGATTTCGTCGACGCCTACAACAAGGTGGTCGACTTCTTCACCGACCAGAACAAGCTCGACGCCGACGGCAAGGCCAACGGTCCGCTGTTCGGCGACTCGACGCTGCGCTCCATGCGGTCCAGCCTGCGCACCGTCGTCGGCAGCGCGGTGGCCGGCACCGGCAACGCGTCGTACCAGATGCTCTCGCAGCTCGGCATCACTGCCGACACCGCCGGCAAGCTGACGCTCGCGCCGGCCAAGCTGGAGGAAGCGCTGGCCGCCGACGACGACGCCGTCGCCGCCGTGTTCGCGCAGGCCACCGGCGGCATCGCCAACCGGATGATCGCGCAGATCGACGTCTACACCGACACCGTCGACGGTCTGATCAAGAGCCGCACCGACACCTTCGACCGACAGGTCAAGGACGCGAGCTCCCGCATCACGCAGGCCGAGCGCCGCCTCGATCTCTACGAGAAGCAGCTGAAGCAGAAGTACGCCAACCTCGAGACCCTGCTCGGCCGTCTGCAGAGCCAGGGCAGTTCCGTGGGCAACATCGCCCGCATTTGACGCACCCCCTGCCGCACGAAGCCATGACCTACGCCCACGCCGCCGCCACCTACCAGCGGAACGCCATCCTTACCGCCTCGCCGGAGAAGCTGATCAAGCTGCTCTACGACGGCGCCATCAAGAACCTCGAGAAGTCGAAGACCGGCCTCGCCGACCCGAAGACGGCGCGTTCGCCGGAAGTCGGCCAGACGCTGAGCCGCGCCATGGGCATCCTTGGCGAGTTGCGCGCGAGCCTCGACCACGCCGCCGGCAGCGACATCGCCCGGAAGCTCGACAATCTCTACGAGTTCAGCCTTGATCAGCTCAGCCAGTCGAACCTGACGCGCAACCCGACCGGCGTGAACAACACCCTCGAAGTCCTGCGCACGCTGAAGGAAGGCTGGGATGGCATCATCGCCGGCTGAGAACGCGGCGACGCCCAAGGCGTTCGCGTTGCAGGAACTGACCGCCTGCTGGAACCAGGCCTACGAGGCGCTGGTCCGCGGCGACCTAGACCGCGTCACGGCCCTGCTCGACATCATCGACGACCACGTCGCGACGGCAGGCGACAGCCGCACTGACACGGCCAACGAGCAGCAACTGCGCGCCACTGCCATGGGCGCCAACGGCCGACTGGAGCACGCGATGCGCGCCGGCCTGCAGGGCATGCGCGACGAGATGGAGCGGGCGCGGGTCGGAGGGAAGGCGCTGCGGGGCTACGCGCAGGCGACGCCGCGCACCGACGACAGCGTGTTCCGCAACGCCTAGCAACTGCTGACAAGCGCGTGTGCGCGCACACGGACTGCGTCGCTTTAGCGGCAGTTCAACCGCGACCCGGGGCAGCGCACGCCGGTTTGCATCCTGGGCGCGCTGCCGCGCAGCCTAGCGCCCAAGGAAATCCTCGGTTGGCGTCAGGACTGGGGTCTACGCAGCTCGCATCCGCTCGCCGCGAGCGAGCGGCGAGGTTGCAGCGAGTTCGTCACGGCACGAACCACGGACCAGGCGCCGGCTAGTCACCGACGCGCATGTCCGCGCCGATCAGCAGTTGACCTGCGCGAGGTTGAACTTCGCGTCGGCGTCGTTGGCGTCGCTGCGCAGCGCCTGCTCGAAGCACGTGCGCGCCTCGGTCAGCCGGCTCATCTGCCACAGGCACACGCCGCGGTTGTTCCACGCCTGCGCGTCGTCCGGGTGAATCTCGGCCGCGCGCCCGAAGCACTGCTCGGCGCCGGCGAACTCGCCCTGGCCAAACTGCACCATGCCCAGGCTGTACCACGCCTCGCTGTTGTTCGGCTCCTGCGTGATCACGGCGTTGTAGGCGTCGATGGCGCCGGCGTCGTCGCCGGTGACGTAGCGGACGAAGCCCAGCTGCAGGCGGAACTCGGCGTCGGTCGGCGCGAGGGTCGCAGCCGCATCTAGGTGCGGCAGCGCCTGGCTGTAACTGCCTTGCGACAGGTAGGCCTCGGCGGCGATGCGGTGGATCTCGGCGAGCTTCGTGCCGAGTTCGGCGAGGCTCTGCTCGACCATCGCCTTGTCCTCGGCGGCGGCGGGCTGGACGCCGAGCGGCGAGATCTGGCCGCCGCGGGTGTCATGAATGCGCGTCGGGATCGGCTGAAAGCCGGAACGCGGGGGCTGGATCGCCGGCAGCTTGGCAGCCGGATTGTGGGTCATCGTCGTCATGTCGGTCTCTCCGCTCAGGTCGTCAGGGGTTGGATGCGGTTGGGGGAGCGGCGGTCCGCTCAGATCGCGGCGAGCAGGCGATCCATCGCCTGCGCCTCTTGGTCGCGCGAACGCGCAGTCAGCAGTTGCACAGCGCGGCGGCCGATACGCTGGGCAGCCTCGCGCTGGCCGACGCGCTGCAGGATCAGCGCCAACTGCTGGCAGGCGCCCGGCGAGTCCGGATGCGTCGCGAGGAACGCCGTCAGCGTCGTCATCGCGCCACCGATGTCGCCGCCGACGAGCAGCAGCTTGGACAGCGCTAGGTGCGCGACCTCGTTGGCCGGCTCCAACGCGATCGCCTGGTGCAAGAGGGTCTTGGCGCAATCGCTGCGGCCGCGCAACAGGAACGCCTGGGCGATGCCGACGAGCGCGACGTGGCCGGTGATGCCTTCTTGGATCGGCACGACCAGCACCTGCCCGCGGTAGCCCAGGCAGCGGCGGTAGTGGTAGATGGCGTCCTCGGCGCGGCCGTCAGCGAGCGCGAGACTCGCGGCCATGTAGTGCAGGTTGGGCGTCGGCACGAAGCGTCGCAGCGCGACGTCGAGCACGTCGCGGGCACGGGCGGTGTCGCCCGCGCGCGCGGCCTCGAGGGCGCACAGGCTGGCGACCTCGCCGGCGTACGGCAGTTCGCGCGGCAGCAACGGCGGGCCGGCCAGGATGCGGTCGAAGCAGCGCTCCAGCAGCGCGCGCGCGTCGACGCCGCGGCCGGGCACGCGGCGGAGGAAATCGCCATACTTGTAGAGGCAGTAGATGTCGTCCGGCGTCTGCTCGAGTTGCTTCTTGAACAAGCGCTCGTTGCGCTCGTTCTTGCCGCGCTCGCTCATCACCGCCTCGGTGTAGCCGTGGTGCTCGACCTCGATGTCGGCGCTGGCAAGCACGAGCCCCATCGGCTGGCCGATGCGTTGCAGACTCGGCGTCACTTGCTCGTGGATGACGTTCTGGTAGGCGATGCCCGGCAGGTTGCGGAACAGGCGAACCATCATCACGCCTTGCGTCCGGCTCTCGCCGTAGACGTTGACGAAGCGCATGTGGTAGCCGAGGACCTTCGGGGCGCGCACCGCGTCGCGGATGCGCGCGCAGGCGCCGGGCTGCAGGAACTCGTCGGCGTCGAGCACGAGGATCCAGTCGCCGGTCGCAGCCCGCAGGCCAAGGTTGCGCGGCGCCGAGAAGTCGTCGGGCCACGTCGTGCGGATCACCTTGGCGCCGAACGACTCAGCGATCGCCACCGTGTCATCGGTCGAGCCAGTGTCGACCAGCACGATCTCGTCGACGGCGTCCTTGGCGCGCGCGAGGCACTCGCCGAGGAAGCGCTGCTCGTTCTTGGCGATCATGCACAGCGACACGCGCGGCGCGCGGCCGGCCCACGGAGCGGGGGCCGGCTCGGGGGTCGCCGGGGCCGGTGTTCCGGCCAAGTTCACCGACGTAACCTCTGTATTTCCAGTTGCTTGTATCGCCGCCCAGGCGGCGCACAGGTCTGCCGTCTCGGCCGCCAGCGTCGCCGGATTCTCGATCGGCGCCAGCGGCGCCGGCAACGGCGCGTCCACGGTCGTCAGCAGCGGCGCCGTCGCCTCGAGACGCATCAGGTGCTCCTCGAGGGCGACCCGCGTGTTGGCGCGGCGCTCGTCGATCGGCCCGACCAGCAGCGCGTCGGTGCGCGGCATCATCACGCCGCACAGATCGCCCGGCAGGCACGGCTCGCCGTTGCGCGCCGGGACCACGGGGCCAACCAGCGCGCGCGACGCCAGCGCCGCGAAGGTCGCGGCCGACGGCTGCGCGCCGGCGCGCAGGAACCAGACGACGTCGCCGCGCGACCGCGCGAGCGCCCGGTTCCAACCGGCGCGTTCGCTGGCTTCGTCGGCGATCACGATCTCCCAGGTCGAAGGCAGGCACGCGGCGACCGCGGCAGCGGTGCGCTGGCGCGTCGCGGCGTCGCCGCCAGCGATCAGCACGGCGCCGGCGAGCGTCGCCTGCTTGCGGCAGTCGAGCCAGAAGCGCGCCGGCGGCGGGCCCTGTAGCCAGTCGAGCGGCAGCAGGCCCTGTTGGAACAGCGCCGCGGCCAGCGTGGGCGGGAACTCGGCGGTCGGCGCCGGCACGCGGATGACGTCGCGGACGACGAGGCCGGCATTGGTCGCGGCCAGCACGGCGCGGCGCAGCGACACCGACATCGTCGGGTCGTCGGTGCTGCCAGACGGATCGAACTGGCCTGGACGGCCTTCAACGACCAGGCGCAGCATGCTCGCCGACTGCACGTTGTCGAGGTCGAGCAGCAAGGCGCCGCCGTCGGCGAGTTTGCCCGCGAGTTGCGGCAGCGTCGTCTCGATGCGGCCCAGCGACTCGGTCCACGCCTGGATCTCGATGGCGTCGCAGCCGTTCGCGGCGTCGCGCCACGTCGCGTGGTCGCGCGGCAAGCGCAGCGCGCGAACGGTCGCCGGCTGGAGCGCGCTCCAACCTTGCACCAAGCCCTGGAACCCACGGGGCAGTCCATCGCCGATTTGCTTCATCGCCTTTGCCTGCGGGGACGGCCTGATCGTCCAACGCTTCGACAGTCATCGGCAGGAGTGCAGCAGCGACTGAAGTCGGCGTAGCATGGGGGCTTGGCCCTACCCCCTACGACCGCCCCGGACGCCGTCGTCGAGTCCCTGCTGCAAGGCACGACACGCTTTCGCCGTCTGACGCACGTGCCGTCGTGCCCTTCGACACAGGACCTCGCCGCCGCGCCGCCACACGACGGCGACGCGGTGTTCTGGGCCGACCACCAGACGCGTGGCCGCGGCCGTCAGCAGCGCGCTTGGCACGACGAGCCGGCGGCTGACCTCGCGGTGACGCTGCGCGCGACGGTGGCGCTGCCGCCGACGATGGCCCTGCCCGCCGCGCTGCCCGTCGCCGTGTGCGAGGCACTCGAGCCGCACGCCGGCCACGCCCTGCAAGTGAAGTGGCCCAACGACGTCTTCGTCGACGGCCGCAAGCTGTGCGGCGTGTTGATCGACGGCGGCGCCGCTGGCAAGGACACCTGGCTGATCGGCGTCGGCGTCAACTGCAACCGCACGCGCTTCCCGCCCGACCTCGAGCCGATCGCCACGTCGCTGGCGCTCGCCGGCGGCCGCGCCATCGACCGCGGCGCGCTGCTGGTCGCCGTCGCCCAGCGGATCGACGCGATGCTGCGCGACCTCGCCGACGGCCGGCTGCAACGGCTGCAGGCGGAGTTCCGCGCGCGCCTGCAGCTGGTCGGCAAGCCAGTGATCGTCGACGTCGGCGCCGCCCACGCCGGCACGCTGGTCGACGTCGACTTCGCGACGCTGCAGCTCGACGGCGGTCGCGCGTTCCCGCTCGGCCACGTGCGCTCGCTGCGACCCGCCTGAGCGCTGCGCGCCCGCCGCTGGTCAGGCGACTTCGCCGAGGGACGCCAGCAGCCGCGCCTCGAACAGCGGCAGGCGCTTCGGCGGCGGCCCCGAAATCAGGCGCACGAGCGCCTGCGAGTCGCCCGGCGCCGCCGCGAGCAGCGGAAAGCCCTTGGCCTGTAGCCAGGCATTGAGCCCCAGCCATGCGATGACGACGTTGAAGTCGGCGAATGGCGCGAGGCGCGCGAAGCGCCAGAACAGGCGGAAGCCTTGCCGCACCGGGTGCAGCGCTTGGAAGACCATGGCCGCGTCGCGGTAGTAGTGTTCGGGCTCGAAGCGGTCGAGCGCGACGCGCAACTGGTCGGGGGCCGGATAGTCGACGTAGAGCAGCGCGTCCCACGGTGGCCCGCGGCGCAGGTCGTTGTTGTGGAAGCGCGGCATCTCTGTGGTCATCGTGCGGAACAACTCGACGAGGAACCAGCCGTCGGGCTCGCGGCCGTCGGCGGCGCGCTGACGGATGCGCTGCAGGCACTCGGCGAGGCCGCGCAGCAGGCGGTGCTCCTGCGTGACCGGCGACAGCCGGCTCGGGCGGCCGCCGAGCACGTCGGCAGCGTCCTGGTCGGCGAGCACGAAGCCGCGCAGGCGCAACAGCGAGGCGAGGAAGAGCACGTCCCCCACCCCCGGCTGGCGCACGCCGTCGAGCGCGCGCTGCGCCGCCGCGATCGGCTCGTTGTCCGCGCCCGGCGTGAGCATGCGGCTCGCCAGAGCGAGGTCGATGCGCTCGAGGACCGAGAGTTGTCGCAGGTCGGAGTGGTCCACAGCGACGGCAAGGATAGATCATGATCGCGACGCAGGTCGGCGAACGACGCGGACGCGCCGATGACGTCGGCGCTTGCGCGTAGCGGCGCCCGCGGGCGCTTGCCGGCGCGTCCTGCCCGGACCGCCCGCTGGCGCTCAGAGCCTGAGACACAATCGGCTTCTCTGGCGCGGCGTGGCCGCGACAGCGGCCGCAAAGGACAACCTGCGAGCCCGGAGAGCGCCTCCTCTCGGGCGCTCAGCGTTCGCGGTAGCGGTGCGCGACCGGCAGGCGCCAGCCGCCCCAGCAGCGCTCGCTGACGCGCAGCGTCGGCGCGTACTGGTTGCGCTTCCACTCGGCGGCCATCACCATGGCGAACAGGTCGGCGACGCGCTCGCGCGGCATGCCGGTGCGCGCCGCCGTCTCCGCGACCGACAGATCCTCCTCGACGAGGCAGCGCAGCACCGGGTCGAGCACGGGATACGGCGGCAGGCTGTCGGTGTCCAACTGGCCCGGCCGCAACTCGGCGGACGGCGGTTTCTCGACCGAGCGCACGGGGATGCGCACGCCATCGCGGTTGAGCCAGCGCGCCAGCCCCCACACTTCCGTCTTCCACAGGTCCGCGATCGGGGCGAGCGCGCCGTTGGTGTCGCCGTAGATGGTGCAGTAGCCGACCGCGCACTCGCTCTTGTTGCCGGTGGTGAGCAGCAGGTGGCCGTGCTTGTTGGCGAACGCCATCAGCAGCGTGCCGCGGATGCGCGATTGCAGGTTCTCCTCGGCGATCCCCGGCGGCGTGCCAGCGAACACCGGCGCGAGCGCGCGGTCGAAGGCTTCCTGCAGCCCATCGATCGGCAACAGGTGGAACGCGATGCCGAGGTTGACGGCGAGTTCGCGCGCGTCGACGACGCTGTGGTCGCTGCTCCAGCGCGACGGCATGCCGATGCCGGCGACGTTCGTCGGGCCAAGCGCGTCGACGGCGAGCGCGGCGACGAGCGCCGAGTCGATGCCGCCCGACAGGCCGATCACCGCCTTCTGGAAGCCAAACTTGCGCACGTACGAGCGGATGCCCTGTACGAGCGCGCCGCGCTGCATGGCCTCGACCGGCAGGAGCCGCGGCGCCAGCGTCCACGGCGCGTCGGTGTCGACGACGGCGAGCGCTTCCTCGAACGCGACTGGCTGCGCCGCGATGCCCGAAGGCTTGACCGCCAGCGAGCCGCCATCGAACTGCAGCGCGACGTCGCCGCCGACGAGGTTGACGTAGATCATCGGCACGCCGTGCCGCGCCGATGCCGCGGCGACCATGCGCTGCCGGAACGCGTCCTTGCCGACCGACCACGGGCTGGCGCTGAGGTTGACGACGATCTCGGCGCCGCCGGCGACGACGCGCTCGACCGGGTCGACGGCGTAGATGCGCTTGCCGAAGAAGCGCTCGTCGTTCCAGCCGTCCTCGCAGACGACGACGCCGATGCGCCGGCCGGCGATGGCGACGACATTGCGCTCAGGCGCCGGATTGGGCTCGAAGTAGCGCGACTCGTCGAAGACGTCATACGTCGGCAGCAGGGTTTTTGTGGCGACGATGCGCGCGACGCCGCCGTGCAACAACGCGACGCCATTGTGCAGCGGCCGGCCGCCGCGCGACTCGGCCAGCTCGTTGCGCACGACGCAGCCGACGAGCACGGGCAGGATCGCGGGCACGGCGCGCGCCAGCTCCGCGAGCGCAGCATCGTGCGCGGCGAGGAAGCCCGGCCGCACCAGCAAGTCCTCCGGCGGATAGCCGCAGAGCGCCAACTCGGGGAACACCGCCAGCTCGGCGCCGGCGGCCTGCGCGCGACCGGCGAAGTCGGTGATACGCGCGGCGTTGCCGGTCAGGTCGCCGACCGTCGCATCGATCTGGCAGAGGGCTATCCGCATGCGCTCACCGCAATTCGAGCGGCAGGCTGAACTCGATCAGCTCCGGCTCGCCGGCGACTTCCTTGAACTCCGTGGCGCCAAGCGCGCGCAGGCGCTCGACCACCGCCGCGACGCTGCTCTCCGGCGTGCTGGCGCCGGACGTGATGCCGATGGTGCCCACGCCGCGCAGCCAGCCGGCTTCGATCTGCTCGGGGCCGAGCACGAGGTGCGCCGGCACGCCGTTGTCGGCGCCGAGTTCGCGCAGGCGGTTGCTGTTGCTGCTCATCGGGTCGCCGATGACGAGCCACAGGTCGACCTTGCCGCGCAGGCGCTTGACCGCCATCTGCCGGTTGGTGGTCGCGTAGCAGATGTCCTCCTTGCGCGGCGTCGCCAGCGCCGGGAAGCGGCGGCGCAGCACGACCATGACGCGCGTCGCCTCGTCGACGCTGAGCGTTGTCTGCGTGACGACGCCGACTTTCGTCGGGTCGGGCACCTGCACGGTCTCGGCCTCCTCCGGCGTGGCGACGACGATCGTGCGGTCCGGCGCCTCGCCGACGACGCCTTCGACTTCGACGTGCTCGGCGTGGCCGATCAGCAGGATGGTGCAGCCACGCGCGGCGAAGCGGCGGGCCTCGGCATGCACCTTGGTGACCAGCGGGCAGGTGGCGTCGACGGCGTGCAGCTGCAACCGCTTCGCCTCTTCGAATACCGCCGGGGCGACGCCGTGCGCGCTGAAGATCACGTGCGCGCCGCTTGGCACCTCGCGCAGCTCGTCGACGAAGACCGCGCCCTTCCGCTCGAGGTCCTGCACCACGACCTTGTTGTGCACGATCTCGTGGCGAACGTAGACCGGGCGGCCGAACTTGGCGAGCGCGCGCTCGACGGTCTCGATTGCGCGTTCGACGCCGGCACAGAAACCGCGCGGGCGGCAGAGAAGGACCTTCATGCGGGCCGGGCAGCATCCGCCCCGGCCGCGTCGCGGGCAAGCGGCAGCAGGCCGCCGCGACCGACGACGGCGCCTACTGCACGTCGAAGATCATGCCGACGCCCGCCTGCAAGATGCCGGCGGACGGCGCCGGCGCGGGCGGCGTGCTGAGGTTGTTGTAAAAGGCGTAGACGCGCGCGACGCCGAGCGGCCCACATACGGTCGTGCTGCGGCCGAGCGACGTGACGAGGCGCAGCGGATTGGCGGTCGGCGCGAACGCCAGCGCCTGCGCGTAGAAGGTCTGTCCGACGAATTGCCGGCCCGGCGGCACGATGCCGACGACCGAGCCCGACCCGGTCGCGTCGGCGACGCCGGCGAGCATGGCGACCGGACTGACGTTGAGCCAACAGTCCGGCGCCGGCCAGACCAGCGCCGCGAGCGCCGGCGACGGCTGCGTCGGGTTGGCGGGGTCGAACAGCGGGTACGGCAGCGACCACGCTGGGTTGCCGAGCAGGCCGCCCTGGTTGGTAAGGTCGAGCGTGACGAGGAACGGCACGCTCGGCGTCGCGTTGGCGACTCTCCACGCGTAGCTCATGCCCGCGAGCATCGACGGGTCGCCCAGCAGCGTGACCGCCGGGTTGCCGGGCACGGCGCACGCCGGGCCGATCGAACCGAACGTCGCTTGCGGCGATGTGCAGCCGCTGAGGTTGTCGATGCGGTACACGCCGCTCGGCTGCGCGTGAATGTGGAACTCGATCAGCAGATTGCGCGGCGCCGGCAGCGTCGAGGTCGCGGGCGTGAGGCCGTAGGCCCACGGAAACTGGAACACGAACGCGATGTTTGCCGGGCGCGGCCCGGCCGGCAGCGCCGGTTGCATCGGCAACTGCACGAGCTGGTTCTGGATCACCCACGTCGCGTCGACGCCGCGATTCTCCGCGAACACCGCGCTCGCTGTCGCCGCCGTCTTGTCGGTCGTCGACACGAGCAGCGAGATGTCGAGGTAGCCCTTGGCCGGGATCACCGTGTTGGGCGTGTTGTTGTCGGCGCGCAGCAGGATCGCGGTCAGCACGCGCGGCCCCTGCCACGGCAGTTCCTCAGCGTCGTAGATGCACTGGTAGCGGCAGGCCTGGTTGCTGCCGAACGGGATGCTGGTGCCGCCGCCACCCTCGACGCCAGCCAGCATGGCGGGCACGGTGACGTTCTGCGCCGGCAGGGCGGCGAGCGCTGTGGCGAACAGGGACAATCGGGCGACACGGCCGACAACCTTCGATCCCATGGGGGGCACCTCGACGCGCCTCATCGGCGCGATCGCGGTCGCGACTTGATCGGACCGCCGCGCGTCCCGGCGCGTGATCGGCCGGCCAGAGGCGTCGGTGTCGAAGAGGTCTCGCCTGCCTGACGGTTCTTCCCTAGCGACAGAAGCCCCGTGTCGAACGCGGCCAGGGATCCCGCCGACGAGTCGCCGCAGCAACGCTACGCGCGCCTCCATCGCGCCCTCGAGAATGGCATGCCGTCGACCGCTGTCACCGCGCCGCGTGCCCTGTGCAAGCCGCGCGCGCTCGCTGCGGCCAATGCCTGGCGCAGCAATCCCACGGCGGCGCGCGACAGCCGCCATACTGTCCTGGCCGCTGAAGCTTCGTGACGTATGATGGCGCCGCGTCCGGCGACGCGCGCTAAGGCGGCACGGGCTACATCGAAGTCGGACAGGCTTCGGCCGACCACGGCGCAAGGATCAGCATGGACCTGAACAAGTACCTCCGCGACGTCCCCGACTTCCCCAAGCCCGGCATCCTGTTCAAGGACATCACGCCGCTGCTGGCCTCGCCGACGGCGATGAAGGAGGCGATCGCGCGCCTCGCTCGCCTCGACGTCGACGGCGTCGACAAGGTCGCGGCAATCGAGTCGCGCGGCTTCTTGTTCGGCGTGCCGCTGGCGATGCAACTCGGCGTCGGCTTCGTGCCGATCCGCAAGCCCGGCAAGCTGCCGTGGAAGACCAACCGCGTGGAGTACGCGCTCGAGTACGGCAAGGACGCGGTCGAGATCCACCAGGACGGCGTCAGGCCCGGCGAACGCGTGCTGCTCATCGACGACCTGCTCGCCACCGGCGGCACCATGGGCGCTGCCTGCCAGTTGGTCGAAGGCTGTGGCGGCGTGGTCGCCGCCTGCGCCTTCGTCGTCGAGCTGTGCTTCCTGCCCGGCCGGCAGCGTCTGGCCCCGCGCCGGGTCGAATCGCTGGTCGCCTTCCGGTAGGCCAGCGGCCCGCCTCGCAGACTTTTGGCACACCGCAAATCTATATTTGAGAACGACTTATACATTTCGCTAAAGAAATCCGTCAGGCCGTGCTCAACCCCTCGCGGGATGCTGCCGATGAGGCCAGCGTCGGCCCGCCCCCCCGGGTCGCGCTCTTTGCTCTCGCGGTCCCAACACGCCTCCCGAAACGGCAAACCCGGCGAAAGCCGGCGACGCAAAGCCATAGGGCCTTCGGTCCAGTCCCCGGACCATGGCAGCCTGGTTCCCGAAGGACGCGCGGCCTGCGCTGCAGGCCCTGCTGACGACGGCGCCCGCCCCGGCGCCGAGGACGGAAACCCGGTCCAGCTACTGGCTGTGACGGAGGAAGTGACGACGCCGCGATTGCGTTAGTGTCCCCACTTCCTCCGACCGTTGCGCATCGCCGTCCCCACAAACATGGTCAAGCCCTCCCGCGCCGCCCGCACCGAATCCAAGACGCCGGCCGCCGACAAGGCGAAGTCCACCGAGACGAAGGCGCCCGCCGCCGGCTCGCAACCGCTGACGGAAACGGAGCTGGAGGCGGTCTGGAAGACGTTCAAGCGCACGCGCGACGAGAACCTGCGCAACACGCTCATCGAGCAGCACATGCCACTCGTGCGTTCGATCGCCGAGCGCGTGCTCCAGACGCTGCCGAAGTCGATTGAACTCGATGACCTCGCCTCGGCCGGCCTGTTCGGCCTGATGGACGCGATCAACGGCTTCGATCTGTCGCGCGGCATCAAGTTCAAGACCTACTGCTCGACCCGCATCCGCGGCTCGATCCTCGACGAGCTGCGCTCGCAGGACTGGGTGCCGCGGCTCGTGCGCCTCAAGGCGCACCGTCTCGACCGCGCCGTGCGCCAGCTCGAAGGCGAACTCGGCCGCGCGCCCAACCAAGTCGAGATCGCCAAGGCGCTCGGCATCAGCCTCGAAGAGCTGCAGGCGCATCAAGCCGAGGCCAATGCCAAGGCGATCTTCTCGCTGACGGAGAAGTGGGACGACGGCGACGAGGAGAAGGACATGGAGAAGGTCGAGATCCTCGCCGACCGCAAGTCGACGAACCCATTCGACACCGTCCAGCAGGACGACGCGCTGGACATGATCACGAGCAGCCTCACCAAGAAGGAGCGGCTGATCGTCATCATGTACTACTACGAGGGCCTGACGATGCGTGAGATCGGCGAGATCATGGAGCTCACCGAGTCGCGCGTCTGCCAGATCCACAGCAACGTGATGATGCGTCTCAAGGCGCAGCTGGAGCGCACGCAAGAGACCGCCGTCGAGTGACGGTCGAGGCGCGCAAGTCGTTCCGGCACAGGGCGGCCTCGACTGCGTCAAGGCCGTCGCCGCCAGGCTCGGCGCTCCGCCCCCCATCGTGATGACCACGACCAAGGGCAGCGAAGAGGTCGCCCAGGCAGCGATGGGCCGCCGCGCCAAGGGCTGGCCGCAGCGGTCCCTCACCCTGGCGAAGATCCAGGAAGTCATCGGCCCGCGGAAGCGAGCGGGGACGGCCTCAAGTGAGGAATGGCCGCTGGCCGAAGGTCCGTCCATGAGCACCGCTACGCTCGACCTGCGCCTCGTCGAGGCCCGCCAGCGCGCCGCGCTTGAGCTCCTCGTCGGCGTGCGCTTCGCGGCGAAGGAGCGCGCGTAGCGCGAACGAGTCATGACTAGCGCCACGCTGAAACAGGGGACGGCCAAGGAGCTGCGCAAGCTCTTCGCCATGCTCGCCAGCTCGATGGGCGAGACCATCGGCTCGCTGATCAGCAAGCCGGTCAAGGTCCGCCTCGCCGAGCCGATGGTGGTCGACGTCGACGCCTACGTTGCCGCGCTGCCCACGGCCGTCGCGATGGCGCGCGGCGCGCTCGACAAGGTCGACGCCGGCAAGAAGTTCCTGACGATCGTCGAGGTCCACGACGCGATCGCGCTGGCGGGGCTGCTGATGATTGCGCCCGAGCAGGTCATCGAGCAGCGCCGCGCGAGCGGCGTGCTCGAGGGCGAGGACGACGAGGCGTTCGGCGAGCTCGGCAATGTGCTGTACTCCGGTCTCGGCAACGTCCTGCGCGGGCAGGTCGGCAACGTCGACATCCGCTTCCAGGACCACGTTGTGGTCAAGCCGGGCCTCGCCAAGGACGGCTCGCTCGGCATCGGCAACGGCATCGTGTTCCCGTTCGCGCTGAAGGTCGGCGATCAGGCCGAGACCCAAGGCGCGCTGGCGATCGACTTCGAGACCGCCGCGGCCTGGAACAAGGCGCCGCTCGCGATGACACCCGCGGCCGGCGACGCCGCAGCCGACGACGAGCAGCCGGAGGCCGCCGCGCGCACGGCCGACGACGAGGGCCTCGAGAGCATCCCGCAGGTGGAGATCCGCGGCGCGCTGGCGGCCTTCCTCGCCGACCCCGACCTGCCTTGCCTGTTGCACAAGAGCTGCCGCCGCGTCGGCCTCGAGCTGCGTCGCTATGGTCGCGGCGAAATCCCCAATCCGGCGGCGCATCGCAACGAGATCGTGCTGATCGACGTGCCGCTGACCGAGGACAAGCGCTTCGACTGGTGCAGGCGCATCAAGGAGTTCTCGCCGACGACCAAGGTGGCGCTGCTGCTCCACCATCCGTCGCGGCCGCGCGTGACGCGCGCGTTCCTCGCCAAGGCCGACCTCATCCTCGGCTATCCGTGCAAGGAGGCGCAGCTGTCGGCCAAGCTGCAGGCGCTGCTCGAGCCAGCGCCCGAGACGCCGACGGTGTGAGCTGCGGTCGCCCGATCAGGGCCGTTCCTTGACAGCTTCGCGCAGCCGCCGGACGCCATCCTGCGTGCGCCGTGCCGACTCGACGATCTTCTGCATCGCATCGGCGTAGGCCGCCGCGTCGCCGAGCGCCTTCGCCACCTCGGCCTGGATCTCGATGGTGCCGAGCAGGTTGTTGACCCGGTGGACGAGCTCGTCGAAGGGCGTCTTCGTCATGCCGGGAGACAGTAGCGGGCCGTGCCGCCGCCGGCAGCGTTGACGGACACCACAGCAGTGTTGGCTTTTACCAACCAGTAATCGGCTCCTGCTGATCATTGACCACTACATATGGTGGTTTTCGACTTGGCACATCATGTGCTTCTCGCGGGCGAGAGAACGCCATGAAATCGATGCCCAAGTGGTTCCTGATCCCCCCCGCCGTCGCCGCGATGCTCGTGCTCGGCACGCTGACGATGGGCAATGGTTCGCCGAAGTCGGCCGCCCCCAAGGCCCCCGCCGCCGTGGTCGCCGAAGCCGGCGACGCGAACGTCGGCGAGAACCAGCCCGCCACCGCCGCGGTTGGTCGCAGCCAGTCGATCGCCGGCCCGAAGGCCCCCGACTTCAGCCAGATGGTCGCAGCGCTCGCGGCCGTCCTCGGCCTCGGCGTCGCCGGCGTCTACGTGCTGCGCCAACTGCGCGGCCCGGCGCGCGCGAGCGGCGGCATCCCGCTGCTGACGCTGCGCCAGTCGCTGCGCCTGTCGCCGAAGCAGGCGCTGCACGCGATCGAGTTCGACGAGCGCATCGTGCTCGTCGGTGAATCCGACCGCGGCCTCACGCTGATCGACGGCGGCCGCCTGCCCGAGCGCGCCGCCGACGAAGCCGAGGTGGTCGGCCGCCCGGCCGGCCGCGCGCTCGACGTCGTCGCGGACGACGACGATGGCGCAGTGCCAAAGAACCTCGTCATCCCGCGCCCGGAGCAGGCGCCCGCGCGCCGCTCGCCGACGCCGCCAGCCACCAAGGCCGCCGCAAGCGCCAGGCCGACGCTCGCCGACTTCCGCAACCTGCTGCAGCAGGCAGGTCGCTCGTGAGCTTTCTGCGCGCGCTGCTGCTCGCCGTGTGCTGCGCGTGCGGCGGCGCGCTTACCGCCCAATCGGCCAACGACCCAGCGACGCTGCCGGTCATCGGCCAGCAGTTCGTCACCGGCACGCCGTCGGCGCAGGATCCGAGCAGTTCGCCCGGTCTGCAGCAGGGCCAGTCGGGCCAGGGCGCTGGCGTCACGCTCGCGTTCAACACCGGCTCGGGCGGCAAGGGCCTCGGCTCGGCGCTCGAGATCGTGCTGCTGATGACGTTGTTGGCGATGGCGCCGGCGATCGTCATGACGATGACCTGCTTCACGCGCATCGTCGTCGTGCTGTCGTTCCTCAAGCGCGCGATGTCGATGCAGGATCTGCCGCCGGCGATGATCACCACCGGCTTCGCGCTGTTCATGACGCTGTTCGTCATGAAGCCAGTCGTCAGCGACATCTACACGCAGGCGTACGAGCCGTACGTCGCCGGCACGATGGACTGGAAGCAGGCCGCCGACGTCGCTGGTCGCCGCATGAACCAGTTCATGCTGTCGCAAACGCGCGAGGAGGACGTCGCGCTGATCCTCGAACTCAGCAAGGAACCACGCCCAGCCACCGCGCTGGAGACGCCGTTCCACGTCGCCGTCCCGGCGTTCGTGCTCTCGGAGATCAAGACGGCCTTCCAGATGGGCTTCGTGCTCTTCCTGCCGTTCGTCGTCATCGACCTCGTCATCAGCTCGATCCTGGTGTCGATGGGCATGTTCAGCCTGCCGCCGGTCGTCGTCTCGACGCCGCTCAAGCTGCTGCTGTTCATCCTCGTCGGCGGCTGGGACCTCGTTGTCGTCTCGCTCGCCCAGAGCTTCACCGCCTGAGCAACCCGCCATGGGCCACGAAACGCTTCTCGACCTCTGCAAGACGACGCTGCTGACCGCGCTGATGATCTGCGCGCCAGCGCTACTCGTCGGCATGGCCGTCGGCTTGCTGGTCAGCTTCTTCCAGACGGTGACGTCGCTGCAGGAGCAGACGCTGACCATCGTGCCGAAGATGCTCGCCGTGCTGCTGACGATCATCCTGCTGATGCCGTGGCTCCTCGGCACGCTGCGCGAGTACACGGCGACGCTGTTCCAGAACCTCGCCGCCTACGGCGTGAGCGGCTGACGGAGTCGACGGTGGACGTCCAGCAGGCAGTCGAACAGGCGACCGCGTTCTTCCTGCACGTCGTGCGGGCGGGCGCGTGCTTCGCCGTCGTGCCGCTGTTCGGCCGCACCGCCGACACCTTCGCGCTCCGCCTCGTGCTCGCCGTCGCGCTCGGCGCGGTCGCCTGGCAGGTCGGCGGCCCCGACGTCCCGGCGCCGCAGAACCTGCTCGCGCTCGGCGTCATGGCGCTGCGTGAGGGCGTGATCGGCCTGGGCCTGGGCTTCGCGCTGTCGACGATGACGTCGCTGCTGGTCAGCGCCGGCGAAATCGTCAGTTCGGAGATGGGCTTCTCGATGGCTCGCTCGATCAACCCCGAGAGCGGCGAGGACGCCGCCGTCGTCGGCCAGTTGCTGCAAGCGCTCGGCTTCCTGCTGGTGCTGCAGCTCGACCTGCACCACGACGCGCTGCGCGTGTTGCACTCGACCTACGCGGCCTGCCCCGTCGGTCAGCCGTTCGACATCGAGCCCATCTGGCACGGCCTCGCCGCGCTGGTGTCTGGCAGCGTCATGCTCGCCGTGCAGTACGCCTTCCCGGTGATGGCGGTGATGCTACTGCTGTCGGTCGGCCTCGTGCTGCTCGGCCGCGCGGTGCCGTCGATCAACCTGATGGAGTTCGGCTTCGCGCTCCGCGTGATCACGGCGCTCGGCGTCATGACCCTCTTCCTCGCCGAGGGCGCGCCATTCCTGGCCGCCGCCTTCCGCGACATCCTCGCCGGCGCCGCCGCCGTCTTCGGGGCCTGAGCCATGGCCTTTGGCGCCGACCAGGACGGCAAGACCGAGAAGCCGACCCCGAGCCGGCTACAGGAAGTCCGCGAGAAGGGCGACTCGCCGCTCTCGCGCGAACTAGTGCAGGGCGGCGTGCTGCTGGTCGCCGCCGTCATGCTGATGGTCCTCGGCGGCTGGCTCGTCGACTCGTTCGGTCGCGTGCTGCAGTTCGGCCTCGCCGTCGACCGCGCCGCCGTCGACGACGTCGGCTCGGCCTGCCGCACGCTGCTCGATGCCGCGCGGATCGTCGTGCCGCCGTTCGCCGCGTTCGTGCTGGCGCTGACGGCCGCTACGCTGCTGATCGGATACGGCCAGATCGGCGTGAAGTGGTCGAAGGAGGCGGTCGGCTTCAAGCTCGAGCGCGTCAACCCGGTCAACAACTGGAAGCGCGTGTTCAACGTGCAGGCGCTGGTCCGCACCGGCTTCGCCGCGCTCAAGCTCGCCGTGCTCGTCGTCGTGCTGTGGTTGGTCGTCGGCGGCCGCCTGCCGGCGCTGCTGCACCTGCACGAGCAACCGCTCGCCACTGCCGCCGGCCACGTCGCCGACATCGCGCTCGACGTCCTGCTGTGGGTCGGCGCCGTCGTGACGGCGATCGCCGCGGCCGACTTCTTCTGGCAGCGCTACCAGTTCGAGAAGCGCAACATGATGAGCCGCCAGGAGGTCGAGGACGAACGCAAGCGCAGCGAAGGCGACCCGGCGATCAAGATGCGCCAGCGCCGCGCGCGCATGGAGTTGCTGAAGAACCGGATGATGTCCGAGGTCCCCAAGGCCGACGTCATCGTCACCAACCCGACCCACTTCTCGGTCGCGCTACGGTACGACCGGAAGCGCGACGCAGCCCCCAAGGTCGTGGCGAAGGGCGTCGACGAGGTCGCCTTCCTCATCCGCGAGATCGCCAAGAAGAACGGCGTGCCGCTGATGGAGGACCCGCCGCTCGCCCGGGCGCTCTTCCGCGCCGTCAAGGTCGGCCAGACCATCCCCGAGCGCTTCTACCAAGCGGTGGCAACGGTGCTTGGGCACGTCTACCGCATCAAGGGAAAGACCGCTGTCGGCCGATAACCGGCCCTGACCCCCCAGGCCCCTCCCCCCATGGTCGAAGTCCGCAAAGGCAGCCGGAAGAACACCCTGCTGGCGTTGTTCTTCGTCGCGATCCTCGCGGTGATGCTCGTGCCCGTGCCGAGCCTCCTGCTCGACGCGATGCTCTGCCTGAACATCACGGCGAGCCTGCTCATCCTGATGGCCGTGCTCAATGCCGGCCGCCCGGTCGAGTTCAGCACCTTCCCAAGCGTGCTGCTGTTCACGGCGCTGTTCCGGCTGGCGCTCAACGTCGCCTCGACGCGCTTGATCCTGCTCGAAGGCGACGCCGGCCACGTCATCAAGGTCTTCGGCGACTTCGTCGTCGGCGGCCAACCGCTCGTTGGCATCGTCATCTTCCTCGTGCTCGTGGTGATCCAGTTCATCGTGATCACCAAGGGCCAGAACCGCATCAGCGAGGTGTCGGCGCGCTTCGCGCTCGACTCGCTGCCCGGCAAGCAGATGTCGATCGACGCCGACCTCGGCGCCGGCCTGATCACCGCCGAGGACGCGCGCGCGCGGCGCCTGGCGCTGACCAACGAGATGGAGTTCTACGGCGCGATGGACGGCGCCGGCAAGTTCGTGCGCGGCGACGCCATCGCCGGCCTGATCATCACCGGCATCAACATCGTCGGCGGCCTGATCATGGGCATCGCATACGGCGGCATCTCCGCCGGCGCGGCGTTCGAGAAGTACACGATCCTCACCATCGGCGACGGCCTCGTCGCGCAGATCCCGGCGCTGCTGGTCTCGACCGCCGCCGGCATCCTCGTCACCAAGGGCGCGAGCGAGAACTCGCTCGGCGACGAGATGGGCGACCAGGTGCTCGCCAACGGCCGCACGATGCGGCTCGTCGCCGGCGTGATCGCCGTCTTCGCGCTGCTGCCTGGCATGCCGACGCTGCTGTTCTTCGGCATCGCCGCGACGCTGTTCGTCTACTCGAGCGCCGCTGACGCCGCCAAGGCGAAGGCCGAAGCCGCGAAGAAGGCCGCCGCCGAGGCCAAGGAACAGAAGCCGGACGAGAGCCAGCAGCCGGTCGAGGAACTGCTCGGCGTCGATCGCCTGGGCGTCGAGCTCGGCTTCCGCCTGATCAACCTCGTCGAACCGGGCAAGCACGGCGGCCTGCTGGACCACATCCGCTCGCTGCGCCGCCAGTTCGCCACCAACCTCGGCCTCGTCGTGCCGCCGATCCGCGTGCGCGACAACGTGCAGCTCGACCCCAACACCTATCGCATCGTGCTCGGCGGCCAGGAGGTCGCCCGCGGCACGCTGCGCGCCGGCCAGTACCTCGCGATGGACCCGAGCGGCGCCGCCGGCCCGATCGGCGGCGTCGAGACCATCGAGCCGGCGTTCGGCCTGCCGGCGCGCTGGATCCCCGAGAGCGACAAGGACCGCGCTGAACTGCTCGGCTACACGGTGATCGACGCCGCGTCCGTGCTGATCACGCACCTCACCGAGGCGCTCAAGAGGATCGCCGGCGAGTTGCTCACGCGCGACGACGTGAAGCGGCTGGTCGACAACCTCAAGAAGACCTCGCCGGCCGTCGTCGACGAGCTCATCCCGTCGCAGATGACGATCGGCCAGGTGCAACGCGTGCTCGCCGGCCTGCTGAAGGAAGGCGTGCCGATCCGCAACCTGCAGTCGATCCTCGAGAGCCTCGCCGACGCCTGCGGCGAGACCAAGGACGTGCGCCAGCTCGTCGAGCAGGTGCGCGCGCGCATCGCCCGCACGATCGTCGAGCCGCACCTCGACCCGATCGGCACCCTGCACGCGGCGTTCCTCGACCCGGACCTCGAGCGCAACCTCGCCGAGGCGCTCGCCGGCAACGACGGCGCCGCCAACCTGCCGGCCGGTTTCCTCGGCCGCTTCGTCGATCGCACCGCCGAGGCGCTGTCCAACATGGCGCGCAGCGGCCGCGATCCCGTGCTGGTCACGCGCGCCAGCCTGCGGCCGTTCCTCGCCGAAGCCATCGCCGGCGTCATCCCCAACGCCGCCGTCCTCAGCTACCAGGAGACGTCGCCGGCCCGCAAGGTCGAGACGACGCAACGCATCGCCGTCGCCGGCTGATCCGCCCCCACGTCTTACGCCCCCACGACCATGCTGCTCAAGCGAATCGAAGCCAAGACGCTCCCGGACGCGCTCGCCAAGGTGCGCGCCGAGTGCGGCGGGGACGCGCTGCTCGTCGAAACCAAGCAAACGCCCCGCGGCTACCTGATCGTCGCCGCCAGCCCGCAGGCAGCCGCCCCGCGCGCGCTCGACCAAGCCGGCGGCGCTGCTTTGCTGTCGAAGTGGACGCGCGGCTTCCAGTCGCTCGCCGACGCCGCGACCGCCTTCGGCTTGCCCGACTCCGTCCTGCGCGCCGTCGAGAAGGCGCTGCTGGGCACCCGCGTCGAGTTGTCGCGCCCCGGCGATCCCGCCGTGCCAGGCCTCGCCGCCAAGGTGCTCGCCGGCCTGCTGCGCCGCGAGCGCCGCGTCGAGGACGCGGACGCGACGTTCCGCACGCTCGCGCTCGTCGGCCCGACCGGCGTCGGCAAGACCACGACGCTTGCCAAGCTCGCGGCGCGCGCCAAGGACCGCGGCGAACGCGTCGCCATCCTGACGCTCGACACCTACCGCATGGCCGCGGTCGAACAGCTGCGCGCCTACGCCGACCTGATGGCGGCGCCGTTCGAGGTGTGTTTCACCGCCACCGACCTGCGCCGCGCGCTGCAGCAGCACGCCGACAAGGATCGTGTCTACGTCGACACCACCGGCCGCAGCCCGCGTGATCGCGACGCGCTGCCGCTGCTCGAAGGCAACTTGCGCGCCGGCCAGTGCGCGACACTGTTGTGCCTCGCTGCCGGCACGCGCGCCGCCGACGCCCGCCTCGTGCTCGACGCCTACGAGCCGCTCGGCCTCGACGCCGTCTGCCTCACCAAGTGGGACGAGACCACCGCGCCCGGCGAAGCGCTCGGCGCCGTCGTCGAACGCGGCCTGCCGCTCAGCCACGTCTGCGTCGGCCAGGAAGTGCCGCAGGACATCCTCGCCGCCGCGCCGCAAGCGCTCGCCGAGGCGGCCTTTGACCTCCAGGCCGAGAAGGCAGCGTCGTGAGCCAGGCGCCGCACCAGGCGATGGGGCTGCAGATCCCGCGCTCGCCCGCGCCGATCCTCGCGATCGCCGGCGCCAAGGGCGGCGTCGGCAAGACCTCGATCGCCGTGCAGTTGGCGACGCTGCTGGCCCGCGCCGGCCACCGCACGCTGCTCGTCGACTTCGACCCCGGCTGCGGCAACGTCGCCGTGCACCTGCGCCTCGCCGGCGCACACGACCTCGACGACGTCGCCGCCGGCGCGTGCAGCCTGCGCGACGCCATCGTCGCCGGCCCCGGCGGCCTGTCGGTCGTGCTCGGCCGTTCGGGCGCCAGCGTGCTCGCCGGCGACGACGGCGCCCC
>VGZG01000050.1 GCA_016872675.1 Planctomycetota bacterium
GCTGCGGCGCGCGCACCCCGGCGCGACGCTGGCCTTCGCCGGCGTCGGTGAACACGCCGCGTTGCTGCAGGCGCTCGGCGTCGCCGACGCGGCGCTCTCGACCGAGGACCTGCACGCGGCGGCGCGGCGCGGGGAACGCACGCGCTGGCCGTGCGACGCCGCCTGGGTCGACGACCCGGCGCTCGCCGCGGCGCTGCCGTCCGCGGCGCGTATCGTCGCGTTCGATCCGCGGCCGCGCGACCTGCGGCCGCTGCCGCTGCAACTCGCCGACGATTGCGGACTGGCGCTGTGGTGGCCGGCTGATGCGGCGCTGGCGGCGCCGTCGCCGTTGCGGGCCGGCGCGCCGGTCGTGTTGGCGCCGGGGAGCGGCGGTCGCGCCAAGTGCTGGTCGCGCGCCAACTGGCTGGCGCTCGCCGCCCAACTCGCCGTCATCGGTCGCGCGCTCGCCGTGCTCGTCGGACCGGTCGAGGCCGAGCGCGACGATCCGCGCGCGTGGCCGTGGCCGACGCCGGTGACCTTCCTCGCCAACCTCGCGTTGCCGGCCGTGGCTGGGCGCCTGCGGTCTGCCGCCGCGTTCGTCGGCAACGACAGCGGCACGACGCACCTCGCCGCCATGCTGGGCGCCCCGACCGTCGCGCTGTTCGGCCCGACCGACCCGCGCGTGTGGGCGCCGACCGGGCCGCGCGTCACCGTGCTCGGCGGCGGCGAGCCGGCGTTCGTGTTCGACGTCGGCGCGGTCGTCGCCGCCGTGCAGGCGTCTTGCTAGCTGCTCACGGCAGGTAGGAGCGGACGCGCAGCCAATAGCCGCGCGTCGCCGCCTTCTGCGGTCCGAGCGGCCCGCCGTTGTGCACGCGCGCGATGGTTTGCGCTTCGCCGCGTTGCCACGCCGTCGGGGCGTGCCGTTCCATGTAGGCCGCGAGCACGCGCTCGGCGTAGGCGCGGTCGCGGCAGTCCTGGTAGCCGCCACCTAGCCCCGGCATCTGCGCCAGCGCGTCGCGCCAGTAGACCTCGTGGATCTGGTAGGGGCCGATGGCGCGGCCGCCGTCGCCGTCGGGCACGTCGTCGCGGCCGCCGCTCTCGACCATGCGCAACGCGTCGAGGATTTCGCGTTGTTGCCAAACGCGCGTGCCGTCGCCGCCGCCGAGCAGCAGCCAGATCGCCGCCAGCGCCGCGAACGCCAGCGCCGGCGGGCTGCGCCTGGGGTCGAGCCGGCGCCACGTCGCGGCTGCCGTCACGCCGCGTCCTTGCGCACGACCAGCACGATGCCGGCGACGACCAGCGCCGTGCCGCCGGCGACCGCGAGCGTCAGCGCGCCGTCGTCGACGGCCGCGGCGAGCAGCACGGCCAGCACCGGCGTGACGTACGAGATCAGCGACAGGCGGTTGGCCGGCATGCGCTGCAGCAGCCAGAAGTACGCCGCGAAGGTGAAGGTCGTGCCGAAGACGGCGAGGTAGAGCGTGGCGGCGACGACCGGCGCGCTCCAGGTCGCTGGCCACATTTCGCCGCGCAGGCGCGACGTCGCGCTGAGCAGCAGGGCGCCAACGAACATGCCGTTGCGGTTGAGATAGTAGACGCTGCAAGCATGGCCCGAGCGCTTGATCAGCGTCGTGCCAATGGCGGACACCAGCGGGCTGCCGAGCAGCAGCAGGCCGGCGGCGAGCGGCGCGTCGTCACCACCGGCGCCGCCGAGGTCGCCGGCGAAGACCGCGCAGATGCCGACGAAGGCGACGACGAAGCCCGCCGTCTGGCGCGCGGTCAGGCGTTCGCCGAGCCAGACCGCGCCGCTTGCCGCCATCAGCAGCGGGAACACCGCCCACAGCACCGCCGCGATGCCGCTCGGCACGGTCTGTTCGGCGACGTAGAGGATGCCGTACGAGGCGGCGAAGTTGAGCGCGCCGGTCGCCAGCCACAGCCACGCCGGCGGCGGCGCGCCGCGGTCGACGCGGCGCAGCAGCGGGCCGGCGGCGGCCACGGCGAGGCCGGCGAGCAGGAAGCGCAGCGCCGCGGCGCCGAGCGGCGGCTGCTCCGCGAGGCAGATGCGGATCGCCCACCACGTGCTGCCCCAGACCGCGCACAGCAGCGCGATGAGGACGGACTCTCGCCACGGCCGTGGCGACGGCGGAACGGGGACCGGCATGGGGTGCAAGGGATCGGCGCAGGCGAGGCGCGCCGACAGGGACGCGCAGCGAACGGCACCCGCGCACGGGCGTCAAGCCGCGAGCGCCGAGGCAAGATCGTCCAGCACGCTTGCGTCGTCGGTCCGCGCGCGGTCCCCTGCTGGCATGGCGAAGTTCCTGCTTGTTGCGTTGGCTGCGACGTTCTTCCTGACTGCGCCGCAAGATCCGGCGCCGGACGCGGCGACGCTGCTGCGGTTCGAGCGGTTGGCGCAGCCGGGCGAAGCGCATGCGTTGCTGCAGCGCCTCGTCGGCGAATGGGACGTCGCCGTGCGCACGCCGGCGGAACCGTCCGAGCGCGTCGATCGCGGCAGCTTGAAGGGCGTGGCCTTGCTCGGTGGCCGCTATGTGCAGCTGCAGTTCGCGCTGACCGTGGCGCAACAACCGTTCGAAGCCGTGCAGGTGCTTGGCTTCGACCCGCTGCGCCAGCAGTTCACGTCGTCGTGGCGCGATTCGGCGAGCACGTGGGCGACGGAGGCCACCGGTGCGCCGCGTGCCGATCGCCTCGATCTGCTGGCGTTGGCTGGCACGCTGGTCGACGCCGTCGATCCCGGCGGCCGGCCGTTCCGGATCGAACTTGACCTCGCCTTCGACCAGCGGGTCACCGTCAGGCTGTTCGAGTCGCGTGGCGGCGTTGAGGCGCTGGCGCAGACGCAGACCTGGACGCGGCGCTGATCGCGCCGCGCGTCGGCGTCCCGCCACGCCGTCACTTCGCGTCGTCGAGACCGAGCTTCTTCAGCTTCGGCGCGATGACCACGCGGCAGTAGCCCTGGTTCGGGTTGCGGCGGAAGTAGTCCTGGTGGTAGGGCTCGGCCGGCCAGAAGCGGCTCGTCGGCGCGACCTCGGTGACGATCGGGGCGCTGAACTTCGGCTGGAACTGCCGGATGGCCGCCTGCGTCGCCGTCTTCTGCTCGTCGGAATGGTAGAACACCGCTGAGCGGTACTGTGTGCCGACGTCAGCGCCCTGGCGGTTGAGCGTGGTCGGATCGTGCGAGCGGAAGAACCAGTCGAGCAGGTCGGCGAACGTGACCTTGCTTGGATCGAACGTCACCTGCACGCACTCGGCGTGGCCGGTCTCGCCGCCGCAGACCTGCTCGTAGGTCGGGGCGTCGATCTGGCCGCCCATGTAGCCGCTGACGACGTCGAGCACGCCGGGCAGTTGCTCGAGCACCGCCTCGGTGCACCAGAAGCAGCCGTTGGCGAAGGTGGCGGTCTGCGCCGGGAGGGTCGGGCCGGGTGTCGGTGCGGTCATGGGGGAGGGGTTCGCCGCAGGGGGGGCAGCAGGTGCAGCCGCCGTCGGTGCCACGGCTGGGGTGGCCGGTGCGGCCGGAGCCGTCTTGGCGTCGTGGCCGCGGCAGGCGGCGAACGCGAGCACGGCGGAGAGGGCGACCAAGGCAGCGGCGCGGCGCATGGCGGCGAGACTAGGCCAGGGGCGGGGTGGTCGCCCAGGGGGAAAGTGCATGTCGGTGCTTCCGGCGACCCACGGCGCCAGTATCATTCCCAGTCATCCGCGGGTTCCCATGCAACCGCGGCGGCACGCGACCGGTTGGACCGACACCTCGATGAGGCGGCTTCCTCGACGGCCGGCGCGTGGGACCAACCGCTACGTCCCAGAGGAAGTCACATCGCAATGGGCAAGAGACTGTACGTCGGGAATCTTCCCTACGACACCGACGAGGCTTCGCTGCGCGAGGCCTTCTCCCAGGGGGGCGGCACGGTCGAACGCGTGCACATCGTCCTTGACCGCGAGACGCAGCGGCCGCGCGGCTTCGCCTTCATCGAGATGGCGACCGACGAGCAGGCGAAGGCGGCGATGGCCGCGCTGGACGGCGTGATGTTCGGCACCCGCCAACTGCGCGTCACCGAGGCCGAGGAGCGCCGGCCGGGTCTTGGCGGCGGCCCCGGCGGTGGCGGTTATGGTGGCCCGCGTCCTGCTGGTCCGGGCGCTGGTCCCGGCGGGCCGGCGCGGCCGGCAGACGACGGCGCCAACCGACCGCGCAACTTTGGCCCCGATGCGCGGCCCAAGCATGAGCGCGCGCGTGAGATCGAGCAACGCCGGGCATCGCAGCGGCGCCGCGGCGCCGGCGATGGCGCCGAGGACCCGTTCCACGGCCGGCGCGGCAGCCGGCGGTTCGAAGACGACGACGAGGAGTAGCCGGCGTCGGCGGGTTGGCAGCGACCGCCAGCGGCCCGCTTGATGTTCGTGTTTCGTTAGGTATACCGCGCAGGTGGCCCTGCTGCTCGCGCGCACGCACTACTCGCTCCTCACCGCCCCGGCGTCGCCGCGGGCGCTGTGCGAGGAGGCTGTGCGCTGTGGGCTGGCGCATCTGGCGCTCGCCGACACCAACGCCCTGTACGGCCTGTGGCCGTTCGCGCACGAGGCGGCGCGCCTGGGGCTGCACGCGGTGTTCGGCAGCGAACTCGTCGTCGGTGGCCGTCGCCTCGTGGCGCTCGCGCGCGATCGCGCCGGCTACCGCTCGCTGTGCGCGCTGCTGAGCGAGCGCAACGGCGTCGCCGGCGAGCAACCGTTCGACCTCGCGCGCGCGTGCGAACGGCACGCCGAAGGCCTGTGGATCGTCTGCAGCGACGTGCGGTTGCTGCCCGAGCTGTCGGTGCGCTTGGGGCCGGAGACGCTGCGCGTCGGCCTGCCGCCGCGCACCGGCGCGCCGAGCCATCCGGTCGATCTCGACGCGCCGCAAGCCGAGGAACCGACCACTGGCCGCAAGCTGCCGGATCCGGCGCCGGGCTGGCCGCGGCAGCAGCTGATCGACGTCGCGCGCGATCTCGACCTGCGGTTGTGCGCCGTGCGCGACGTGTGGTTCCCGCGGCCCGAGGACCGCGCGCTGCACCAGCTGTTCCTGGCGGTGAAGTGGAACCGCGGCCTGCGCGGCGGCGACGCCGACGTCGACCTGCGCGGCATCGCGCAGGCGGGGCCGTGGGCCTGCCTGCCGTGCGCGGCGCGCCAGCACGAAGGCTTCGAGGACCAGCCCGACGCGCTCTTCGCCGCCGAGGAAGTGCTGGCGACTTGCACGCTGACGTTCCCGGCGCGCGCGCAGCCGATCTTCCCGCCGGTCGAGCTGCCCGACGGCGTGCCCGCCGACGACGAACTGCGGCGGCTGGCGGTCGCTGGCCTGCGCGCGCGCGGCCGCGGCGACGACGCGGCGGCACGCGCTCGCTGTGAGCGCGAACTGGCGGTGATCGCGCGCATGGGCTTCGCGCCGTACTTCCTCGCCGTCGCCAGCATCGCCGGCATGGCGCGCGAACGCGGCATCCCGTGCCTGGGTCGCGGCTCGGCCGCCGACAGCCTGGTGTCGTACTGCCTCGGTCTCACCGACGCCGATCCGCTGCGCTACGGCCTGTTGTTCGAGCGTTTCCTCAACGCCGAGCGCGGCGACCTGCCGGACATCGACCTCGACTTCTGCTGGCGCCGGCGCGACGAGTTGATCGACGCCGTCTACGAGCGCTTCGGCCGCGACCGTGTCGCCCGCATCGCCACCTACACGACCTGCGGGCCGCGCGCCGCGTACCAGGAAGCGGCCAAGGCGTTCGGTCTGCCGCCGGCCGAGGCGGCGCGGCGCAGCAAGCTGCTGCCGTGGCAGGACCGGCCGGGGCTCGACCTCGCCGAGGTGGTGGGGCGCACGCCGGGGTTCTACGCGCGCGGCCGTGTTGCTAGCAGCCGTGCCGGCGAACTGCTGCCGCCGGCGCGCGAACGGCTGCTGCTGGCGCTGGCGCAGCGGTTGCTGCAGGCGCCGCGGCACCTCGGCGTGCATCCGGGCGGCGTCGTCATCACGCCCGATCCGATCGTGCGCCACGCGCCGCTCGAACGCGCCGCCAAGGGCGTTGTCGTCACGCAGTACGACATGCGTTTCGTCGAGGCGCTCGGCATGGTCAAGATCGACCTGCTCGGCAACCGCGCGCTGTCGATCGTCGCCGACACCGCCGCGATGGCGGCGGCGCACGGCGCGGCGGTTCCCGACCTCGCGCGCATCGCCGAGGACGATCCGCGGGCGGTGGCGCTGCTGCGGCAAGGGCGCACGCTCGGCTGCTTCCAGATCGAGTCGCCGGCGATGCGGCAACTGCTGCAGCAGATGGCGGCCGACAGCCAGGAGCGCGTCATCCAGGCGATCGCGCTGGTGCGGCCGGGGCCGGCGTCGTCGGGCATGAAGGAAGCGTTCGTCCGGCGCGTGCGCGGGTTCGAGCCGGGGAGCGCGCCGCATCCGCTGCTGGCCGAGGCCTTCGCCGACACCTTCGGCATCATGCTCTACCAGGAGGACGTCATCCGCGCGGCGATGGCGGTCGCCGGCATGGATGCGACCGCCGGCGACACGCTGCGGCGGCGGCTCGGCAAGCGCGGCGGCGTGGCGCCGGCGGAGGTCGATGCGTTCGTCGTCGCCGGGCTGCGCCGCGGCCTGCCGCGCGCGGCGATCGAACAGGCGTGGGACGAGATGGCGCGCTTCGCCGCCTACTCCTTCTGCAAGGCCCACGCGGTGTCGTACGGCCGGCTGTCGTGGCGGTGCCTGTGGCTCAAGGCGCGCTGGCCGGCGGCGTTCCTCGTCGCGGTGTTGCGCCACGAAGCCGGCTACTTCGCGCCCGGTGTGTACGCCGAGGACGCCAAGCGTTTTGGCGCGACGCTGCGGCCGCCGTGCGTGCACCGCGGCGGCGACGAGCACGAACTGCTCGACCTCGACACCGTGCGCCTCGGTCTGCGCCACGTCCGCGGCCTGTCGGCGCGCACGACGCAGGCGATCCTGGCCGCGCGGCGGGCGGGCGGGCCGTTCCGCTCGTTCGCCGACTTCCTGCAGCGGGCGCAGCCGGCGCGCGACGAGGCCGAGGCGCTGGTGCAGGTCGGCGCGTGCGAGGCCTTCGGCCAGACGCGGCCGGAGCTGCTGTGGCGGTTGCAGGTGGCGAGCGCGCCGCACGGCGTGCGGGCGGCGCGCGCCGCCGCCGCCGCGCCGGCGGGCGCGCCGCTGTTCGCCGACGCGGTGGCGCCGCGCGAGATCGCCTATCCGCAGCTGCCCGACTTCGACGCCGTGCGCCGCGCTGAGGCCGAGCTGCGCCTGCTCGGCTTCACGCTCGCCCACCATCCCGTCGACGTGCTGTGGCGGCGCGGCGCCTTGCCGGTGCTCGGCCGCTGCGTGCCGTGCGGCCGGCTCGCCGAACGGCTGGGCGCCACCGTGCTGGTCTGCGGCTTCGCGGTGGCGTTTCGCGGTCACCGCACCGAGGCCGGCGGCATGTGCTTCGTCACGCTAGAGGACGGCACCGGCATCGTCGAGGCGACGATGTTCCCGGCGACGTGGCAGCGCTGCGGCGGTCTGCTGCAGGGCCGCGGCCCGTACGTCGTGAAGGGCGTGGTCGAAGAACGGCTCGGCGGCATCGGCCTGCGCGCGCTCGACGTGTCGTTGCCGGACGCGCCGATCGCCGGCGCTTGCGCCGTGGACGGTTCGCCGCCGGATGGGGCGTAGCCGGCGCGAAGTGGCTGGCGTCCGCGCCGCGCCGTAGAACGGCGCGCCATGACCGCCACGCCGCCGCGCCTCGCCGAGTTCACCCTCAAGGCCGTGCTCGCCGGGTTGTTGTTCGGCGTGCTGTTCGGCGCCGCCAACGCCTACCTCGGCCTCAAGGCCGGGCTCACCGTCTCGACGTCGATTCCGATCGCGGTGCTGTCGGCGCTGGCGTTCCAGTTGTTCCCGCGCAAGGGCACGATCCTCGAGACCAACATGGCGCAGACGGTCGGCAGCGCCTCGAGCTCGCTGGCGTCGGGCACGATCTTCACCATCCCGGCGCTGTTCCTGTGGGGGCAGGCGCCGGCGGTCTGGCAGGTCGGCCTGCTGGCGATGGCCGGCGGCGTGCTCGGCATCCTGGCGATGGTGCCGCTGCGGCGCTTGCTCATCGTGCAGGCCGACGCCGAACTGCCGTATCCCGAAGGCCGCGCCTGCGCCGAGGTGCTGCGCGCGACCCAGGGCGACAGCCGCGGCGGCCGCTGGATCGTCGTCGGCATCGTCGTCGGCGCGGCGATGAAGCTGTTCTTCGGCGCGCTGCACGCGCTGCCGGAGGAAGTGTCGTGGTCGCCGTCGTTCCTGCCCAACGGCAAGGTGGCGCTGAGCCTCGCGCCGGCGCTGATGGCGGTCGGCTTCCTGGTCGGCTTCCGCGCCGCGGCGGTGATGGTCTCGGGCGCGGTGCTGTCATCGCTGGTGCTCTACCCGCTGGTGACCACGACGCACCTCGCCGGTCTGCTCGACGCCGGCAAGGACGCAGCGGTGGCGCTGGGGCCCAAGGACGTCAAGGCGCGCTTCCTCTTGTACGTCGGCGCCGGCGCAGTCGCCGCCGCCGGCCTCTTCACCGTGGTCAAGACGGCGCCGACGATGCTGGCGTCGCTGCGCGCGGTGGCGCGCGGCGTCGGCGCTGGCGCTGCTGCCGGCGACGGCGGCGACGACCGCGATCGGGACGTGCCCGGCGCCGTGCTGGTCGGCGGCCTCGCCGCGTTGGTCGTAGCGCTCGCGCTGGTGCCCGGCATCTTCGCCGGTGACCTGTCGTTCGGCGGCCGCCTGCTCGCCGCCGCCGGCGTCGGCGTGTTCGGCTTCCTGTTCGTGCCGGTGTCATCGCGGCTGGTTGGCGTCATCGGCGTGAGCTCGAACCCGACCTCGGCGATGGCGCTGATCACGCTCGCGGGCAGCGCCGGCTTGTTCCTCGCGCTCGGCTGGAAGGGCATCGCCGCGCAGGCGGCAGTGCTGACCATCGGCACGGTCGTTTGCGTCGCCGCATCGAAGGCCGGCGACATCAGCCAGGACTTGAAGACCGGTTGGCTCGTCGGCGCGTCGCCCTGGCGGCAGCAGTACGGCCAGCTGATCGCGGCGAGCGTCGCCTGCTGGGTCGTCGCCGCGGTGGTGATCGCGATGGGCAAGACCTACGGCTTTGGCGACGACGGCCTCGCAGCACCGCAGGCGCGCCTGATGAAGACGATGGTGGAGGCGGTGCTCGGCGCCAGCCTGCCGTGGGACCTGCTGGTGATGGGCGGGCTCGTATCGGGCACCGGCATGCTCGCCGGCCTGCCGGCGCTGCCGTTCGCGCTCGGCATCTACCTGCCGCTGTCGACGTTGGCGGCGGTGTTCGTCGGCGGCTGCGTGCGGCGCTGGGCCGAGTCGGCGCCGAAGGACAAGCTCGACGTCGAGAACGGCGTGCTGTGCGCGTCGGGATTCGTCGCCGGCGAAGGCCTCGCCGGCGTCGGCATCGCCGCGTGGACGTACGCGCAGGGCAAGGGCGCCGCCGCCGGGCCGTTCACCGACCTGCACGGTTGGTTGGCGCTCGGCGTGTTCGCGGTCGCGGTCGTCGTGCTGCGCCAGTCGACGCGCAAGGCGGCGTGATGGCCGGGCCGCGCCGCCGCGAACCCTTGCCGCTGCCGCCGCCGCGCGGCGCCATCGTCGTCGATGGCGCCAACGTCATCGCCAGCAGCAAGGCGCTGCCCCTCCAGCGGCTCGACCTCGTCACCGCATGGGCGGCGGCCTGGCGGCCCGACCTGCCGGTGATGGTGTTCATCGACCACGCCACCGCGCGCCGCTGCCGGCCCGAGGTCCAGGACGTGCTGCGCGCGCGCTGCGCCGACGTCACGCTGGGAAGGCCGCGGTACGCCGTGGTGCCGCGCGACGAGTTCGCCGACGAGCACGTGCTGCGCTTCGCCGCCGCGCATCGCGGCCTCGTCGTCAGCAACGACCGCTACATGGACTGGGACGACCTGCGCGCCGACGCCGTGCTCGTGCAGTTCCGGCTGGCCGACGGCGCCCTGCAGGTCGCCGACGAGGCGGTGTGGTTCAAGCCGAGCGGCGGCGCGCAGTGGGTGGCGATGGCCGACCTGCGGCAGCAGCGGCCGGAAGCCTGACCGCGTCGATGCGCGTCCGCGCCGCGCCACCGCCGGACCGTCCTCTCGCCCTCAAGCGGCCGCACGGCGGCGCACTCGCGCGGCCTCGGCGGCGAACAACAGCGCGCCGATCGAGCCCATGCCCGCGCACGACCACCACAGCGCGTCGGCGCCGAGGCGGTCGTAGACGTAGCCGCCGAGCGCCGGCGCGAAGACCAGCGCGAAGGTGAAGTTCACCCCGTAGGCGCCGTTGTAGGCGCCGCGGGCGCGGTCGGGGGCGATGTCGTTGACGTGCGCGCCGAGCATCGGCATCTGCAGCAGTTCGCCGCCGGCGACGATCGCCATGCCGAGCACGATGGCGGGCCCGCCCCATGGCAGCAGGAAACACAGGTAGCCGAGCCCGATCACCAGCGCGCCGACCGCCACCGCCGGCAGCGGCCGGCGTGCGCGCATGGCGTGCACGACCGGCATCTCGAACAGCGTGATCAGGATCGGGTTGACGGCGAGGAACCAGCCGACGGCGGCTGCGCCCCAGCCCTGGTCGACGAACACGCGCGTGCCGGTGGCGAAGTACTGCATGAACGCCAGCAGCACGAACGTGTTGGCGACCATCAGCCGCACGAAGTGGCCGTCGCGCCACGGGCTCGCCGGCCGCGCCGCCGCGACCACGTGCTCGGCGGCGGCGACGTCGGGTTCGGCGGCGGCGACCGGCGCCCATTGCCGCAGCACTTGCGCCAGCCAGAACGCGGCGAGCGCGCAGGTCGCGCCGTCGGCGACGAACATCCAGACGAAGTCGAGCTCGACGAGGTAGCCGCCGATCGTCGGCCCGCACGCCCAGCCGAGGTTGAGGGCGAAGCGGTTGAGCGAGAGCGCCTTGCGGCGGAGTTCCGGCGGCGCGCTCTGCGCCACCGCGGTGTTGCTGCCCGGCCGGAAGGCGTCGTTGAGCAGGCCGAGCACGAGCACCGCCGGCACGAGCGTCGCCAGCGTCGCGCACTGCGTCATCAGCAGCATCCACGTCGCCGATGCGGCGAGCGCGCCGACCTGCAGGCGGACCGGTCCCAGCCGGTCGGTCAGCGTGCCGCCGAGCCAGCTGCCGAAGATCGCGCCGACGCCGTACAGGCCGATGACGAGGCCGGCATCGGCGGCGGACATGCCGAACTCCGCCTTGAGGTACGGGCCGAGGAACGGCACGACCATCGAGCCGCAGCGGTTGAGGAACGCCGCCGCGCAGAGCAGCCACGTCAGCCGCGGCAAGCCGCCGAAGGCGTCGCGGTACAGGCCGAGGACGGGGCGCATGGCGCGGTCAGGCCCGTCGCAGCGCCTGGGTCGGCGTCATGCGTGCCGCGCGCCACGCCGGCACCATGCCGCCGAGCAGGCCGAGACCGGCGGCGAACGCGATGGCGTCGAGCATCACCGCGGGGGTGGTGCGAAAGGCGAACGTGACCTCCGAGAAGGTCTGGTTCATCGTGCCGGTCTCGGCGCCCTGGAACGGCAGCACCAGCAGGCAGCCGGCGAGGCCGCCGAGCACGCCGAGCAGCACGGCCTCGAACAGGAAAGCGACGAAGATCGCGAACGGCCGGTAACCGACGGCCTTGAGGATGCCGATCTCGTGCGAGCGCGCGCTGATCGTGCCGAGCAGCGAGTTGGTGCCGGTGAAGATCGCGCCGACGCCCATGATGACGGCCAGGAAGCCGCCGAGCAGCGTGAAGCGATCCGACAAGTCGCCGGTCTGGCTCTTGAGGTACTCGCGCTCGCTCTGGGCCTTCGGCTGCACGCGCAGGTCGCTGGCGTAGCGCTCGGTCAGCGCGGCGAAGTCGGTGTCGGGCCGCACGACGGCGACGACGCGGCTCGCGACCGGCCGTTCCAGCGCCTTGCCGAGCCGATCGAGGTCGCCCCAGATCTCGCTGCGGTAGCCGCCCTTGCCGGCGAAGGTGCCGACGATGCGGAAGGTGACGGTGTTGACGCGCAGCACGTCGCCGACGCGACAGTTGGCGATGCGGTCGAGCAGGCCCTCGCCGACGATCAGTTCGTCGCTGCCCGGCTCGAAGCGTTTGCCGTCGACGATGCGCAGGTCGTCGCCCTGCACCGCGAACGACATCGGCTCGACGCCGCGGATGGCGACGTTGGTCTCGCCGCCGTCGAACTTGCGCAGGCGCATGGCGAGGAACATCTCGGCGCTGGCCAGCGGCGCGCCCTTCTGGTCGCGCGCGACCTCGGGCACCTCCTTGCTGAGGATGTCGCACTGCTCGCGCGTCAGGCCGGACTCGCCCTCGGAGGTGGCGCCTTTGCGCAGGAAGACGGCGACGTCGCCGCGGCCGCGTTCCTGGAACAACGTGGCGAAGCCTTGCTGCAGCGACAGCATGCCGGCGAGCACCGCGACGGTGGCGCCGATGGCGCAGACGGTCAGCGCGGTGGCGGAACTGCGCACGAACAGGCTGCGCAGGTTGTAGCGCAGGGGGACGAGGGCCATCAGCCGACCTCCCGCAGCGCCGCGATGGCGGTCAGGCGCGCGGCGCGGCGGCCGGGCAGCACGCCGGCGACGACGCCGACGACCACGGCGATGCCGGCGCCGAGCAGCAGCGTCCGCTCGTCGAAGCCGAAGCCGGGCAGGAAGGCCGCAGTGGCGACCGCGAACGGCGCCTCGGCCAGTAGCCCGAGGCCGATGCCGACGCCGGCGCCCAGCCCGCACAGCAGCAGCGACTCGGCGACCAGCAGAATGCCAGTGGCGCGGTCGGTGAAGCCGAGCGCCTTCATGACGCCGAGGTCGCGCGTGCGCTCGCGGCCGGCCATCAGCATGGTGTTGAGCACGGCGAAGAAGATCGCGAACAGCACGGCGCCGCCGATCAGCCGCAGCAGCGTCGGCACGTCGCCGAGCATCGAGATGAACTGCCGGTTGAACTCCGCCTCGGTGGTGGTCTGCACGCGCTGCGGCCCGTTCTCGAACATCGCGTCGACCGCCTGCTGCACGGCCACCGGGTCGGTGCCCGGCGCCATGCGCAGCATGTAGACGCCGACGCCGAGCGGTCCCTCGGCGCCGCCCTGTTCCAGCGACTCGCGCAGGTAGTCGAACTGGAACCACATCGTCTGGTTGTCGACCGCCGGCGAGTCGCTGTGGTAGATCGCGGCGATGGTGAACTCCCACGGCCTGCCATCGGTGCGCTCGAAGATCGTGCCCATGATCGGCACCGTCTGGCCGACCTGCCAGCCGTACTTGTCGGCGAGCTCGTCGCCGACGCAGCAGGCGGTGCGCTGCTTCGTGAAGTCGTCGTAGCTGCCCCTGGTGATCTTCATCTCGGGGTAGCTCGGCAGGAACGTGTCGGCGTCGATGCCGAACTGCGCGAAGAAGCCGCCCTTGTCCTGCTCGTAGCGGCCGCCGAACCACTGCCACTTGCAGATGGCCTCGATGCCGGGCACCGACGCCATCTTCTGCTGGTAGGAGAGCGGCAGGTCGACGAACAGGCTGACCGCCGACTGCACCAGCAGTCGGTTGGCCGACGCGGCGTTGAGCGTGCGCGTGAGGCCGCTGGTCACGGCGTCGAGCACGCAGACCAGGAACACGGCGACGGCGACGGCGCCGACGGTGAGCAGCGAGCGCACCGGGTGGCCGAGGACGTTGCGCCAGAGCAGCTTCCAGGGCATCGCTCAGCCCCTTCCCGGATTGGCGTCGATGCGGCCCAGCTTGCCCTTGTCGAGGTGGATGACCTTGTCGGCGTAGTCGGCGGCCTGCGGATCGTGCGTCACCATCAAGATGGTCTTGCCGAGCTCGCGGTTGAGCCGCTGCAGCAGCTGCAGCACCGCCGCGGCGGTGCTGCGGTCGAGGTCGCCGGTCGGCTCGTCGGCGAGGATCACCTGCGGGTCGGTGGCGATGGCGCGCGCGATGGCGACGCGCTGCTCCTGGCCGCCGGACAGCTCGCTCGGCTTGTGGTCCATGCGGTCGCCGAGGCCGACGAGCTGCAGGGCGCGCTCGGCTTGAGCGCGGCGCTGGCGGCGCGACAGCGGCGTCAGCTGCAGCGGCAGTTCGACGTTCTCGCGCGCGGTCAGCACCGGCAGCAGGTTGAAGCCCTGGAAGACGAAGCCGACGTTGCCAGCGCGCCAGGCGGCCAGCTCGCTGCCGTCGAGCTGCGTCAGGTCGACGCTGCCGACCATCACGGTGCCGCTGTCGGCGTGGTCGAGGCCGCCGACGAGGTTGAGCAGCGTCGTCTTGCCGGAACCCGACGGGCCCATCAGCGCGTAGAACGTCCCGCCTGCCATCGTCAGTTCGAGCTCGTCGAGCACGCGCAGGGACTCGCCGGCGCGCTGGTAGGCCTTGGTGACGGAACGGAGTTGGATGGCTTCGGCCATGGTCGTAGGCGGTGGCGTTCACGCGGCCGATGCGGCCGCGCGCGATCAATCGGTCTGCACGCGGACGCGGTCGCCGTCGCGCAGCGACGGTGGCGGCGCCAGCACGATGCGTTCGTCCTTCTTCAGGCCTGCTTCGACGACAACGCGGCCGCCCTTGCGTTCGCCGGTCGTGAGCTTGCAAAAGCGCGCGACATCGCCGTCGAGCACGAAGGCGCCGACGTCGCCGTTGACGGTGGCGAGCGCCGGCTCGGGCACGACGATGCGCGGCTTCTCGCCGTCGCCGGTCGTCGGCTCGGGCGCGTCGGCGGCGCGGAAGACGATGCGCACGCCCATCTCTGGGCGTAGGCGCGCGTCCTTGCGCAGCAGCTTGACGCGCACCTCGACGGTGGCCTTCTGCCGGTCGGCGGTTGGCCAGATGCGGTCGACGACGCCGGCGTAGCGCTCATCGGGGAAGGCGTCGAGGAACACATCGGCCGGCGCGCCCTGGCGCACCGAGGCGAGCGTCGTCTCTGGCACGTTGGCCTGCACCTCGAGCGAGTCGAAGTCGACCATCGTGCAGACGGCGCCGCGCGCGGTGGTGCCGCCGACGACGTTGGGGGAGACAACCTCGCCGACCTCGGCGTCCTTCAGCACGACGACGCCGTCGAACGGCGCGCGCACGTCGGTCTTGTCGAGCGTCGCCTGCGCGAGCTCGCGGCTGGCGCGGCTGGACAGCAACTGCGCCTGGGCCACGGCGACATCGGCGTCGGCCGTGCGGCGGCGGCCCTGGGCGACGGCGACCGCGGCGGTGGCGCTGCGCTCGCCGGCGGCGGTGGCGGCGACCCGCGCCTCCTGGGCGTCGCGCTCGCTGCGGGCGCGGTCGAGATCGCGGGCGCTGGCGTTGCCGGTGCGCACCAGTTCGTCGGTGCGCGCGAAGTCGGCAGCGAGGAATGTCAGCAGCGCGCGTGCTTCGGCGGCCTGCGCCCTCGTGGTGGCGGCGTTGGTCTCGGCCTGGGCTACGTCGGCAACGGCGGCGGCGGCGGCGGCCTCGGCGCGCTGCACGGAACTGGCGGCGGTTGCGACGTCCGCCTCGGCGCGCTGCAGCGCGGCGCGGAACTCGTCGGCGAACAGGCGGGCGACCACATCGCCCTTCTTGACCACCGAGCCCTCCTTCACGGCCAGCTCGACGATGCGGCCGGGCACGTCGGACGACAGCGCCGCGCGCCGGGCGGCGACGACGTAGCCGTTGGCGGCGGCGCCACGGATGGCGGCGGCGGCGGCCGGCGCCGCCTCGGTCACGACGGCGACGCGAACGACCGGCAGCCGCACGCGGTCGACGAAGCCGGCGATCGCGGGTTGGAACAACCAAACGGCGCCGCCGAGCAGGGCGATGGCTGCGAGGCGCAGCGGCCAGGGATTGCTAGGGCGTCGCGGCGGCGGGGCCGTGCGGTCGATCGTGAGGTTTTGCAGGTCCAAGCGCAGGGTTTCGGAGCGGTTGGCGGACGCACGAGGGTAGCGGATGTAGGCTCGAAATGCCTGCGCCGGCGCGTATGGTTTGCCACCATGGTGGCCCAGGTTGTGCGCCGCATCCTTGCGCCCGTCGAGATCGCGGACAATCGCGACCTCGATGTCGGTTATGCGATCAGCTTGGCGGCGCAACTTCGCGCCGAACTGCTGCTGCTCGCGGTCATCGACACGCCGACGACGGTCGATCTCATCGGCCGCCATCGCGCCATCGCCAGCAGCAGCGCCGACTTCGACAAGGCGCTGCAGGACGAGGTCAAGGCGATGCTGCAGCGGCTCGTCGATCAGGCCGACGCCGCCGGCGTGAAGGCTGTCGGCCACCTGACCGTTTCCGAAGACGTCGAAGAACAGATTCTCAAGGAAGCCCTGGTACAGCGCGTTGACCTCATCCTCGTCCAGTCGCGCGGCCGCGACGGCATCATGCAGGCGCTGCTCGGCAGCACGGCCGGCGAGCTCCTCAAAGCGGCGCCATGCCCGGTCCTAGTGGCGCGCGTATGAGGGCGAACGGCAAGCGGGTGGGCGGCGCTCAGCCGGCTCGCAAGGTCAGGTTGCGCAGCGGCGGCGTCACCCCGGGGCCCGCGGTGGCCGCCGACAGCCTGCGGTTGCCGCTCGAGGCGTTGCGCTGGAACTGTCCGCCGCTGAAGCCGTCGGGCACGCCGCCGACCGCGGCATTCCTGCTCGGCCAGGACCGGCCGATGGCGGCGCTGCGCACCGGCCTGTCGATCCACGCGCACGGCTACAACCTGTTCGTTTCTGGCTTGATGGGTTCCGGCCGCAGCGCCGTCGTCGAACTGCTGCTGCGCGACATCCAGCCCGTCTGCCGGCGCACGCCCGATCGCGTGTTCGTGCACAACTTCTGCGAGCCCAACCGGCCGCTGCTGGTGTCGCTGCCACCGGGCAAGGCGACGGCGTTCCGCGACCAACTGCTCGAACTGGGTCGTCAACTGCACGCGCATCTCGTCGCGGCGCTGCGCTCGCGTCCGCACCGTATGTCGCGGCGCGTCGTGATGCGCGCCAGCACGTCGCGCGAGCGGCGCATCCTCGACGCGCTGCAGCGGCAGGCGCAGAAGCAGGGCTGCGCGCTGGTGCGCTTCCAGGCGCAGGGCGGCGCCGCCACGGCCGACGTCTATCCGGTGGTCGAGGGCGAGCCGATCACGCTCGACGCGCTGTCGGCGCACGCCATCGAGGGCAAGATCACCGAGGAGGAGCGCGTTCGCCTGCTGCGCAACCGCGAGCAGCTGGTCGAGCGCCTCGACGAGGTCAACGACCGCATCCGTGAGGAGCAGGCACGCGTCGAGTCCGAGTTGCAGACGATGGATCGGCAGCTGGCGTGGAAGGTGCTACAGATGCACCAGAAGGAGTTCCAGCGCCGCTGGAACCAGCCCGAGGTCGCCGACTGGCTCGACGCCGCCGGCGAGTACCTCGAGCGCCACCTGCATCAGTGGGTCGCCGCCGACCACGACGCGGACGAGGAGCCGAAGGCGCACGACGTGCCCCCGCCGCCGATGAGCGAGCCGCGGTTGGGCGAGTTCCACGCGCGCATCGTCAAGACGTCGTTCCAGGACACCTGTCCCGTCGTGATGGAGACCAATCCGACGTTCGGCAACCTGTTCGGCACGATCACCCCGCCGCCGGACGGCGGCGGCTCCGGCGCGATGCACGTCAACCCCGGCGCGCTGCTGCGCGCCGAGGGCGGGTACCTCGTGCTGCGCTGCCTCGACGTGGTGCGCGAGCCCGGCGTCTGGCCGCAGCTCAAGCGCACGCTGCAGAGCGGCAAGCTCGAGATCCGCGACTTCGACCAGGGCGCCGGCGCGCAGACCGGCGCGCTGCAGCCCGAGGCCATCCCGATCGACCTCAAGGTCGTGCTGATCGGCGAGCCCGGCGTCTACGAGACGCTGGCGACCGAGGACCCGCAGTTCCCGCAGATTTTCAAGATCCACGCCGAGTTCGACACGACGATCCCGATCGATGACGCCAACCTCGCGCGCTACGCCGGCTACCTGCAGTGGCTGGTCGACACTGACTCGCTGCGCGGCTTCTCGACGACGGGACTTGCCGCGGTCGCCGAGTACGGCGCCCGCGCCGCCGGCCGCAACGATCGCCTGATCACGCGCTACAGCGAAATCGGCGACCTCGCGCGCGAAGCATCGCACCTGTGCGATCAGGAAGGCGCGCGCTTGATCACCCGCGACCATGTCGAGCGCACGATCCGCATGCAGCGGCAGCGCCACGACCTGGCGCAGGAGCAGACCGAGCGCGAGTACGCGGCCGGCTACACGCGGCTGTCGACGCACGGCGCGGTGGTGGGGCAGATCAACGCGCTGACCGTGCTCGACACCGGCTCGATCGAGTTCGGCCGGCCATGCCGCATCACCTGCAACTCCGGCGTCTCGACGGCGCAGCGCGCCGGCCTCGTCAACATCGAAGGCCTCGCCAATCTCTCGGGACCGATCCACAACAAGGGCGTGATGATCCTGGAGGGCTTCCTGCTGCAGGAGTGCGGGCGCGATGGGCCGATCTGCATGCAGGCGACGATCTGCTTCGAGCAGCTCTACAACGGCGTCGAGGGCGACTCGGCGTCGCTGGCGCAGTTGTTGGCGCTGCTGAGCTCGCTGTCGGGCGTGCCGCTGGCGCAACACCTCGCGGTCACCGGCTCGGTCAACCAGAAGGGCGAGGTCCAGTCGGTCGGCGGCGTCAACGCCAAGATCGAAGGCTTCTTCCGCCTGTGCCAGGCGCGCCGGCTCACCGGCGAGCAGGGCGTCGTGCTGCCGCGCGCCAACGTCGGCGACCTGATGCTCGACGCCGAGGTCTGCGAGGCGGTCGCGCTCGGCAAGTTCGCGGTGTTCGCGGTCTCGAGCGTGCGCGAGGCGATCCAACTGTTCATGGGGATGCCGGGCGACGAGGTGCTGTCGCGCGTGCGTTCGACGCTGGCGCGCTACCGCGCCGTCGCGCGCCTGGCCTGAGGTCGCGGCCTTTCGCCGGGGCGGGCGTCGGTTGCATGCTGGAGCAGTGCGCGGGCTGGTCGGCTCAGGACGGCAGCGGCGCCTCGGCGCGCGGCGGGGCGGGCACCAGCACGTGGCGCGCCGGCGCGCCGGCGACGTCGACGCCGAAGGCGCGGCCGATTTCGGCGATTTGCGGCAGGAGTTCGTGCGCCGCGACGGCGAGCGCGCGCACCGGCAGCGCCAACGCCTGCAATCGCGCCCTGTCGGCTTCATGCTGAGCGCGCTCCTGGCGCAGGGCAGGGCCGTAGGTCGCCAGCGCGTCGCGCAGCGCTGTGGCGCCGGCGGTGGCGAAGCGCTCGCCGAAGTGCCGTCTAAGCGCGGCATCGGTCGCGGCCGGCAGGCCGGCGCGGAAGCCCGCCAAGCACTGATGCAGGTGTAGGCGGCCGGCCTCGCCAAGACGCGCGGACTTCTCGGCGGCGGGAATGCGCGCGTCGGGCGCCGCCGAGGGGCCGAACGTGCGCTCGCGCATGCGCGCGCCGCTGCGAAAGGCCAGGAGGTCGGCGAGCGTGCGTCGCAACGGAATGGCGGCGACGTCGATCGGCACGTTGTCGGCGTCGGCCCAGGCGACTTCGTCCAGGCGATCGAGGGCGCGCAACAGCACCGCGTGCGCGTCGACCCCGGCGCGGCGCAGCACCTCGCCGACGCCGGCCGGCAGCGCGAGGTTGCACTGCGGTTGGCTGAGCGCGGCGGCGACAGCGGCTCGGCCGGCGGTGGCCGCAGCGGTGCGGTACGCACGCACCAATGGTTGCCAGTGTTCGCGCTGCAGCGTCTGCAGGCTGTCGCCGGACAGGAACCACGTGTCAGTCGCCGCGCCAAGGCCGCTCAGGAGCCGGGCGCCGGCGTCCCGCGCGGCGCTGGCGGCGGCGGCGGCGACTTCCGCCGTGATCGGCGCGAACACCGGCACGAGATCGATGGCGAGCGCGGCGAGCCATTGCTGCTCCTCGCCGCATGTCCAGCCGACACGTTCGTCGTGCTCGGCGAGCCGCTGGCGCAGGCGCTGCATGTCGGCGCCGGCGAGCAGGATGCCGGCCTCCGAGAGCAGCGAGCGCGCTCGCTGTAGCGAGTCGCGCAGGAACGCCGCGAGGTACTCGGCGCTGCCGAGGAAACCGCGCAGGTCGGCCTCGAAGGCGGCGAAGTCGGCCGGCGCCGGAGAACCTTCGGCGCGCTGCAGCGACCAACTGGCGGCGCGCTGCAGGTCGCAGGCGCACAGGCGCAACCGTCCGTCAGCCAACGCTTCCTGCAGTTGCGGCGTCATTGCCAGCGCCTCGAAGGCGTCGAGCACGCGCTCGGGCTGCGTCTGCTCGAGGCTCGGCACCAGCTTGCCGTCGGGCGACAGGTCGCGCTTGCTGCTGTCGACGTTGACGACCAGGAACACGCGCGAGAAATGGTCGAGTAACTGGTGGAACTCGGCGAACGCCTGCTCCAGGAACAGCGTGTCGCTGCGCACAACGAACACCGCGCACGCCGCGGCGTTGCGAAACTCGCGCGTCAAGCGGTCGTAGCCGAAGCGCATGCGCGTGTAGAGGCCCGGCGTGTCGACCAGCACGGCGCCGGTCGCGGCGAGTGCGCTGTTGGGCACGCGCACGTCGACGCGGCGGATCGCCTGCGGGAAGCGCTCCGCCGGCTCGAAGGCGAGACCCTTCTGCTCGGCTTGGCGCAGCGCGACGACGAGTTCGACGTGGGCGGCGCCGAGGTCGCGCACGAACTCCTGCGCGTTGGTCCAGGTCTGCGTCGTGCCGTCGTAGCGCGTCGCCACGTGCTCGCGCCGCGGGCCGGCGCCGACGAACACGAGGCAGGGGTACGCGGGCAGGCTGCTGACCTCGCTGACGTAGGCGCCGGCCAGCGCGTTGATCAGCGTCGACTTGCCGCTCTTCAGCGGGCCGAACAACAGCACGTACGCGTGCTGCTCCTGCACCTTGTCGCAAAGCGCCTGCAGCTGGTGCCGCAGTTCACGCAGCGGACCGTGCAGCGCCTTGCCCGGCACGTCGGCCGCCGTTGCGGCGAGCACCGTGAGCGCGCGCTCGAGCGGCGCGAACACGGGCCGCACCATGGCGTCGAAGCGCTGGCAATAGGCGCCGAGCTGGGTGGGCATGTGGGAGACGAGAGGGCGAGACGAGAGGGCGCGCGCGGTGCGACGAGTCCACGCGCATCGACCATTGGAGCGAATGTGCAGCGCAGTGGGAGGGGGAGGCGTAGGAATCGCCGCCGCCGTCGCTTTGCCGGCGCGGCCGACTGCGCGTCGGCCGCGCACTGACAGTATTGCGCGGCGCCCATGTCGACGGTCGCCGGCAGTACGCGGGGGGTCGACGTCGAGCGCTGGCGCAGCAGTTACATAATGGCGACGAGAGGTCGGCCTGCACGCGCGCGGCGGTCGGCGCCAACGGCTCGCCGCAGCGTTGCGCCTGGGCGTGCACGGCATCGTGGCGGCGTCGACGACGCCGATGCGTTTGCCAGCGTCGGCAGGACGTTCGGCCGGCGCGGGGGCCGGCGGCGTGGCATGGTCGCCCTGGCCGCGGCGGCGAGGAGGCCGACCGCCCGACAACTGTCCATGCGCCGTGCCATGCCGACGGTCCATCGGCAGGGGGGGGGCGAGGCCGACTTGACGGCGGTCGGGGCAGACCCGCGTGCACCGCAAGCGAAGCGGCATATAGTCGACGTTCCCCAGTTCGCGCCCGATGCCAACCCACTCGAAGACGACGGACCACGACAAGGGCCTGCAAGACCTCGATCAGGTCGTCATCCGTTTCGCCGGTGACTCCGGCGACGGCATGCAACTCACCGGCGATCAGTTCACGCGCACCACGGCGCTGATGGGCAATGACATCGCCACGTTCCCGGACTTCCCCGCCGAGATCCGGGCGCCCGCCGGCACGCTGCCGGGCGTCTCGGCCTTCCAGCTGCGCTTCTCGAGCTTCGACATCCACACGCCCGGTGACGCGCCTGACGTGCTGGTGGCGATGAACCCCGCGGCGCTGAAGGTCCATCTCAAGGAGCTGAAGAAGGACGGCATCTTGCTGCTCAACACCGCGTCGTTCTCGCCACTCGATTTGCGCAAGGCGAAGTACGAGACCGATCCGCGCACCGACGGCTCGCTGTCGGGCTGCCGCACGATCGAGGTCGACCTCGAGGCGCGCACGCAGGAGGCGCTGGCTAGCTCGCCGCTCGACAACCGGGCCCGCGGCCGCTGCAAGAACATGTACGCGCTGGGCATCCTGTACTGGATGTTCCACCGCGACGTGGCCCCGACCGAGAAGGCCATCGCGCAGAAGTTCGGCAAGAAGCCCGAGCTGGTCGAGGCCAACCTCGCGGCGATGCGCGCCGGCTTCGCCTACGCCGAGACCACCGAGGTCTTCCAGACGGCGTACCGCGTGCCGCCGGCGCCGATGAAGCCGGGCACGTACCGCAACATCATGGGCAACCAGGCCCTTTGCCTCGGCCTCGTCGCCGGCGCGCAGAAGGCCGGCCTGCAGCTGTTCCTCGGCAGCTACCCGATCACGCCGGCGTCGGACATCCTGCACCAGCTGAGCAGCTACAAGCACCTCGGCGTCGTCACCTTCCAGGCCGAGGACGAGATCGCCGCCGTCTGCGCCGCGATCGGCGCGTCGTATGCCGGGTGCCTCGGCATCACGTCGACGTCGGGTCCCGGCATCGCGCTCAAGAGCGAGGCGATGGGGCTCGCGGTGATGGCGGAATTGCCGCTGATCGTCATCGACGTGCAGCGCGCCGGCCCGAGCACCGGCATGCCGACCAAGACGCAGCAGGCGGACCTGTTGCAGGTCATGTACGGCCGCAACGGCGAGTCGCCGGTCTGCGTGCTGGCGGCGTCGACGCCCGCCGATGCGTTCGAAGTCGGCTACGAGGCCGTGCGCATCGCCACCAAGCACATGGCGCCGGTGGTGGTGTTGTCCGACGGGTACATCGCCAACGGCAGCGAGCCGTGGCTGCTGCCCGACCCCGACGCGCTGCCGGCGATCCCGGTGGCGTTCGCGCCGGCCGGCGACCCGGGCGTCAAGTTCCTGCCGTACGCGCGCGATCCGAAGACGCTGGCGCGGCCGTGGGCGCGGCCGGGCACCAAGGGGCTCGTGCACCGCATCGGCGGCCTCGAGAAGGCCGACGTGACCGGCAACATCTGCTACGAGCCGGACA